>NZ_JAMGBC010000001.1:903000-1204000 GCF_023516495.1 Sphingomonas anseongensis
GTCGAGCAGCTCCATCGCTTCGGCCGGCCGGCCCATTCGCCCCAGGATCAGCGCCAGGTTCGACTTGGCCGCCGCCCAGCCGGGAGCGATCTCGACCGCCCGCCGGAGCAAGGTCTCGCTGTCCCGGAACCGGCCGATACGCGCTGCAAGCTCGGCAAGCATCCGGATCGCCCGCGCATCGTAAGGGTCCTCCTGGAGATGCGGTTTCAGGAGGCGCTCGGCAACGTCGAGCCTGTTCTCGTTGAGCGCGATCGCGGCCTCGATGAGGCGCGGGTGGAAATGTCCCGGTAACGGAGCTGGAGTGGCCACGAGCGCTGTGTAGCGCGCTCACCCGCACCCCGCTATTGCGGCGCCAATGATCTATTTCGAAGACTTGGAAATCGGCTCGGAGACCTATTTCGGCTCCTACGAGGTCACTCGCGACGAAGTTCTGGAATTCGCCCGCAAGTATGACCCGCAGCCGTTTCACCTCTCTGACGAGGCAGCGGCCAAGACCCACTTCGGCCGGCTCGCCGCGAGCGGCTGGCACACTTGCGCGATGACGATGGCAGTGATCGCCCGCAAGGTCGTGAACGAGGAACAGGCCGGCCTCGGCTCACCCGGAATCGACGAGCTGCGCTGGCTGAAGCCTGTCTATCCCGGCGACACCCTGCACGTTCGCGGCAAGATCGCCCACAAGACTCCCTCGCGCAGCAAGCCCGACATGGGCTCGTTTCGGACGGAGACGACCGTCACCAACCAGGACGACGTCCCGGTGATGCGGTTCAAGTCGATCGTCCTGATCCGGCGGCGGCCGGACTCCAACCAACCCTAGCGGGGTCGGCTGTCGTCCGAGCGGCGCTCGCGGCGGTCGGTACGCACCTTGCGGGTATCGCCGTCGCGGCGTTCGAAGCCGCTCCAGTTTTCCCGAAGGACGGTTTGCTTGCTGGTCGTCGTCGAGCTGCGATCGCGGGTCGTGGACCTATGGTTGCGCGTCGTGTCCAGAGCGCGGTCGCGGCGGCTGCTCCAATAGCGGCGCTGCGAGTCGCTCCAAACGTGGGGGCGGCGGTACGAATCGTAAACGTAATAGCCGCTGCCCGGGTAATAATAATTGTCGTACCAGCCATAGTAGGGGGCGCCGTAGCCGTAGCCGCCATAGCCGCTGTACGGATAGCCGCCGTAGTAGCTGTCGTAGCCGCCATAGCCTCCGTAACCGGAGCCGTAGCCGACGCCGACCGACAGACCGCTGTAGGGCGAGCCGTAGCCGCCGTAGCCATAGGCGCAGCCGCCGAGGGCGACGGCGCCGGCGAGGAGAATTGCAAGACGTGCGCGCATAAATACCTCCAGACGCGAGGATAATTCACTCAATGCGCGGAGGAGACTGCGCGTTCCTTGATGTCGCGCCGCTGAACGGCGGGCGGGGCCTAAGTACCGCCACTCGAAGGCCGTCGCCTAGCGGGTCACGCCCGCGTTGTCGCTCGCGCGGCGGCGCTTCGCCTTGTTCTCCGGATCCAGGGGGCCAGTGACGCGGACTGCGCGCTTCGCCTCCGCCCAGGTGTTCCGATAGGCGAGATAGCCCAGGATCGTCGCCAGCAGCAGGAAGATGGCAACCGCGAGTCCGGCGGCGTGGCGGCGCTCCAGATTCGGCTCGGCAGTCCACACCAGGAAGGCCGAGACGTCCTTCGCCATCTGGTCGACCGTTGGTCTGGTGCCGTCGGCAAACTGGACCTGCCCGTCGCTCGCGAGCGGCGGCGGCATCGCGAGGTTGAGGTTCGCGAAATAGGGATTGAAGTGCAGGTTCGGCGGCGTCTTCGCCGTCGGGAACTTCTGCAGGAGAAGCTCGCCCTTCTCGTTCCTGTAGCCTTCCTGGTTCCGGTAGCCGGTCAGCAGCGAATAGACATAGGCCGCCCCGCCTTCACGTGCCTTCGTGATCAGCGACAGGTCCGGCGGAACCGCATTATTGTTCGCCGCACGAGCCGCCATTTCGTTCGGATACGGGCTCGGGAAATGGTCGGCGGGGATGGCCTTGCGCGTCGCCGTCTCGCCGGTGTCCGGATTGATGGACGGGACTTCCGTCTGCCACTGGTTGGCGATCGCCTTCACCTCGGCCTCGCTGTAACCGAGCGCCTCCAGGTTCCGGAACGCGACCAGGTTCATGCTGTGGCAGGCCGAGCAGACTTCCTTGTAGACTTGGAATCCGCGCTGGAGCTGCTGCTTGTCGAACCGGCCGAAGGCACCGTCACTGGCGAGGTGGAGCGCCTTCGGCTCCTTGTGGAACTCCGATTCCGGCAGCGGCTCCGGCGGGTTGGAGAAATATTCCTTCACTCCCGCGAAGAGCGAAACCAGGAGTACCAGGGCGAAGGCCAGGCCGACAATATACTTGATTGGGCGAACGAAAATCACCGCGATCCCCTTACCGCGCAACGGTGGTTGTGCCGGGTTTGATTCCGGCGGGTGCACTTTCTTGCGCCTCTCCGTGCAAAACCGACTCTGTGATCGACCGAGGCAGCGGCAGCGGCGTCTCGAACTTCGAAACCAGCGGCAGGATCACCAGGAAATGCAGAAAGTAATAAGCTGAGGAGATCTGGCCGAGCGCGATGTTGAACGGAGTGATCGGCGCTCCGCCGACATAGCCCAGGACCAGGACGTCGGCGACCAGCAGCCAGAACAGCCGCTTGAACACCGGCCGGTAGTTGCCCGAGCGAACGGGCGACTTGTCGAGCCACGGCAGGAAGAACAGCAGCAGGATCGAGGCGAACATCGCCAGCACGCCCCACAGCTTTGCCGCGAGGACGAAGTCGACGGTGAAGGATCGAAGGATCGCGTAGAAGGGCCAGAAATACCATTCGGGCACGATGTGCGCCGGGGTCGCGAGCGGGTTCGCCGGAATGTAATTGTCCGGATGCCCAAGCGAGTTGGGCATGAAATAGACGAACAGCGCAAAAACCAGCAGGATCAGAGCGGCGAACCAGCCGTCCTTCGCCGTGTAGAACGGATGGAACGGCAAGGTGTCCTTCTCGTCCTTCACATCTACTCCCGTGGGGTTGCTCGACCCCGGGATGTGCAGCGCCCAGATGTGAAGCACCACGACCGCTGCGATCACGAACGGAAGCAGGTAGTGGAGCGAGAAGAAGCGGGTCAGCGTTGCCTGGTCCGGCGCATAGCCGCCGAGCAGCCAGATGCGCAGCGGCTCTCCGACGAGCGGGAATGCGGAGAAGAAGCCGGTGATCACCTGCGCTCCCCAGTAGCTCATCTGCCCCCAGGGAAGGACGTAGCCCATGAAGGCGGTCGCCATCATCAGCAGGTAGATGACCAGCCCGAGCATCCACACCAGCTCACGCGGCGCCTTGTACGACCCGTAATAAAGCCCGCGGAAAATGTGGATGTAGGTGACCAGGAAGAAGAAGCTCGCGCCGTTGGCGTGCGAATAGCGCAGGAGCCAGCCGGCGTTGACGTCGCGCATGATGTGCTCGACCGAATTGAAGGCGCCGTCGGCGGTCGCATAATACCACATCGCCAGCACGATCCCGGTGACGATCTGGATCGTCAGGAAGATCCCGGCGAGGACTCCGAAGTTCCACCAGTAATTGAGATTTCGCGGGACCGGATAGCCGGGGCCCGTCGCGCCGTACACGATGCGCGGAAGCGGCAGCCGGTCGTCCAGCCAGCGCATGAACGGATGCTTGGGTTCGTAGGTCTTTGCCCAGGAAAAGCTCATTGTCTTCGTGCGCCCCCTCAGCCGATCCGAACGGTGGTCGGCGAAGTGAATTCATATTCGGGAACCATCAGGTTCTTCGGTGCCGGCCCCTGCCGAATGCGGGCCGCGGTGTCATAGGCCGAGCCGTGGCACGGGCAGAAATAGCCGCCGAACGGGCCGCGGTTCTCGCCTTCGCCGATTCCCAGCGGAACGCAGCCCAGGTGGGTGCAGACGCCAAGCGTGATCAGCCAGTTCGCCTTGCCCGGCTTGGTGCGCTGGCCGAGAGTTTCCGGATCACGAAGCTCCGACAGCGGGACTGCCTGCGCCTCCTGGATTTCCTTGGGAGTCAGGTTGCGGACGAAGACCGGCTGCTTGCGCCAGACCGTCTTGATGCCCTGTCCCGGCTGGATCTTGGAGATGTCGACCTCGGTCGTCGACAGAGCGAGGACGTCCGCCGGCGGCGCCATCTGCCAGAGCAAAGGTGCGACCGCCGCGACGGTGCCGACTCCGGCAAAACTGACCGCGGCGACATTTAGGAAATCGCGACGGCGAACCCCTTCGCCAGCCGTAACCGGAACGTCAGCCATGCCTACCCTTGTGACTAGTGGCGGTCCGCCCAATGGGACCCCCTAAGGCGATTGGCGGGCCTGATAGCGACCACATCCCGCACTGCCAAGGGGCGGATTCGTCAAAGCACGAGCGGAGCGGCCTCGGCGGGTCCATTCTCGCTCTTGCGAGCCAGCCACGACGCCCGGAACATGATCGCGGCCGCATAGACGACGACGAGGATAACCAGCCACCGGAGCAGCTGGAGCGGCATCTCCTTGACCAGGAACGCCGCGACCAGGACGGCGGGGACTCCGCCGATCCCCAGGCCGACGACGACTCGAATGTCAATGTTCCGCATCTGGATGTGACGGACGCAAGCGCCCGCGCCCATCATCGCCGCGCCGGCCGCCATGATCGGGAAAACCAGGCGCGGGTTCATTCCCATCAGACTCAGGGTAACAAGCGTCGGCGCATAATTGCCGACTCCGAAATTGAGCAGCACGCCGAAGACGAAATTGGCAGCGATCGCGGCGATCGTAAGGCCGATCGGAAGCGAACTCGCGGTCCCGCCGCCGGGCATCAACTGAAGGTTGGTCAACGCATAGGCGATGGCCGCGAGGACCAGTCCGATCGCCACAACCAGCTGAACGATCCACACCTGCGCCCTGGCGACCAATGGCGCCCCGACAAGGCCTCCCAGGAGCACCGCCACCGCGCAGCCGAACAGAAGCGTGGGATCGACCATCACGCCGAGCAGGATCAGGAAGATGACGCTTTCGGCCATCGCCGGCGGGCTGAGGCCCACCAGCATCGTCGGCGGAATGAGTCGGTCGGGCACCAGCTTGCGGAACTTCATCCACGCCGTCGTCGGCGCGAATGATCCGATCCCGAGTGTGTCGAAGAAGCTGACGACCGCCCCCAGCACCATCGATTCGAAAGTCGGCGCGGCGCGCTCGGCGATGGCCGCTCGCACCAGGACGAACGTAAATAGGAGAATCGCCAGGCCGAGCGGGACGAGAAGAGCAAGAAGCATCGTGAATTCCCCCCAGCCCCGGTGGACGTCGGATGCTAGACATTTGGCGGTCGCAGGCAAGCGGTTCCGCTGGCCCGCCGCTGGCGCTAGAGACCTCGCCATGCTCAAGCTGGACGAACAGAAGCAGGCCGCGAAGGACTGGTTCGAAAGCCTCCGCGACCGCCTCTGCGCAGCGTTCGAGGAGATCGAGCGCGAGGCCGGGTCCGACTCGTCTTTCGTGCGGACGTCGTGGGAGCGGCCCGACGAAAGCGGCAGCGCCGGCGGCGGCGGTGTCCGCTCGCAAATGAACGGCAAGGTCTTCGAAAAGGTCGGGGTAAACGTATCGACGGTCGGCGGCCGATTTACGCCCGAGTTCGCGGCGACGATCTTCGGAGCCGATGAAACAGATCCCACCTTCTTCGCCACCGGGATCAGCCTCGTCGCACACATGGCCAATCCGCACGTCCCTGCGGTGCACATGAACACGCGATTCCTCGCCACCACCAAACGCTGGTTCGGCGGCGGCGCGGACCTCAATCCGGCGATCCCTTACGAAGAAGACACGAAGGCCTTCCACGCGCGGCTCCGTGCCGCCTGCGCGGCCCACGACCCGACCTTCTATCCGCGCTTCTCCAAATGGGCGGACGATTATTTCTTCCTGCCCCACCGCGGAGTCTCGCGAGGAGTCGGCGGAATTTTCTATGACCATCTCGAATGCCATGAGCCCGGAGAAGGGCCCACATTCGACCAGAATTTCGCCTTCACCCGGGACGTCGGCGAGGCCTTCCTCGACATCTTCCCGAAGATCGTCCGAAAGCGGATGGCAAGCGACTTCAGCGTGGGGGACATGGAGCGGCTGCTCGAGTTTCGCGGCCGCTATGTCGAGTTCAACCTGCTTTACGACCGCGGCACATTATTCGGCCTGAAGACCGGCGGAAACATCGATGCGATCCTGATGAGTCTTCCCCCGCTTGCGAGGTGGAAATGAGTTACGAGCCGCTTCCGGAAGGCCAGCTGGCCGCCGTCGTCACCTTCCTCGAGATGCGCAAGCCGCCCACGGACCAGGTTCCGGCGTCGTCCCTTTCCTTCCGGCGGATTCACAATCCCGATCCCGGCGAATACCGCCAGCTGTTCCGGCGGATCGGCCGGCACTGGCTATGGTTCTCGCGCCTGACGATGACCGACGCCGAGCTTGCGGCGATCATCCAGGACGAAGCCGTCGAGCTTTACGTGGTGATCGACGAACTGGGTACCGACATCGGAATGCTGGAGCTGGATTTCCGCGAGGCCAACGAATGCGAGATAGCCTTCATCGGACTGCTGCCCGAGCTTGCCGGGCGCGGTCACGGACGCTGGCTGCTGGCGGAAACCCTGCAGCTCGCCTGGCGTGACGGGATCCGGCGGGTCCATGTGCATACCTGCACGCTCGACCATCCGGCAGCACTTCCCGCCTATCGAACCGCCGGCTTCAGGCCGTGCCGCTTTGCCGTCGAGCGTTTCCGCGACCCGCGCCTGCTTGGCATACTTCCGCCCGACAGCGCTCCTCAGGTCCCGCTTCTGGGCACTCCGATGTCCATGGAATCGCGTCCCGCCAGCTGAAGGTAGATCCGCGCGAGCATAGCCGCGATGATTGTGAATTCGACGCTTCGGAGCAGGCCCGCGACCAGCGCAACGACCAGCTTGCTCGCCGACAGGGACGAGACCGGGCCAAACAGCACCGCCGCAAGCATCAGCGAGCCGAAGCCGACGGCAATTTCCAGAATGATGAGCGCGATGATCGACAGCAGGAACGTGCCCATGAGCACAAAAGTGTACCCACGGGTAAGCGACCAGGAGCGCCTGATCAGGTGAATTGGGCCGCCCATCTCACTGACCGAAACCGGCCCGAGGAGCATCAGGCGCCCGAAGAGCGGGCTTAGCACGAGCAACAGCAGGAAGAGTGCCCCGACGGCGAGTTGCTCGAGCTGCGTTACGTTCGGGGCCGAGGCTGCGGCGACCAGGGATGCGCACAGGATCAGTGCGAAGGTGATGAGCACAGCTGACGCAAGGAAGGGCAAGAGGCGACTCACGGCATGGCGGATTGCCGCACGAACCTCTTCCTGGTGGAACATGGCCAGGCGGGTCAGAGCCAGGTAGCCGGTGGCAAAGACGATCAGCGACACGATCAGGATCGCGACCCAGCCGCCCGGCGTCATGGCCTCGTTCCCGACCACTGGTGCGAAGAAGTTCGCGACTGCAACCGGGATCGCCACAAGTCCCAGCGCGACCGGGGAAAGCAGGCGGCCTTCGCGGCTGAGAACGGTTTTGGTCTCCTCCCAGGCGCGCGAAATGGAAAGTTCGGCCATCGATTCCCCCTGATGTTTCAAGCGTTATGCGGGGGCGGCCCTGCCGTTGCAATCTTGCCGCCGGCGCGGCGCTACGCCATCTGCCGGGCGATGGAGCGGATCGACGGCGTCGAATGGCGGGCCAGCGAATCGCCTGTGCCTTACGAGGAGGCCCTCGCCTTCATGGAGCAGCGTGCGGCCGCCATCCGATCGGGCGAAGCAAGCGAATGCGTCTGGCTGCTCGAGCACCCGCCCCTGTTCACCGCCGGCACCAGCGCCGACCCGGCCGAGCTCATCAATCCACTGAACTTCCCGGTCTACGAAGCCGGCCGCGGCGGCCGGTACACCTACCACGGGCCGGGCCAGCGGGTCGGCTATGTGATGCTGGACCTCGAAAAGCGCGGCCGCGACGTCCGCAAGCTGGTCCACGGTCTCGAAGGCTGGCTCATCGCCACGCTCGCCGATTTGGGCGTTTCCGCCCACCGGGCGCCCGGTCGGATCGGCATCTGGGTCGGGCAAGGACCGGCCGAAGCAAAGATCGCCGCGCTCGGAATCCGGGTGAAGCGCTGGGTGACCCTTCATGGCTTTTCGATCAACGTCGCGCCGGACCTCGCCCATTTCGACGGAATCATCCCGTGCGGCATCGCCGATTTCGGGGTCACGAGCCTCGCTCAATGCGGGATAGAAACGCCGATGTCGCGCGTTGATGCCTGCCTGAAACGGTCGTTTCGTCTTTTTCTCAGTGACTTGGGATAAATGAAATCAAGTCTCTTGATGGTGACGAGCCGTTCAGATTATGCTGAGTGCGATTTGCGAAGCGGGCGACCGCTGCAGATCGCAATAAATAGGGAGTTTTGAATGCGTGCTCTTATCCTGGTCGCCGGTGCGGCCCTGGCGGTTGCAGCTTGCAGCAGCAACAACAACGCCGACAACAATATGGCGGTCGAGAATCTCACTGCTGAGAATCTCGTTGTCGAGAACGACATGAATGCCGTTGACATGAACGCCGTCGACATGAACGCGACGACCGACATGAACGCGGTGGACACGAACACGACGACGACGACCACCACGACGAATACCACGACCAACATGTAATGCGCGGCTCCTTCGGGAGCCGTTTTGCATGCGAGGCTGCCGGGTTCGCCCGGCAGCCTCTTTTTTGCGATAGTCGTTTCGAAGATGCGGAGAGATTCGATGCGCATGATCCTGGCTTTGGCATCGCTGGCGCTTGCGTCCTGCTCGGGGAATGCGCCGACCAACAATAGCGCGATCGGCGGCGATAGCGGCGCCGAGAGCATCACCGCGGTCAACGACACGACTGCCATTGACGCTGCCACCGGCGCGGACGCCGACATGGCGGCCGACGTGAACTATACGTTCAACGAAGATCTGGCTGGCAACGACGCCGACAACCGCTCCGACAACAGCAGCTCGAACAAGAGCAAGCCGGCGTTCGAGCCCGACGAGCCGGGCACACCGGGCAACGATTCCGACTAGGCCAGGCCGACCACCTTGTGAGCCTGGAGGCTGAGCCTCCACCGCGGCCGCTCCATCGCCAGCCTGATCGCCGCATCGGTAGCCGCTTTTCCATCCTCGCCGTCCATCGGCTGGACCAGGAAGTGGTCGAAATCCCAGCTTTCCAGCTCGGCAGGATCGATTCCGGGCTGCGGCCAGACCAGCTTCAGCTCATCCCCGCTCCGCTGAACGACATCCGTGCCGGCCTTGGGGCTGACGCATACCCAGTCGAGGCCCGCGACGGCCGGCAAGGTCCCGTTCGTTTCAACCGCGACTCGGAAGCCGCGGTCGTGGAGCGCCGACACGAGCGCCTCGTCCAACTGGAGCATCGGCTCACCGCCGGTGATCACCACCAGCCGGGCATCCCTACCCTCGCCCCATTTTCGCTCGACGGCATCGGCGAGTGCTTCGGCGTCCGCGAACTTGCCGCCGCCTGGCCCGTCCGTCCCCACGAAGTCGGTGTCGCAGAAGCCGCACTGCGCCTCCGCCCGGTCCTGCTCGCGTCCCGACCACAAGTTGCAGCCGGCAAAGCGCAGGAACACCGCGCGGCTCCCCGCCTGCACACCCTCGCCTTGGAGAGTCAGGAAGAGTTCCTTGACCGCGTAGGTCATTCGCCCGGCCGCTCCGCGTAGCGCGTCGGGTCCGGCAGCCCCGCCTCGGCGAACCCCTTCGCCCGCAACCTGCACGCGTCGCAGAGGCCGCAGTGTCGACCGTCCGGTGTCGGATCGTAGCAGCTGTGGCTCAGTCCCGCGTCGAGGCCGAGCCGGCCGGCCTCGCGAGCAATGTCGGCCTTGGTCATGGCCTGAAGCGGCGCGTGGAGCGTGAAACCGCCGCCCTCCACGCCCGCCTTGGTGGCGAGGTTCGCCAGCTTTTCAAAGGCGCTGATGAACTCCGGCCTGCAATCCGGGTAGCCGGAATAATCGAGCGCGTTGACTCCGATGAATAGGTCCCGGGCGCCCGCCGCCTCCGACCAGGCGAGCGCCAGGCTAAGCAACACGGTATTGCGGGCGGGAACGTAGGTGACGGGTATTTCGTCGCCGACGCCGCCCTTCGGAACGTCGATGTCGCCAGTAAGCGCCGACCCGCCGAACTTCCTCAGGTCGAGATCGAGCACGGCATGCTCGCTCGCGAGCTCGCCCGCGATAGCTTTCGCCGCGGCCAGCTCGACCGAATGGCGCTGCCCGTAGTTCACCGTGAGCGCGAGGACGTCGAACCCCTGTTCGCGGGCGATTCCCGCGGTCACCATCGAATCGAGCCCGCCCGAAAGCAGGACCACCGCCTTGCGCATCAGAGCTTCAGCCCCAGCCGGGGCGCCGCCCAGAACATGAGCGCGTAAAGCGCCAGCGTCCCGGCGACGACGATCGCAAGCGACAGCCAGAAGCCGACTCCACAGCGAAGCAGCGCCGGAAGAGCGGCGAACATCGGAAGCGACGGGAGGATGAACCAGAAGGCGCCCATGGACAGTCCGGCAACTCGCTCCGGGTCGCTTGTGTCTCGCCACAGCCACAGCATCGCCAGCAGCGAGGTCAGTGGAAGCGACGCGACCAGCCCGCCCCAGGTCGGATAGCGCCGGGCGATCTCCGACACCGCTGCGACGATCGCGCCCGAAAGCAGAGCCTTGATGACGAAATAGAGCACGGCGCGCCCTCTACTTCGCCAGCCGCGACAAAAGAAGGGCCGCCCATCCCGGTGGAAGGGCGGCCCAGGTAACCGAGCATTGCTCGATTCGGGAGGAAAGCGTGCCGAACCCGGCACAGTGTCTTCCTAATCGATGTTGGTTAAACGGGGCCTTAATGGCCCGGGCAATCGCCCACTCGGCGCGCCTGGAAAACATATTTGAACGGCCCGTCGCCGGTGATCCCCTGGGTTTCCACCCGGAGCGAACGCGGAGTCACGAGCGTCAGGTTGCTCTCCCCGAAACCGCCTCCGCCGCAAGTATAGTGGATCCTGGCCGACAGCCCCGAGTCGCGAAGCACGGTCCGGCTGCAACTGGCCCGGCGATGCTCGAACTGGGCGAGCACCTGCGGATTGGCGAGGCACAGGCGAACGGGCGGACTTCCGGAGCGAGCGACCTCCCACAAGCCGCCCTGGGCCTGCGACAGCGCCGACGGACCCGCGGCGGCGACCAGGCCGGCTCCGGCAAGGAGGGCCGTGCTCGCGGCCAACAGGCGAGAATTACCGTTCACGAACTGCACCTTACCACAAATTTCGTTACCGTTTAGTCTCCGACACGTCTTCGAGAGCTATGGGGAAGCTGGTCGAGCAGAACGCGCAGTCGACTCGGATCATGCCGTCCTCGCCGACCATCGCCTCGCGCTCCTCGGCCGGGAATCGGGCGATGACCGAGCGCACGTAATCGGGATCGCAGCGGCAGCCCTTGGAGAGCGGCAGCGGGTCGAGCGTGCGCACCTCCGCTTCCTCGTGGAACAGCCGCCAGGTCAAGTCATCGAGAGCGATCGCGGGGTCGGTCAGCTCCTCCGGCTTTACCGAACCCGCCAGGATCGCGACGTGCGGCCAGTCGGGATGGTCGAGCCTGGTGTGAAGCCGATCTCGGCCCTCCTCGCCTTCGGGCAGATGCTGGAACAGCAGCCCGCCGCCAACCCAGCCGCCGGCCCTCTTCTCCGCCGCAAGCCTGACGATGCTGGGGATCTGCTCCGACTGGGCGAAAAAGCTCTCCGCCGCCCGCGCGAGGCTTTCCGCCTCAAGGGGCACAATGCCCTGGTAGCGCTCGTCGACGTTGGGGTGGTCGAAAGTCACCGCGAGATAACCCTTGCCGAACAGCGACTGGAGCGACGGGTTTGGCCCGGCGTCGGCAAGGCGCTCGGGGTCATGCTTCACGTAGCCGCGAAGCTGGCCACCAAGATAATCGCACACGAGGAGGTCGACGATTCCGTCCTGGGTCTGCGCCTGGACGGTCACCTGCCCCTCCGGCTCCTTGAGCATCGTGCCCAGCAGCGCGGTCAGCACCAGCGCTTCCGAAAGCAGCCGCTCGATGGCCTGCGGATAGCCGTGATTGGCGAGGATCGAATCCAGCACCGGGCCGAGCCGCGCGAGTCGTCCGCGCGCATTGCGCGCCGGAATGGTGACGCCGAGCGCGACGTCGAGATTCAGCAAAGTGTCGGGCATCGCGACTAGATAGGGAGGCAGCGCGAGGGGGACAACGTCAGGCCGCGCGTCGCCCCGGGCGGCAAAACTGGTGGAGGGACACTTGCTCGGTGCAGCTGATTTTGTCCCCCCACCAGGCAAACCTTTGGCCGAGCCCCGAAGGTTTATGCAGCGACGGATGGAGCTTCATAGTCCGCTGCAGCCGCCGACAGCGCGTCTACGAATTCGCGGACATGTTGTTCCTCGATGTTCAAGGGCGGGAGAATCCGCATCACGTTGTCGCCCGCGGCGACCGTGAGAAGGCCCCGGCTCCGGAGCCAATTCACGAATGCCCGGCTGTCGGTCTTCATCTTGACCCCGAGCATCAGCCCCATTCCGCGAACGCTTTCGAACAAATGGTCGTGGTTGGGGATCATCTGCTCCAGCGCCGAGCGCAACCGCTCGCCCATCTGCCGGACGTGAGCGAGGAACTCCGGTGTCGCGACAATGTCGAACACGGCCTGCCCAGCCGCCATCGCAAGCGGGTTGCCGCCATAGGTCGACCCGTGAGTGCCGATCACCATTCCGCTCGCGGCCTTCTCGGTTGCTAGGCAGGCACCCATCGGGAAGCCGCCGCCGATGCCCTTGGCGCTCGCCATGATGTCGGGAAGGATGTCGTACTGCTCATGGGCGTAGAGCGACCCTGTCCGCGCCACTCCGCACTGGACTTCGTCGAGCACCAGCATCAGGTCGTTCTCCTCGCAAGCCTTGCGCAGCCCTTGCATGAACGCCTTGCTGGCCGGGCGGATTCCGCCCTCGCCCTGCACCGGCTCGACAAGGAAGCCGGCCGTATTCTCGTCCATCGCCGCCAGCGCCGCCTCGAGATCGTCGAACTCGACGACCTTGAAGCCGGCCAGCAGTGGCGCGAATCCGTCGCGCAGCTTCTCTTGGTTCGTGGCGCTAATCGTCGCCATCGTCCGCCCGTGGAAAGCGTTGGAGAAGGTGATCAGGTCATGCTTGTGCGCATTGCCCTTGGCGTGGTGGTAGCGGCGCGCGGTCTTGATCGCGCATTCGACCGCTTCGGCGCCTGAATTGGTGAAGAAGACCGTGTCGGCGAAGCTGTTGTCGATGAGCCGCTGGGCGAAGGCTTCCCCCTGCGGCGAGCCGTACAGGTTCGACACGTGCATCAAAGTCGCCGCCTGCTCCTGGATCGCCTTGGTCAGATGCGGGTGGCCGTGGCCCAGCAGGTTCACTGCGATCCCCGCCGCGAAGTCGAGATACTTCTCGCCATTCTCTCCGTAGAGATAGACACCCTCTCCCCTCACCGGCCGCACTTCGCATCGCGTGTAAACGGGCATGAGCGGCGTGATGGCCATGGGTCGATCGTCCTTTGTCTGTCTAGCGGGATCGGGCGGCGAGCGCCCCGCAGCGGCTATAATGGGAGTGCGGCGCAAAGCAAAAGGGGCGAGCCCGGCTGGACCCGCCCCTCTCGTTAGCCGCCTGAGCGGCCGGCTTTAGTCGCGATTACCAGCCATAGCGGCCGCGGCGGCCGTCATAGTCGGCGTAGCGCCGCACCTCGAAGTTCAGGCGCTGCACCCGCTCGCTGAGAACGCGAGCCTCGTACGGCGACAGGCCGCGATAGCTGGCGTTGCGAAGTGCGCGCTCGGTGCTTCGAATATCGCGATTGAGGTCGCGTGCTTCGGCCCGAGTCAGGCGGCCCTGAACGGCAAGGTTGCGCATCTGGTAGCGAACCTGCTGGATCTGGTTCTGCAGGCGCTCCACGCGGTTGTAGCCATTGTTGTACCCGTAGCCATAGGCGTTCCCATAGGGGGCGCCGTAGCCGACCCCGAGGTTGCCATAGACCTGGGCGGAAGCCGGAGCGGCAACGGCGACTGCCGAGACTGCGGCGGCGAGGGTGAAAAGAAACTTACGCATCGTTGCTCTCCTTGTTGAGCGATTGATGCGTGAGTTGTGCGCCGATTCGCTTGATGTCGGGCTGAATGGGCCCGTAATCCGGCGTTCAACTTGTTTACCTGCCGTAATAGTCCGTTCAGCTAACCGAGGGCTCCGCGGCGCGATTGCGGCGCTGCGCTGAACATTGCGACAACGAAGCCGAAAGCTGCCAGCAAGGACAGCACGAATATTTCGGGCGAATAAGCGATCAATCGCCCGGCCCGAACCGGCGGCCGCTGGATGTGCGGCATTCAAAAAATGCGATGCTGGAGTTTTCCACAGGCATAATCGCGCTTCAAGCCGACGGTCTTGAATCGGCGAATCTAGAAATTATCTTGTTGAAATGCTTAGATTTATATCTGCTGCCGCGCTCGCGGCGACGCTCTCTTTTGCGCCTTCCGTGGGCTCGGGCCAGCTGATCGGTCGCGCTGCCAACGTACAGGCCGCGGCCGCGACCGTGCCAATGCACAAGGCTGCGGCCGACGCCTTCGGGCTTGCTCACGTCGCCGATTCCGGCCTTGCGCCGGGACAGTCGGCTGACGACTTCCGGACCTGGGTTAGCGGCTCGGGCGGCAACCGCGACAATGTCGTCGCATTCGGCAACTTCCTTGCCGCCGAGGGCGTCGGCTCGATCGTTCCCCTGTGGGAGCTGACCCGCACCTCTTCGTCGTGGCGCGAGTGCGGCGCAGAGCCGTTCGAAGCCCCGCCCCCCGACAAGTGGGAGCATATCGTCACGACCCTGAAATTCGTGCGCGACGACGTCGTCCCTGCAGTCGGCCAGGTCGAAGCCGTCTCCGGCTACCGCAATGCCAAGCTCAACGCCTGCTCGGACGGAGCGCCGAAGAGCGCTCACCGAGAGTTCTTCGCGCTCGACCTGACGCCGGTGAACGCGGCGGTGGACCGCGACGACATGATCCGCTCTGTCTGCGCCGCCCACGCCCGCGATGGCGCTCGCTATGATGCCGGCCTCGGCTTCTACACCGGCCGCCGGTTCCACGTGGATTCGTCGGGATTCCGCAAATGGGGGCCGAACGGCAAGGGCGCCACCAGCCCCTGCGTGCATTACGCCTGATCTAGCGGGTGCAGCTCACTCTTGCGGCGATGTCCGCTTGACGTAGCGGCCGACCAGGATGGCCGCCGGATAGAGTATCTCCTCCTCCTGCCGGGCATGGGCAGCGAGCCCGTCGCTGAAGCGGACATAGTCCGCTCGCCCCGCCTTCTCGGCGGCGGCGCGGAACTTCGCGGCGGCAGTGCGGATGCCCTCATGTTCCTTCAACATCTGTGGAAGCTCGCGCTCCAACGCGTCGGTCATGGGCAGGACGGCACGCATTTCTGCAGTTGCGTTTCCGCGGGCCAGCTCGGGGAGAAGGCCGAGCGGAGGCGTGGCTATCTGCTCCTCACGGCGGAAGTGGGGAGCCAGGGCTCGTTCGAGCTCTTCGGCCGCACTCCCAAGCTCGCCCCCTTCCTTGGAGGCGCGAGCGAGAACTTCGTGCAATTCCCGGTGCTCCGCTGCGAGTGAAGCTGGCGTCTGCATGCCCGTTGCTCCCTTATCGGGGTGATGCTGCGAATGTTCGGTTTGCGCGGCGGCAGGCATGGTGGTGAGCAGAGCGGCTGCGATGGCCAAGGTTGAGAGTGCCACTGGATTTGTCATCCTAGCCGAACTCGTCGAATGCTGGCCTGAGCAGAGCACTCTCGACGCCGAGCAATTGCTGGCGGCCGACTATGGCCCGGACCAAATCCTCGTAGCGCTCCGCCAGCTCAATGTGCGCTTTGCGCGCCTCGTCGTTAGGAGTGCAAATCGCGGCGGTTCTCTCCTCTGACGCGCGGCGTGCGAAGTAGACGTGGTCGCTTTCCAACATGGGTTCCTCCAAACCGCTCTGTCGGCTGGTCGACCCGCAGCGGCCATACGCAATTAAACGGAGTCTCCGCCTCTGACTGGACTGGAGCGTTGGCTTTCCAGCCAAAGCGAACGCCGAAGGCGCGCTTACGCCTTGATCTTCCAGCCGCTCTTCAGGAGCGAATAGCATATCGCCCACAGCGCCAGGTTGAGCACCAGAAGCCCGACCGCTCCGACCAGGATCGGCGAATCGCTGATCCCGAGGAAGCCGTAGCGGAAGCCCGATATCACGTAGAAAAAGGGGT
This sequence comes from Sphingomonas anseongensis, assembly GCF_023516495.1. Classification (NCBI taxonomy): domain Bacteria; kingdom Pseudomonadati; phylum Pseudomonadota; class Alphaproteobacteria; order Sphingomonadales; family Sphingomonadaceae; genus Sphingomonas; species Sphingomonas anseongensis. The sequence continues at coordinate 919,259 of NZ_JAMGBC010000001.1, forward strand.
TGGCGTGGCTGATCGCGCGGAATGACGGCGCAAGCTGCTCGACCGAATAGAAGGTGCCCGACAGGAGCGACAGCGGAGTGACGACGAAATTGGTCACCGCGGCCGCATGGTCGAACTTCTCGGCCCAAAGCGAGGTGAGCAATCCGAGGAAGGCGAGCAGGAACGAGCCCATCAGCCCGAACCAGAGCACCCAGCCCAAGTGCCTCGGCATCACCGACACGCCGGGCCACAGGAGCATCGCCAGCCACACCGCGACGCCGACGAAGAAAGCCCGGGTCACCGCCGCGCCCACGAGTCCGGCGATCAGCTCGCCGGTCGAAAGCGGCGGCATCAGGTAATCGACGATGTTCCCCTGGATCTTGCCGACCAGCAGCGAGAAGCTGGCGTTGGCGAAGGCGTTCTGGAGCATCGCCATCACGATCAGCCCCGGAGCGATGAAGTCGGCGAAAGCGACACCCATCACGGTGCGCCCGCTTCGGCCCAGTGCGACGGTGAAAATCGCCAGATAAAGCAAGGTGGTGATGGCCGGCGCCCAGACGGTCTGCATCTGCACCTTGAAGAACCGGAGCACCTCCTTGATATAGAGGGTCTTGAGACCTCCCCAGTTGACGCCGCTGAGCACGGGTTCGCCCGGCACGCCGACAAGCCAAGGCGAAGATTGGGAGCTGGTGGGCCGTTCGTTCACTTGGGCGGCGACTATCGGCTGACGGAGCAGGCGGCAAGCTTGCTCGAGAGGCGAACGATTACCGGAGTGATTTTACGATGTCCTGGACCGAAGAGCGCATCGAGCGCCTGAAATCGATGTGGGCCGAAGGCGCCACCGCGAGCGAGATTGCCGAGAAGCTCGGCGGGGTCAGCCGCAACGCCGTCATCGGCAAGGCGCACCGCCTCGGCCTCGAGGCCCGCCCGTCGCCGGTCAAGCCGGGCGAGGAGCATGCGGCCCCCGCGTCCAAGCCGGCCAAGGCCGAAGCTGCGCCAAAGCCCGTGGCCGAAAAGCCGCAGCCGGCGGCGCGCGAACCCGCGCCCCAGCCGCAGCGCCAGCGTCCGCAGGTCGAAGGCGTCCAGTATCGCTCGGTCGGTCCCGGCGGCTTCATCCGCCAGGGCCCCGGCGACCAGCAGGCGCCGATCCCGCCCGCGCCTCCGCGCCGCCTGGTTCCGGCCAAGCCCAGTCCGGAAGTCGCCGACAAGACCAGCCTGCTCGACCTCAACGACCGCATCTGCAAATGGCCGATGGGCCATCCGGGCGAGCCCGATTTCCACTTCTGCGGTGAGCAGGCCAACCCCGGCTACCCCTATTGCGTCGCCCATTGCGGAGTCGCCTATCAGGCGCAGCTCCCGCGCCGCGACCGCCGGCCGCCCCCGCCGCTCCCGTTTGGCGGACCGCGAGTCCGCTAGAACCAAGCTCCCGCCGTGCTTAACCCGGCCGACGTCGATCGCATCGTCTTCGGCTGCGGCAATTTCGGCGGCATCGGCTCGTCTCCGCACCTGCGCAGCGCCGGCGACAGCGAAGAGAAGGCTCTACGGCTTCTCGACCATGCGCGACGCGTCGGGATCCGCCGCTTCGACACCGCGAACACCTACGGCGGCGGCGCGAGCGAGATCATCCTCGGCAAGTGGCTCAAGGCCCAAGGTGGCAGCTTCGTCGACGGCGCGCAGATTGCGACCAAGGTCGGCAATCCCAACGGCTGTCCTCCCGGCGAAACACCCCTCAGCGCGACCCAGATCGGCTACCACCTCGACCAGTCGCTAAGCCGCCTCGGCGTCGCGCGGATCGACCTCTATTACATCCACGAATTCGACCGGGTGACCCCGCTCGAAGAAACGCTCGAAGCGTTCAGCCGCGCCGCCGAATCCGGCAAGATCGACCGGTTCGGAATCTCCAACTCCTCGATCGCCGACGCCAGGACCGTCCTGGACTTCGCAAGCCCCGCCCTCGCGTCGCGCTTCGAATATCTGCAGAACGAATACAGCCTGCTCGCAACCGCAGACGCCAACGCCTTGATCCCCTGGTGCGCCGAGAACGGGCTTCGCTACACTGCCTTCAGCCCGCTGGCGGGCGGATTCCTTACGGGCAAGTACCGCCCCGGCGAACCCCCTCCCTCAGGGAGCCGCTTCGCCGAGGCGCCCGAAGTCTGCGGTCCCTATTCGAGCGAGCAGGCCTTCGCCGCGATCGACCAACTCAAGGGGAGATCCGAATCACGCGGGCAGACCATGGCCGAAGCCGCGCTTCGCTTCGTGCTCGACACTCCGGGCGTCGACGGCCTGATCATCGCGCCGCGCCGGATCGAGCATTTCGCCGGCCTCGGTCTCGGGCCGGCCGGAAGCTAAGCGCCCTCTGCTTCAGCGGGTGCGGCGAACCCGCACTGCTTCTGCTCCATCGGGATCTGCTTGGTGATGCGGGTCGCATTCTCCGCATAGGCCTCGGTCACCGTACCGCGGTTCACGACCTTGCCGCGAAGCGGGCTGACGCCCTGGCAGATATGGAAGACGTGCGGAGTGGAAGCCTTCTTCGCCCCGTTCTCGGGAGCGATCCAGTAGACGACGTCCTGCCCGTTGGTCGCCTCGGCCACGGTCTTCGAATCCCTCGCGATGTCCTGCGCCTGGGCGGCCACCTCGGGCGAACAATCCTTGGTCGGCTGATTGGCTTTGATCTCAGCCGCGCACTTGTTCATGTCCTGCGTATATTGCTCGACGGACGGCGGGTTCCAGCTGACCCCGATCAGGGTCGCGACCACCGCAAGAACGGCGCCAAGCCCGCCGGCGATCTTCTTGTTCTTGGGGTCCATGTCCTTGTCCATGAAGATCAGGACAAGCAGCGGAAGGAAGGCGATCACGGTGATGATCGCGCCCAGCTGGTTCTGGAAGAAGAACCTGGCGTGGTCGGATTCGCGCGCCGGATCCTGTTTGTTGGCAGCTTTCCACAACAGGCTTCCCGCAATCGCGAAGATGGCGATTCCGACCAGTATCCCGATCAGGAGCGGAAGGTTTCCATGGTCGAACTTGTGCTGGCGAAGAAGGACGATGCCTGCGATCTCGCCGCCGATGGCGACGATCCACGCAAGCGCTGCGAAAATGCGGAGGCGCTTTGCGACCGACTCCTGCCCGTGAGTAGCCCGCCATTCCTTGGTGACGTCGACTTCGTCGGCCGGCTTCTTGTCTGCCATGGTCACATCCCCTCGTTCGAAGTTCGGCTCCGGGAGGCGTGATAGCATCCGCGGCTTGTCCCCACCACGGCAGTTTCGATTCTGGTATCTCGCGCTTCGCAAGCGTTCGGAAGACCGGCTTCGTCGCCGCGCAATGGATCGGGATTGGACACTCACTCGGCCCGTCGGCTGTTGAAATGTGCAGCTAAGCTGTCATGAATCATCCGATGGATCACAGCCGTTTGACCTCGCGGCTGCAGGCGCCCCCAATAACGGACGCTTCTGCAGTGGTTTGGGCGTTGGTTGCCATCGCTGTCCCGACAGCCATTCGCGAATCGCTGACGGATGTTGTGGTCGGGTGCGAATTCACCCCGTTTCTCCCATTCGTGTTGCTTGCCGCGATCCTGCTGCCCTGGGCCTATGCGTGCGGCATTGCACTGCTATCGCCCGCGATCTCCGGAGCGCTGGTGTTGAGCGGACGCGAACAGACGACTTCGCTCGACTGTTTTCTGACCGCCACGGCATTGTTCCTCGCATCGTCGGCGGCGATCATCGGCGCCGTAGTGTTCATCAGGCGGCTGTTCGCAGCCAGCCATCTTCGGGGACTCGACGAGTCATCGGGTGGGGTGGTCTTCAGCTTGGACAAGCAGGAGGTCTGGGCTCACTGGTATGGTTCCGGTCCGCCCGTGCATCTCGGCTCGCAGGACAGGGTCGAGAGGATGATGGAAGACTTCCTCGCCCAGGTCGAAGTCGGAAAGCGGCTGAACCGCAAGAAGGACTGAGAGAAAGCCCCGGAGCGCAGGCCCCGGGGCTTCGATCTGGCCTCACGAAAACGCTGTTAAGCGTTCTCGCGCTCGGCGTCGGCGTTGACGGTCTGCTTGGACGCCGGCTGCTCGCCGGAGCTACCGATCGCCGAACGCTCCTCGCGCCCGGAGCTCGAGCCGATGTCGATCTTCCTCGGCTTCATCGCTTCGGGGATTTCGCGCACCAGCTCGACGGACAACAGCCCGTCCTTCATGTCCGCGCCCCTGACCTGGATGTGGTCGGCAAGCGCGAAACGCCGCTCGAACGAGCGCGTCGCGATCCCGCGATAGACATAGTCGGAGGCCTTGTCCTCGGACTCTTCCTTCTTCTTGCCGGTGACGACCAGCACGTTCTGCTGGGCGGTGATGTCGATCTCGTCCGGCTTGAACCCGGCGACCGCAAGGTCGATCCGATAATCATTCTCTCCGGTCCGGATCAGGTCGAACGGCGGATAATTCTCGCCGCCGTTACCAAGCCCGCTGTTCTCAAGCATGTCGAACAGCCGGTCGAAACCGACCGTTGACCGGCGATAGGGCGAAAAGTCGAATGCACTGCGCATTGTCTGTCCTCCTTGAGTGAGCAACAGGCGGGGTGCTGAGCCACCGAGCGCAGCGACGCCGGCGCAACGCGCCGCCGTAGCAGCGCGAAGAGCTGGCGAAGCTCGGCCAGCCTGCCCGCGTTAGCGGGACAGGACTGACGTCACGCGATTCACTCGCGTGACGGCCCACGGGTCCAGCAACCCGTCACCGGGCCCTCAAGGGCGCCCGGCAGCAGAAATTTTGGAAAGCGTCCGCGCGATTTCAAGGCTGTGGAAAACGCTTCGCCGCTCCCTTGGCACGGCTTGAATCCGCGCCCTATAGCGAAGCCCAGATGTCCGACCTGTTCTCTTCCTCATCCAAGCCGACGCCTTCCGACAGCTACGACGCTTCCTCGATCGAGGTGCTCGAGGGGCTGGAGCCGGTCCGTCGCCGCCCGGGCATGTACATCGGCGGGACCGACGCCCGCGCCCTCCACCACCTCGCGGCCGAGGTCATCGACAATGCGATGGACGAAGCGGTGGCGGGCCACGCGTCGCGGATCGAGGTCACTCTGGAGCCCGGCAACAGGCTGACCGTCACCGACAACGGTCGCGGGATTCCGGTCGAGGAGCATCCGCGCTTCCCCGGCAAGTCGGCGCTCGAGGTCATCATGACCACGCTGCACTCGGGCGGAAAGTTCGAGGGCAAGGCCTATTCGACCTCCGGCGGGCTCCACGGCGTCGGGGTCAGCGTCGTCAATGCGCTCTCGACCGAGACGATCATCGAGGTCGCCCGCGACAAGGTTCTGTATCGCCAGGCGTTCGCCAGGGGGCTCGCAACCTCGAAGCTGGAGACGGTCGGAGCCGCCCCCAACCGCCGCGGCACTACCGTCATCTTCACCCCCGATCCGGAGATCTTCGGCGCCGACGCCAGGTTCAGCCCGGATCGCTTGTACAAGCTCGCCCGCTCCAAGGCGTACCTGTTCGCGGGCGTCGAGATCCGCTGGCGCTGCGACCCCGGCCTGACCTCGCCGGACGTCCCGGAAACCGCCACCTTCCAGTTCCCCGGCGGCCTAGCCGATCATCTTCGTGAGCAGCTTGGCGAGCGCCCCGCGGTCACCGCCGAACCGTTTACCGGCCGCCAGGATTTCCCCGACAACCAGGGCAGCGCCGAATGGGCCGTCGCCTGGCCGCTCTATTCCGACAGCAGCGAAAGCTATTACTGCAACACCATCCCGACGCCCGACGGAGGCACTCACGAGGCGGGCCTCCGCGCCGCCTTGACCAAGGGAATCCGGGCGTTCGGCGAGCTGGTCGGCCAGAAAAAGTCCAAGGACATCACCGCCGACGACGTGTTCAACGGCATCGAGCTGATGCTCAGCGTCTTCATCCGCAACCCGCATTTCCAGAGCCAGACCAAGGACCGCCTCACAAGCCTCGAGGCGGCGCGCTTCGTCGAGGCTGCCGTCCGCGACCATTTCGACCATTATCTGGCGGACAACATGGACCGCGGCCGCGCCCTCCTCGGTTCGATCGTCGAGCGGATGGAGGAGAGGCTCAAGCGCCGCGCCGAGCGCGAGGTGCAGCGCAAGACCGCAACCAGCGCCCGCAAGCTCCGCCTCCCAGGCAAGCTCACCGACTGCTCGCAGGACGCGGCCGAGGGCGCCGAACTCTTCATCGTCGAGGGCGACAGCGCCGGCGGCTCGGCGAAGCAGGCGCGCGAGCGCAAGACCCAGGCGATCCTCCCCATCCGCGGCAAGATTCTCAACGTCGCCAGCGCGACGCAGGAGAAGATCCGCTCCAACAGTGAGATCGCCGACCTCACGCTCGCTCTGGGCTGTGGAATCCGCGACAAGTTCAGCGAGGACGCGCTCCGCTACGAGCGGATCATCATCATGACCGACGCCGACGTGGACGGCGCCCACATCGCAACTTTGCTGATGACCTTCTTCTTCCAGGAAATGCCCGAGCTCGTGCGCCGCGGTCACCTCTTCCTCGCCCAGCCGCCGCTCTACCGCCTCAGCTCAGGCGCCAAGACCCTCTACGCCCGCGACGACGCCCACAGGGCCGAGCTCGAAGCGAGCGAGTTCAAGGGCAAGAAGGTGGACGTCAGCCGCTTCAAGGGCCTCGGCGAGATGAACCCGAGCCAGCTCAAGGAAACGACGATGAGCCCGGCCAGCCGGTCGCTCATCAAGATCACGCTTCCCGGCGAATATGAGGACCGCCAGGCCGCCCGCGACATCGTCGAGCGCCTGATGGGGCGAGACCCCGCCAAGCGCTTCGAGTTCATCCAGAATAGCGCCGCAGCGGTCGACGAGCAGTCGATAGACGTCTGAGTTTCAGGCGGGAGCGCTCGCGGCAAGGTGCGGGCCTCCCGTGCCCCGCATCGGCGACAGCAATTCCCGGCAATGCGCCTCTAGGGCCCGCAAAAGCTCCAGGCTGCGCTCGGCATAAATGCGCCGCATCCGTCGGATGTGCCGGGCCAGGTGCCCTTCGGCAATGAACGCGGCAAGCGCGCCCTGCTCGATCGCCGGGCCATGCCAGTCGAGGGCTTCGCGCGCCTCGCTCAGCGCCGGCACTGCCCAGTTCGGCGCAACGACATAGGCGATGCGAAGCGCCGGCAGCATGCTTAGCGAGAAGGTGCCGACGAAGAAGCCGCGCCCGTGGCCGTCCAGCCGGTACAGGCTTTCGCTGCAATCGTGCCTGACGCCGCTGAGTGCGCGCGCCGTCAAGCGGGATTCGGATCAGACGAAACCTTGATCGGATAAGGCCGGGACGCTCGACGTCCCTACTGCGGCACTCCGCCAAGTCCGCCCTGCGCGGCCCCGGGGGTTGCGTGCATCATTCCGGCGTTGCTCGCATTGTCGGTCACGCCCGGCACCTTTTCGAGGTCGCCGTTCACGTCGGTGCAGACGCGCTTTGGCATCCGGCTTCCGGACACTTCCATCGTCACGCACTTCTGCTTCGCCTTCTTCTTGGCGACGGGTGCCGGCTGGACGCCTTCGACGACGATCGGCTGCTGCGCGATCAGCAGGGCCGCTAGCAAGAAACTCATGATTTTCCCTTCCCCCCGGCAGTGAGCCGAATCAGCGACTTATTTACAGCCAGCCCCCCGCCGAGTCCCCGATTTTTCTGCAAACGGCGGCGTCCGGCGGCGCGAGCGTCACTTGAGCGGCGAGGTCCTGACAATGCCCACCCGCCCCTTGTCCGACCAGACTTCGATGCGGACGTCGGGCGGCTGCCCGGCCGCCTTCTTCACGGCGTCCAGGACGTCGCGCGCCTTCACCTCCTGCGCATCTTCCAGCAGGGCGTCGCGAAAGTAGAGGAGCCGGTATGTCTGCATCGCCATGGAAACGATCCAGGCGCGATTAGAGCCCGGATTTGTCGGCTGACCGACACTGCCGCGAGCCAGGCGGTTGCCACTGCAGGATTAGCGGCCAGATGAAGTGCCGCGGAATCTTGAAACGAGCGGGTGCACAGCGACGTACGCACTTAGAGGGTTTGTTTGCTCACCGTGCGCATGGACCGCATGTGAACGACGAAGAGGAGTATCGTCGCAATATTGACGACGCTCCAAATATCGCGGTTCAAGTGGATTCTGAAGATCGGATTGTAGAGGATGGCAACCGCACCAAGCACCCAGGTCCATCCCGTGCGGCCGGCATTGTTTTCTTGCACGGCGAGGTGGATGCAAACCCCGCAGACGACCAGTCTGAGGAGCACGTAATATCCGTAGGGCAGCTCAAGGAGCGCAACTGCAAGCGCCGCCATCGAGGCCAACCAAACCCATTTCGAGGTCAACGATCTCTCCGCGTAAGAGCAGCGGAAGCAGCTAACCCTTCCACTGACCTGCTTTGATGTCTTCGATTTCACGCATGCGGTTGTAGTAGGTTTGCGAGATGCACGGCGCTCCGACACAACGATCGCGATAACCGATAAATCGCGCTGCAGTTCGCTTTAGCAAGGATCGCTGCTGCAGTGTCGCATCTTTTAGCGCTCGATAATACTGCTCGGCCATGTCACGATCCAGCGCAGCGAGAACGCTGTCGGAACACACAATTTTTTCGCTGCTTGTGTTCGCTTTGGCGCAGTTGAAGCTCGGGGATGTGGCAGATGATGCTGAGTTTGCACCGTTGGCAAGACTATCATCCGAGTTGGCGGGGACAGGGTTGTCAGCCTTGTCACTCTCCCTCGCCTTCGATTCAGCTATCCGCTGTCTAACAGAGGCTTCCGCCGCTGCTTCGGCTGCCTGCTTAATCGAGATTAGGCGAGAGGAGACCGTATAAGCAGGGGCGCCTGCTTCCTCATATCGATCAGCTTGATTCTGCGCTTGGAACTGGAAGTAAGGCATGGGTTGCCAACCAGCGGCACGGCTTACTTCCGCGTCAACGTGAGCAGCGGCGTAGTCGAATGCGGCGCACCAATCTGCTGATGGCCAACTGGGTTGTGACGCGACTCCCGAATGGCACTTTTCGCTCATGGATCGGGCGCCAGCCATGCCAGACTTAGTGAGAATCTGTGCGAATTTATCCGCCGCAGACTCGATATCGTCAAATTGGACGGACGCCTGCGGGACGTTGCCCAGGGTTGCTGGAGCTGGTGCGGACGCGGGAGTAGCGTCCAGGTCGTTCTCCACTACGAGGTTTTCGGCCGTCAGATTCTCGACCATCATGTCATTGTTCGCGGCCGGTGAGCCGCCTCCCACGAAGGCGCCGACAACTACTACAAGGACGAATGCGCCAATCACTCCAGTCACAATTCTGGTGCCACGATCATCCCACGGCACGCGTGGAGGCTGCGTCGATGGCTGACTCTTGTGTGGGGGAGGCGGTGGTGGAGGCGGGCCCTGCGATTGCTCATTTTTTTCGGACGCGCTTTTCGCACGGGCTTTGCGCTCAGCGTCGTACCGACTCCGCCTGGCTTGATCCCGTAACACTTCATATGCTTCGTTAATCTCGACGGCTCGCTTTGCGGCGTCGGAGGACTTGTTTGTATCGGGGTGATAGCGCCGCATCAGCGCCCGATATGCCGCCTGGATAACCACATCTTCGGAATCAGCGGCAACGCCGAGGATTTGATAATAGTCGCGACTGGCCATCGAGGCAGCTTATTACGTCCGACGGTAAACGGAAATCTAATTGCTCCGTTCAGCGACCTCTCCGTGACCATCCCCCGGATGGTCACAAGTGCCTTTCCTACAGCTCCCATCTTATGTTCCAATATGGTTCATGGAAACCACATCGCATGAACCACAGCCAGCCGACGCGACCAGCAACGGCGTCCCTCCCACCACGTCCATCATCCGCCACGACGGATGGACCGGCGAAAAGATGGCGATCTTTTGCGAGACTCTCGCCGAGACCGCCGTCGTCGCCGAAGCCTGCGATTCCGCGCGCATGGGCATTTCCGGCGCTTATGCCTGCCGCCGCCGCAACCCCGTCTTCGCCGCCGCCTGGGACGCGGCACTGACCATCGCCCGGGAACGGCTGGCCGACACGCTCCTCGCCCGCTCGATGGAGGGCAATATCGAGCAGATCTGGCGCGACGGCGAAGTGGTCGGAGAGCGCCACCTGCTCGACAACCGTCTCGGCCTCGCCATCCTCCGCCGCCTCGACCGCATGGCGGAGACAGGCCTGTCGCTCCACTCCAACCTTCAACAGCCCAAACCGCCCGCCATCGTTCCCCGCTCGAAGCCTTTCGACTGGGAACTGGCCGTGAATTCGCTGCGGACTGGCGATGACGAAGGCGTGGCCAGGGCACTTGCCCTCATCGAGGGTAACAAAGTGGAGGAAGTGGAAGACCCCCTGAATCGACCCCTCTCCCCTGAGGAAGAGCCGGAAGAATTCGACCTTTCCCACCGCTTCTGGCTCGACGACGATTGCGACGAGCGCCTCTGGATGACCGACTTCCCGCCGCCCGAAGGCTTCGCCGGCTACCAGAGCTGCAACTGGGGCGACCCGGGGAAGATCTACAAGCGCGAGTGCACTCCGGAGGAAGTCGCGGTTCTCGACGCCGACGCCGCCGCTGCTGTCGCCCGCCAGCGAGCCGAGGAAGAGCGGCTCCGCGACGAATGGCTGGAGTTGCTGAAGGCCGAGCTTGCGGAGGAGGCCGCGGGCTAAGTCCGCACTGCGCCTTGGCCTCAAATCCTCTGCTTGAGCCCTTCCAGCGCGACGACGTCGCCATACTCGACGACCGGTGCGCCGATCAGCCGCATCCAGTGGCCTGCCGTTCCGTGACCCGGCCGCATTTCCGCGTCGATGACGAAGGCCTTCTTCTGCTTGATGGCCTCAGAGCGGATACGCTCCATCAACGGACGGCTCCGGGGGCTGTAATAGGTCAGCGCCTCGGCGCGAGTGATCGGCGTTCCGCGCGGCACTCCGAAAATGTCATAGACTTCGTCGGACCAGCGGAGCGCTCCGGTGCAAAAGTCGTAGCTCCACTTGCCAGCGCCGGGGCCTTGGGCCAGCCGTTGCTTTGCGGCGGCCCGGATATCCTCGACCGAACAGTCGAGCAGCAGGCCGAGCTCGAACCGGTGGCCGCGAACGTCCAGCGGCCAGATGTGAACCGGGACGGGGTTGCTCGGCGCTATTGGCCCGTTCTGGGACAACTTGCCCCCCTGACCTGCATCAATTGCGATGCAAAGATGCTACTATATCGGTTACGCAACCAATCGCACAGCCTGACCTCTCCTGGCTGCGCCTCGACGGTTCGGAGCTCGCGGCATGGAAATTCAATCGCTGGTGATCGACTCCCGCCAGATCGAGCTGTCGCTCGGTTCGAACGACGGCGGCCGGGAATATGTTTTCGCCCGGCTTCCGTTCAACGGCGACGACTATCGCGACAAGTCTCTCGACGACGTCCGGATCGCGTCGCTCAACCGGGTTCGCGAAGCGATTGACGGGGCCATCGGCACATTGAACGGGAAAGCGCCCTCCACGCGCTGAACCTAGCCCGCCGGTGCGCCGGATTAGGTCCGATCCGGCCTCAGCACTTACCCCTATGGGTAGAAATCCTGATCGATGTTAAAGAGATACCCCGAGGAAGCGCTCGGTCCTTACCCTTATGGGGAGTTGCGACATGAAGGCCGATCAGAGCGCGAACGACGGCAGGAATAGCAAAGGGGCCGGGCAAGGCCCCGAGCTTGAGTGGATCACTTCAAAACCGCCGGGCTCCGCAGCGGGCAGTGTGCCGGGCCCGATCGAAGTCTGGCAACACCTTCTGGACGGCCTCACCGAGCAGATCGCGCTTCTCGATGAGGATTGTAACATCCTTCTCGTCAATCGTTCCTGGGCCCGCACCGCGGAGCTTTACGGCCACTTCTCCCTCATTCCCGGAACCAGCTATCTCGAATTTTGCCGGGCGATTGCTGCCAAAGGACTGCAGGTGGCGCGCGAAGTGGTCGCCGGGCTCGAGGAAATTGCCGACGGCAAGCGCACCTCCTTCGAAATCATCTATCAGGCCAGCGATCCCGAAAGGGCCGGCAACGACCACCGGCTCTGCGTCAACAGGTTCGAGGCGGATGGGCGCATCTTCATTTCCATTACTCGCTACGACATCACCCGCCTGGTGGAGCTTCGCAGGCTGCGCGAGCAATTCAGCAATTCCGTCATCAAGGGCCAGGATGAGGAGAGGCGGCGGCTGGGCCGCGAAATCCATGACTCGACGATGCAGCTGCTGGCCAGCCTCGGCATGATGATCGGCCAGCTGAGGCGGACCTGCCGAACCGGCGAATGCCAGCCTGTCCTCGACGACATGGAGCAACTGCTCGGCGAAGCGCAGCAGGAGATCAGGTCGATTTCCTACCTCGCCCATCCGCCGCTGCTGGACAAAATGAGCCTTACGGAGGCCTTGCGCTCCCTGGTCGAAGGGGTCAGCCGGCGGACCGGCCTCGATGTCAGCTATGAGTGCGTCGGTGAGCCCCGGTTCCGCTCGCCGGCCGCCGAAGGCGCTATTTACCGGGTGGTCCAGGAAGCGCTGTCCAACGTCCATCGCCATTCGAAGGCTCGGCACGCCACTGTCCGCCTGAGCGAAGGCAAGGGCATGGCGCACGTCGTCATCGCCGACGACGGGGTCGGGATGCCGCACGACGTCCATGCGGGCGTTGGCCTGGCGGGAATGCGCTCGCGGCTTTCGGAGCTCGACGGGCGCCTGTTCATTCGCCACCGCTCGCCAGGCACGGCGGCCATCGCCAGCCTTCCGCTGGAAAGGAGATCTGTGCCGCCGCCCCGGCGACAGCGGACGTAATCCGGTATAACGAGGCCGCATGTCGGACGACCGGGCGATCGAGATTTCGGCTGAGCAGGTGCGGCGGGCGCTCGCCGGTGACGCACCGCGGCCCGAGGTCACCTGCTTCTTCAACGAGCCGACCTTCACCGCGACCTATGTCATCGCCGATCCCTCCACCGGCCGTGCGGCGATCATCGACAGCGTGCTCGATTTCGACCAGCCGTCGGGCCGCACCTCGACTGAGTCCGCTGACGAGATAATCGCATTCGTCGAGCTAAAGGGGCTCACGATAGACTGGCTGCTCGAAACCCACGCTCACGCCGACCACCTCTCTGCCGCTCCCTACTTGCAGGAAAAGCTCGGCGGAAAGATCGCCATCGGCCGGGACATCAGCGCCGTCCAGGAAGTCTTCGGAAGGGTGTTCAACGAAGGCACGCAATTCCCGCGTGACGGATCTCAGTTCGACCATCTGTTTGGCGACGGCGACAGCTTCAGCGTCGGAGACGTTGCGGCGATCGCCCTGCACGTCCCCGGCCACACGCCGGCCGACGTGGCCTATGTCATCGGCGATTCCGCGTTCGTCGGCGACACCATGTTCATGCCGGACTACGGTACAGCCCGTGCTGATTTCCCGGGCGGCGACGCCCACCAGCTGTACCGGTCGATACGCCGGCTGATGAAGCTTCCTGACGAAACCCGCGTGTTCCTTTGCCATGACTACAAGGCGCTTCCCAATCGAACCCACTTTGCCTGGGAAACGACGATCGGCGCTCAACGGACTGGCAACGTCCACGTCCATGAAGGAGTCACCGAGGATGCCTTCGTCGCGATGCGCACCGCCCGTGACGCCACGCTCGACATGCCGCACCTGATCCTTCCCTCAGTGCAGGTGAACATGCGCGCAGGCCACCTTCCGGAGCCCGAGGAGAACGGCACGCGCTACCTCAAGCTTCCGCTCGACCTGTTGTGATGCTGGAGCCGCTTTCACCGCTGAGCGCGATTGCCGGAGGGCTGCTGATAGGGACGGCCGCTGCGCTGTTCCTCCTCCTGTCCGGTCGAATAGCCGGCGTAAGCGGGCTTGCCGCGACGGTTGCGCGGATTGCCGACGAAGGACCGCCCTGGCTGCAGGCCGCGAGTTTCGTCATTGCATTGCCGCTGGGTGCTTTGATCGTGTCGGCAACGCTCCGTACGCCGAACATACAGGTGACGTCGTCGGTGCCGCTTCTGATCGCCGCCGGGCTGCTCGTCGGCTTTGGCACTCGCCTCGGAAGCGGCTGCACCAGCGGTCACGGAGTGTGCGGAATGGCGCGCCTGTCGCCCCGCTCGATTGCGGCCACCGCGACCTTCATGCTCCTCGGCATCGCCACGGTCTTTGTCGTCCGGCATCTGCTTGGAGGCTTCAAGTGAGGCCGCTGCTCCCCGGCCTCGTCGTCGGGCTGCTTTTCGGTGGCGGACTCGCGCTTTCGGACATGATTAACCCGTCGCGGGTGCTTGGCTTCCTGGACGTAGCGGGGAACTGGGATCCGACGCTCGCCTATGTGATGGCGGCCGCACTGGTGCCGTCAGCGCTTGGCTATTGGGCGAGCAGGCGAATGCAGCGTCCATTGCTCGGCAGCGACTTTCGGATCCCGCAGAACCGTGCCGTCGAGCCGAAGCTTCTCGCCGGGGCCGCGATCTTCGGCATTGGTTGGGGTCTCGTCGGCTTTTGCCCGGGCCCGGCTATCGCCTCGCTCGGCTTCGGCATGCTGGAGCCCTGGCTTTTCGTAATGGCGATGCTGGCGGGAATGCTTCTCCACCGTTTCTACCAGGATTCGACCGTTCGACGTCGGCGCTCCGCGGGGTCATGATTCTGCAGCCGCTGCAATATCTTCTCGGCGTCGGCTCGGGAGCGATGGTTGGCTTCGTTCTTGGTTTGGTCGGCGGCGGCGGGTCGATCCTTGCCGTTCCGCTGATGGTCTACCTCGTCGGCGTCCGCGATCCCCACCTTGCGATTGGGACCAGCGCGTTTGCGGTCGCCGCCAATGCCGCGACTGGCCTTTTCAACCATGCCCGTGCAGGCCATGTGAAATGGCGCTGCGCCGGGCTTTTCGCCTTGGCCGGAATCGCCGGCGCTGCCGCCGGATCCACTTTCGGCAAGGCCTTCGACGGCGACAAGCTGCTCTTCCTCTTCGCGCTGGTCATGATCGCCGTCGGGATTCTGATGCTTCGCCGAAAAGGTGGGCACGGCAATGCGGAGGTGAAGCTGGGGCGGGAAAATGCCGGAAAGCTGGTCGCCTACGGCCTGGGCGCCGGTGTCTTCTCCGGCTTTTTCGGGATCGGGGGCGGCTTTCTCATCGTGCCCGGCCTCATCGCGGCTACCGGGATGACGATGATCAGCGCCGTCGGATCGTCGCTCCTCGGGGTGACCGCGTTCGGTCTCACGACCGCGGCCAACTACGCTTTATCGGGGCTCGTCGACTGGGCGCTTGCGCTTGCGTTCATCGCCGGCGGGCTCGCCGGAAGCTTCTTGGGCACCCGCCTCGCCCGCCACCTGACGCGAAGCAAGGACAGGCTTACCGCGGTATTTGCCGGGCTGATCTTTGCCGTCGCCGCCTATATGCTGTGGAAGAGCTACGCCGCAGCCTGGGGCTAAGCCTATTCCGCGGCTACTCGAAGCGGCGCCGATGATCCCGCCGGACGGCCGATCGCGAAATAGGTCATTCCTGCCCGCTCGGCCTCGTCGCGCTCGTAGACGTTGCGGAGGTCGACCAGCACGCGGCCGCGCATCGTCTTTGCAATCCTGTCGAGGTCCAGCCCCCGGAATTCTTCCCACTCGGTGACGATGACCAGGGCATCCGCACCTTCGGCGACCTGCTGCGCCCTCGCCGCATATTCGATTGGGGGAAGCACCCGCTCCGCCTGCTCCATCGCCGCCGGGTCGTATGCGATGACGCTCGCGCCCTGATCGATCAGCGCCTGGACCAGCGGGATGGAGGGAGCGTCGCGCATGTCGTCCGTGTTCGGCTTGAAGGCCAGGCCAAGCACCCCGATGCGCTTGCCAGCCACGCTTCCGCCGAGCGCATCGGCGACCCGGCCCGCCATGCTGGCCTTGCGCTTGTCGTTGACGTCGACGACGGTGCTGACGATCCGCTGCAGAACGCCCGCTTCCTCGGCCGTCCTGAGGAGCGCGAGCGTGTCCTTCGGGAAGCAGCTTCCGCCATAGCCGGGGCCGGGGTGCAGGAACTTGGGGCCGATGCGGTTGTCGAGCCCGATTCCGCGAGCAACTTCCTGGACGTCGGCTCCGACTGCTTCGCAAAGGTCGGCGATCTCGTTGATGAAGCTGATCTTCACCGCGAGGAACGCGTTCGCCGCATATTTGGTGAGCTCCGCGGTCCTCCGTCCGGTGAACAGGATCGGTGCCTTGTTGAGGAACAGCGGGCGGTAGATTTCCCGAAGGACGTCGCGGGCATGCTCGTCTTCGGCTCCGACGACGATCCGATCAGGGTGCTTGAAGTCGGCAATCGCGGCGCCTTCACGCAGGAATTCGGGGTTTGAGGCGACGCTGGTCCCCTTCGGCGCCTTCTCCTCGGCAAGGATCTCGGCGATCTTGTCGCCGGTGCCGACGGGAACGGTGGACTTGGTGACGATGACTACCGGCGCTTCCAGCGCCTGGGCGACCTCACGGACGGCGGCGAAGACGAAGGTCAGATCGGCGTGGCCGTCGCCTCGGCGAGCCGGCGTCCCGACGGCGATGAAAACCGCCTCGGCGCCCTGGATCCCCGCCTTGAGGTCGGTTGTGAATTCCAGCCGACCCCGTTCGACGTTGGCCTTCACCAAGGCCTCGAGTCCCGGCTCCCAGATCGGCATCCTGCCCGCCTTGAGAGCGTCAATCTTGGAGCCGTCCTTGTCGATGCAAACGACGTCGTGACCGAAATCGGCGAAGCAGGCGCCGGACACGAGCCCGACGTAACCGGTTCCGATCATCGCGATACGCATTCAGCACTCTCCGGAGGGAATTTGCCGCCGCCCATTAGCGGTGCGGTTCGGTGTTGGCCAGCAGCGCGGCTCGCGACTAAGGTTGTTCCAATGCCGGTCGAACCGCCAGCTCCTATACGCGCGCGCAGGCTGAACCTGGACCCGCTGCACATGACTTTGCGGCGCCAGTCACGGCTTCGCCCGGCGGCTCAGTTCTCGATCCGGATGGCGATCATGATCGGGATGATCGTGATCATCGTCGCCTTCCACTGGATCGAACGCGACAGCCTGAAAGACCAGATCGACGGTCACGTCAGCTTCAGCGACGTCATTTACTTCACGATGATCAGCGCGACGACGACGGGCTATGGAGACATCGTACCGGTGACCGACCGGGCGCGGCTGTTCGATGCCCTGGTCGTCACACCGATCCGCGTCTTTTTCCTGCTCTTGCTCGCCGGCACCGCCTACACGTTCATCATCAAACAGACCTGGAACAGGTGGCTGATGAAACTCATCCAGAAGAACCTGCACGACCACATCCTGATTGCCGGTTTCGGAGTCAGCAACGACAAGGCGCTCGAGGAGCTGCTTGCTCGCGGGACGCTGCCGAAGCGGATCGTGGTCATCGACAACGACCGTGACGCGCTCGACCGGGCCGCCGAATGCGGAGTTGCCGTGCTCCAGGGGGATGCGACCCGCGACGAAACTTTGCTTGCCGCCCACGTCGACCGGGCGGCGGCACTGCTGATCTCCACAGGGCGCGACGACAGCAACATCCTGGTGGTTCTCACGGCGAGGAAGCTGTCGGCCAAGGTGAACATAAGCGTGACGATCAGCGAGACGGACAACGAGGATCTCGCGAAACAGGCAGGCGCCGACACCGTGATCAACCCGGTCAGCTTTACCGGCCTGTTGCTCGCAGGCTCGCTCGAGGGACCATATCGCGCCGAATATCTAAGCGACCTCGCAACCTCCGAAGGGAAGGTCATGCTGCGCGAGCGAATCATCGGCGATGAGGAGGCGGGCCGCGCACCTCACGAAGTCTGCGGCGGCCAGATCGTGCGGCTGGTCCGTGAGGGGCGGGTCCATGCGGCGGGCGACCCGGCATTCCACTCACTGCGCTCGGGCGACCGGGTTCTCGAAATCATCGATTCCGCCTGAGCGCCGGGTCGAAGCGGCGCTTAAGCCTCGATTCAGCCGCACTTTTCGATTAAGGGCGCGCACTTCCTCATGAAGACGACAACTCTCCCGAAGCCCCCGCGCGTGGGCCTGGTCTCGCTCGGCTGTCCCAAGGCATTGGTCGACAGCGAGCGGATCATGACCAAGCTGCGCTCCGACGGCTACGACATGTCCCCCGATTATGCGGGCGCGGACGTGGTGCTGGTCAACACCTGCGGCTTCCTCGACAGCGCCAAGGCCGAAAGCCTGGAAGCCATCGGCGAAGCGATTGCCGAGAACGGCCGGGTCGTCGTCACCGGCTGCATGGGCAAGGAAGCCGATGTCATCCGCGCGCGCTTCCCGGGGGTGCTCGCGGTCACCGGCCCGCAGCAATATGAAGAGGTCGTCGCCGCGGTCCACGACGCCGCACCGCCGGTTGCTTCGCCGTTCACGGATCTCGTCCCGGAGGCGGGGTTGAAGCTCACCCCACGCCACTACAGCTATCTGAAGATTTCCGAGGGCTGCAACCACCGCTGCGCCTTCTGCATCATCCCGCAGCTTCGCGGCGACCTTGCCAGCCGCCGCCCCGACGCGATCCTGCGCGAGGCCGAAAAGCTGGTCCAGGCGGGCACCAAGGAGCTCCTGGTGATCAGCCAGGACACGTCGGCCTACGGCGTGGACCTGAAGCACGCCACGTGGAGCTGGCACGGGCGCGACGTACGCGCCCACATGACCGACCTGGTGCGCGAGCTCGGCTCGCTCGGCGCATGGGTGCGCCTCCATTATGTCTACCCCTATCCGCACGTGGACAGCGTCATCCCGCTGATGGCGGAAGGCCTGCTTCTCCCGTATCTCGACATCCCGTTCCAGCACGCGAGCCCCAAGGTGCTCAAGGCGATGAAGCGGCCGGCCAACGAGGCCAAGGTCCTCCAGCGGCTGAAGGACTGGCGTGCGCTGGTTCCGGACATCGCCGTCCGCTCCTCCTTCGTTGTCGGCTTCCCCGGCGAAACCGAGGAGGATTTCACCTATTTGCTCCGCTGGCTCGAGGAAGCGCAGCTCGACCGCGTCGGAGCGTTCAAGTTCGAGCCGGTGCACGGTGCCGCGGCGACCGACATGCCCGACCAGGTGCCGGACGAGGTCAAGCAGGAGCGCTACGGGCGCGTGATGGAGCTTTCGGCGCGGATCTCGGCCGACAAGCTAGCCGCTAAAGTCGGCAGGACGATCGACGTCCTTATCGACGCAGTCGACGGCGACACCGGCGGAGCGACCGGCCGTTCGAAGGCCGACGCTCCCGAAATCGACGGCGAAGTCCATCTTCGTGACGCGGGCCACCTCAATGCCGGCGATATCTTGTCGGTCAAGGTCGAGGATGCCGACGAGCACGACCTTTTCGGAGTGCCGCTCCAGTCCTAAGCGAGTTCGCGCTCGATCGCGGCCGCCATCCGGAATAGCTTCAGGTCGGCTCCGCGCCGCGCGAAAAGCATGAAGCCCGCGGGCAGGCCGTCGCCGGCCATGGGCAGCGAAATCGCGCAAAGATCGAAGAAATTGGCGATCTCCGTATTGCGCAGGAGAAGCCGGTTCTTGCGCCGGAATTCGTCGACAGACGAGACCTCGGCCATCGTTGGTGCGACGATAGGCGTCGTCGGCAGGACCAAGGCGTCGAAGCCGGCAAGAAGTTCGTCCATCGCCTGGGCAAGCCCTGCCCGGGTGTGGAGCATCTCTCGGTAGCCCGCCGGCGGCACAGCCGCCCCCATCTCGATACGGGTCCTGATGAACGGATCGATCTCGTCCCCGCGCGCCGCCAGCCGCTCGCGATGGAGCTGATAGGCCTCAACCGTCGCGATCGTGGCCGTCGCGTTGACGGCGGCCATGTCTTCGAAAAGCGGGGTCTCCACTTCCGCGAGCTTTGCCCCGGCCCGTCCGAGCATCGAGAGCGTCTCCATGAACTTCCTGGCGACCGTGTCGTCGAGGTCTCGAAGCGGCAACCCGCCTGCAATCCCAAGCTTGAGACCCTCAACGGCATCCGGTTGAAGCGACCAGGGCTCTTCGCCCGCCAGGACCGCGTCGGCCTTCGCGCAATCCTCGACGCTTCGCGCAATGGGACCGACGGAGTCGAGCGTTTGCGAGAGCGGAAATGCTCCGTCGGTCGGGATCCGGTATTTGCTCGGCTTGAACCCGACCAGGCCGCACAAGGCCGCCGGGATTCGCGTCGATCCGCCCGTGTCGGTGCCGATCGAAATCTCGCACATGCCGTCGGCAACAGCGACGGCGGCGCCGGATGAGGACCCGCCGGGCACCCTCGCCCGGTCCGCAGGATTGCCGGGCGTCCCGTAATGCGGGTTCGCGCCGACCCCGGTGAAGGCGAGTTCCGACATGTTCGTCTTGCCGACGATGACGGCGCCCGCGTCGCGAAGCCGGCGAACTACCGCCGCATCTTCTTTGGCCGGCGCCGAATCTTCCAAGATGCGCGATCCCGCCCGGGTCGGCTCGCCAGCGACATCAAATAGGTCCTTGATGCTGACGATGACGCCGTCGAGCGGGCCGAGGCTGGAGTCGTCTCGGGCTCGTTTGTCGGCGGCGTCAGCTTCGGCGCGGGCGGTTCCGTGATAGACCGTCAGGAAGGTGCGGGCGCCCTCCCCGGCCGGATCACCAATGCGTTCAAGCGCGGCTTCGACGCGGTCACGAATCAACAATGCCTCCGTTGGCGGAATCTTTCGTACTTCGACCGGACTCGACAGTCGCGCAACCGCGGCTAATTTCCGCGCATGTTCAAATCAGCACTCGCACTGCTGGCGTTCGTCGCCGCCCCCGCCTTCGCCCAGCCGCTCACCCCTGGCGATATCTCCAGGATCGACGAGCTGGTCACGTCGACGCTCAAGGAAACAGGAGTTCCGTCCGCCGAGATCGCGATCGTCCGCGACGGCCAGATCGTGCTTAACAAGGCCTATGGCAAAGCCTCGGACACGCTCGATTCCCGCACCGACCTTCCATACCAGATCGCGTCCAACTCGAAGCAGTTCACGGCGATGGCGCTGCTTCTGCTCGAGGACGAGGGCAAGCTCGACCTGGACGACAAGGTCGCAAAATATTTCCCCGACATCAGCGGCGCCGAGAAGATCAGCATTCGCCAGCTGCTTTCGCACACCTCCGGACTCAGCGACTTCTGGCCGCAGGACTACAGCTTCGAAGCCATGTCGCGGCCGACCAAGCCGCAGGGCATCGTCGACCGCTGGGGCAAGCAACCGCTCGACTTCGAGCCCGGCGACCAGTGGCAATATTCGAACACCGGCTATGTCGTCGCCGGGATGATCGCGGAGAAGGTCAGCGGCGAGCCGCTGGTGAAATTCCTCAAGCGGAAGATATTCGTTCCGCTCCACATGACGAGCGTCATCGACCAGGACGACGCCAACGGACCCAAATTCCCGGTCGGCTACGGGCGCTATGCGCTCGGGCCGGTTCGCGCGGTCACCCCTCCGGCGAGGGGCTGGCTCTATGCCGCCGGGGAGCTGTCGATGACCGCGGAGGATCTCGCCAGGTGGGACATCGCGAGGATCAACCGGGCGCTCGTCCCGGCGGACGACTGGGCCGAACAGGAAACTTCGGTGAAGCTCAATGACGGGAGCAGCACCGGCTACGGGCTGGGCGTCTCCATCGGCCAGCGCAACGGCCACAAGGCGATCGCCCACACGGGCGAGGCGGTCGGGTTCCTGTCCGCAAATTATGTTTATCCGGACGACAAGGCGGCCGTGGTGGTCCTCACCAACAGCTGGTCCGGCGCCGCCTACACGCGGATCGCACGCGGAATAACCAACGTCATCCTGCCGCCCGCGCCGCAGGATGCCGCGCAGGCAGCGGCTGCGACGAACGCGCGGACGGTGTTCGACCAATTGCGGGCCGGCAAGCTCGATCGCTCGCTGCTGACGAAGAACGCCAATTACTATTTCACGCCGCAGGCGATCGCCGACTTCCAGTCGAGCCTCGCGCCGTTGGGCGAGCCCGTATCGTTCGTGCCTTCCGGCAAGCCGGTGCTTCGCGGCGGCTTCGTCATCCAGGGTTATACGGTCAAATATCCGGCCAAGACGCTCGACCTCTCGACCTTCTACGAGCCCGGGACGAACGGCCGGATCGAGCAGTTCCTGATCAGCGAGGGCGAATAAGGCGCTACCGGCGCCACCCGCTTACTTCGCCAACAGAATGAAGATGGTCAGGCCCATCGCCGCAGCGATGGGGATGAGAGCGATTTGCGTCGCAGCGGCCCGTTGCGACAGCGGGCCGGAACGCGTCTGGATGACCCGTTTGCATTCATAGCTGTCGCAATGGCCTTGAGCTGCCATCGCGATCGGAAGACCGAAGGCCATGAACAGGAACATGACCGCGACCGTGATCGCGAAGGCCGCACCGCCGTCGGTTGCGAAGAACAGGACGAAGAGGAGGAAGATTGATCCCCAGCCGAAGAAGAAGAGCCTCCAGATCCACTTCGGTATGTCCTGGAAGGGGCCGGGCTCCTGAGGATGGGGTTCTGAGTCTTCCACGCGGAAAGCATCCGCTTCCCGTTAAGCGGAGGCAAACGAATAGAATTGCACCTTTATATCAAAAATGTTGCCTGGAACTGGGCTGTGCGACCGCGCGGAGCCCGGTACGAACTCGCTCCATCAGCTTCTCGTCAGCCTTCGCCGAATAGACCACGTGCACAGAATAAGAGAATTCCGGCATTTCCTCGATCAGCCGCAGCCGCCCGGTCTCTAGGTGCGGTCGGGCCGCCCCCATCCGGAAATAGCCGGATCCGCCCACCGCGAGGATATAGTCCATCGCCAGCGGACCGTGGTTGACCGACAGCGCGGGGCTTGGAGCGTCGGCGAAGGCGGCGTGATGGCTGGTGCGGAATTCCGAGCCCCAGTCGACATAGACATAATCGTCCGATGAGGGGTCGCCCGGCGCCGGCCCGGTGGTGACCGCCACGAGCTTCTCATCGACCAGGAGTTCGGTGACGATGCCGGTGCGGTGCGGTGGGGCATAAACGAGCGCAAGATCCAGCACGCCCTCCTGCACCTGATCGATCAGCCGGTCCGGAACGTCGATCTGCGCCCTGATCGCGACGTCGCCGCACTCACTTCGCATCCACACCAGCCAGTCCAGAAGTAGCGGATTCCACAGGCTGTGCTCGCCGCCGATGGTGACGACATTGTCGCGGCCCGCGGGCATTGCGACCTGGTGAAGCGCGCGCTCCCAGATCTGCACCATCGTCGTCGCATAATGCAGGAACTGATCGCCGGCGGGCGTCAGCCTGGCGCCGGCCTTGTTGCGGACGAACAGCTGCCGGTCGAGCTGCTGCTCCAGCACTCGGATGCGGGCGCTTACGGCCGTCTGCGTGACGTTGAGGTTGCCCGCAGCGCGAACGAAGCTGCCCGTCTTCACGATCTCCAGAAATGTCCGGGCGGCGGCTATGTCCATATCAAAACAACTTTCTGCATATCAACAAGCAATTCTATTCGTTTGCTTGCTGACCGGCAACAGCGGATAGTCTGAAGGCTGGCGGAGCCCGTCGAACACCCCCCGAAGCTTCGCAGCTGGAGGAGATCGACGATGAGAAAAGATTATCATGCCTCGGGAAATTACGAGGTGGACGAGCCTGCGATCAACCAGACCAGCCTTGCGCTCGCATGGATCCTTAGCGGTGCGAAGCGCAGGCTGAGGAGTTTCTTGCTGTGGGCGGCCCCGCCTTCTTCGCCGGCGACCCTGCTGAAGGACGGTGAACGCCACTTTTCGCAGCTCGGTGCGCGGTCGTCGAAGCAGCCGGCAGTCAGGGCCGACGAGTGCCCTTTCCCGAGGGAGGCGCCTCAATCCAACAACAATTGGCGAGTCCTGCCTTAAACGCCGACGTCAGCGGGCTTGGGGCGGCCCGCCAGCTTCGCTAAGGGCCGCGAATGACCGACTTCGCTTCGCTTCTGATCCCCGACCGCGGGCAGAAAGCCGCTCCGATCCATTTGGTGGACAAGTCCAGCTTCACGGATTGGGTGAAGACCCGGCCCGCAGAAGACCGCGCGTTGCTCGAAGCGCACCGGTTCGACGGGAAGACCGGCTATGCGGCCGTGCTTCTTCCGCGTGGCGACAAGCATTTCGAGGTGGTCAGCGCCGTCGCGAACGTGGACGAGCTGTCGCCCTGGTGCCTGGCCAAGCTCCCCGATGTGCTTCCGGCCGGCCATTACCGGCTTGTTGAGCGCGCGCCGGGAAAGGCCGCGCTCGGGTGGCTTCTCGCCCAGCACCGGTTTGATGACTTCCGGAGCACTCCGGAGGAGGCAGAACGGGGGCCACGAGTCCTCGTCAGTTCCGAGGCCGCGCAAATCGACTCCCTCGTACGACTTGCCGAAGCGACCTCGCTCGTTCGCGACCTCGTCAACACGCCGGCGCTGCAGCTCGGCCCCGCCGAGCTCGAGCAGGCCGTTCGCGACCGCCTGGCCGGCCTCAACGCGGATATCCGAATTACCTCCGGCAATGATCTTCGCGACCATTATCCGCTGATCGCCGCGGTAGGCGCTGCTTCGGCCGCAGACCGGGCCCCCCGCCTTGTCGAGGCGGAGTGGGGAAATCCCGACCACCCGCGAATTGCGATCGTCGGCAAGGGCGTCTGCTTCGACACGGGAGGTCTGGACATCAAGGGCGGCAGCGGCATGCGGCTGATGAAGAAAGACATGGGCGGCGCCGCGCATGCCCTGGCTCTCGCCTGGCTCGTGGCTTCGGCAAGATTGCCGGTACGCCTTCACCTTCTCATCCCGGCCGTCGAGAATTCGGTCTCGGGAAGCGCCATCCGGCCCGGTGACATCGTCAAGTCGAGGCTGGGGCTGCAGGTCGAGATCGACAACACCGACGCCGAAGGGCGGCTCATCCTCGCCGATGCGCTCGCAAAGGCGGCGGAGTCCGAGCCCGAGTTCATCGTCGACTTCGCCACCCTGACCGGCGCCGCCCGGGTAGCGCTCGGCCCGGACCTGCCCGCACTGTTCGTCAGCGACGACGATCTCGCGATGGAAATCGACCGCGCGTCGAAGGACGTCGAGGACCCCTTGTGGCGGATGCCCCTGTGGGATGCATATGACGAAATGCTCAAGAGCGACATCGCCGATCTCGCCAACGCGTCCAATTCGCCAATGGCGGGAGCTGTGGTGGCGGCGATGTTCATGAAGCGCTTTGTCCCGGCCCACGTGCCCTGGGCGCATCTCGACACCTTCGCCTGGCGCGAGGCGGCCAAGCCCGGCCGTCCCAAAGGCGGTGAAGCGCTCGGCCTCAGGGCCCTGTTCGCCGCCATTCAGGGCCGTTTTGGCACCGCCTGAGCCCCCGCTCCGCGAATTTCCGAAGAATTTGCGGTTACTTGTCTGCAACAATTCGCGTCGTGACCTGTTTAACGGGGCAAGCGCAGGAGATGGGTGCAGCCAATGGCCGACGAATCACTGTCAGCCTGGATGCGGGCCCTGATTGCTTACGTCCGATCAGGCGAGCCCGACCTAACGAACCGCCAGATGGCGCTCCTCATGCTCGTCTATCTGACGCCCGGCCCCCATACGGTGCGCGGACTGGCGAAGGTTCTCGGAGTATCTAAGCCGGTTGTCACGCGCGCCTTGAACACGCTCGGCGCGCTCGGCTATCTGCGCCGCGAGCGGGACCAGGACGATCGCAGGAACGTGTTCGTCGTCAGAACCAAGGACGGGGCCGATTTTCTTGAAGACTTTAAGCGCAACCTCCGCGAGGGCGACCGAGCTTTCGCAGCAAGCCGGCCGATCATCGGACAGGCGGCCTTCGCTCACCAACGCTGAGTTCGCGCTTTCCGGGCCGTCGAATCCGCCGGACCCGCTTCGCCACGCATATCGCAAGGATCTCGCGGACGTCGCGCTCGCGGGCCAGGTGATCGCATCTCACTATGCCGAGCCGCTGGCGAGGGCCCTCGCGACCGCCGCCGAGCTCCGTTCCGGGCCTGACGAGGGTTCCGAAGTGCTGGCCAAGCTCGACGCCGGAGCGGCTTTCGACCTGCTTGACGACAGCCTCGGTTGGGCGTGGGGCTATGCGGGCGAGGACAGGCTGGTCGGCTACGTCCGTTCGGAGCAGCTCGCCGCTAGCTGACGACGGCGGTCCGAAGCCACAACAGCTGGTAGAGGCTCGTGGCGATCAGCGCCGCGATGAGGATTCCGATCGCCCAGTCGCGCCTCGGAGCCCGCGGGCGGCGGCTTGGGAACAGCAGCCAGGCCGAAATCGCCGACAGGAAGATCGTCGCCAGCGCGACATTGCGCAAATAGACGACCACCACCGTTTTGACGTGCTCGGTCCCGCTGGCGACGCTTTCGCCGTGAGGGCTGGTCAGGATTCCTGTCGCCCAGACGATCACTGCCGCGAAGAGGAGGAAACCGCCGACGAACATCCGGCCACGCGCAATTCCCCTGTTGCTCACATCTCTCCCCTTGCACGGCGGATGTCATACCAACGCTTCACGTTCGCCTGCTGCTCCGCGAGAGTTTGAGCAAATACGTGGCCGCCGGTCCCGTCGGCGACGAAATAGAGCGCCTTGGTCGGCGCGGGATCGAGGACCGCGGCGATGCTCTCCTTGCCGGGGTTGGCAATCGGGCCCGGCGGAAGGCCTGGGTGCGCGTAGGTGTTGTAGGGATCGTCGGAGTGGAGCTCCGACCGCTTGATCCGCCTGCCGAGCGGCTTGCCCTTGGTGATCGGGTAGATGACCGTCGGGTCAGCATCGAGCTTCATCCCGATCCGGAGCCGGTTACAATAAACCCCTGCGATGGTCCGCCGCTCCGACGCCTTGCCCGTCTCCTTCTCGACGATCGAGGCGAGCGTCACCGCCTCTTCCTTTGTCCCGATCGGGCAGGTTGGCTTGCGCTTCGGCCACAGCGCCGCGAGCGTCTTGGCCATAGCGGCCTGCATCCGCTCAACCACCGCCGCACGCGGCTCGCCGCGCTCGTAGCTGTAGCTGTCCGGGAGGAGCGAGCCTTCGGCAATCTGCGGCAGCTGGCCGGTCAGATAGCGGTTGGTAGCGAGCTTTTCGGCGACGACGATCGACGGCATCCCTTCCGTGACGGTGATCAGCCGCTGAAGCGGCTTGCCGTGCTGTAGAAGGTCGAGAATCGAGGATGCGCTCATCCCCTTGGGGATCGCGAATTCCCCTGCCTGGATAGGGTCGCCCGATCCGAATATCCGGGCCATTGCGTAGAAGGTGCGCGCGGTGCCGGGAATCGCCCCCTTCTTCTCGAGCTGGCGGGCGACCGAGGCGACGGTCGAGCCTTCCTGGACGATAATGTCGTGTGGGCCAGGCTTGGGCCCGGGGCTCCACCACAAGAGATAGACGACGAGGAGTGCGGCGATCGCGGCTGCCGCGATGCCCCAGCGAAGCAGTCGGGTCACACGGCCTTCATGATCAGCGAAGCGTTGGTGCCGCCGAATCCGAAGCTGTTGTTCAGCACCGCGCGGACCTTGCGCTCCTTGGCCTTGTGCGGGACCAGGTCGACGCCTTCGGTGCCCTCGCTCGGATTATCGAGGTTGAGTGTCGGCGGAACGATCTGGTCGCGCATCGCGAGGATGCAGAAGATGCTCTCCACCGCCCCGGCGCCGCCCAGCAGGTGACCGATCGCCGACTTGGTCGAGCTCATCGATAGAGTCCCGATGGCGTTTCCGAACAGGCGGCGGACCGCCCCCAGCTCAAGCTCGTCGCCGAGCGGGGT
The DNA here is from genome assembly GCF_023516495.1 of Sphingomonas anseongensis. Classification (NCBI taxonomy): domain Bacteria; kingdom Pseudomonadati; phylum Pseudomonadota; class Alphaproteobacteria; order Sphingomonadales; family Sphingomonadaceae; genus Sphingomonas; species Sphingomonas anseongensis. The sequence continues at coordinate 946,777 of NZ_JAMGBC010000001.1, forward strand.
CGAGGTGCCGTGGGCGTTGATATAATCGATGTCCGACGGCTGGAGGCCGGACTTCCTGAGCGCCATTTCCATCGAGCGGAAAGCGCCCGAGCCTTCGGGATGCGGAGCGGTCACGTGGTGGGCGTCGCCCGAGAGGCCGTAGCCGACAACTTCGGCGTAGATTTTCGCACCGCGCGCCTTGGCGTGCTCATACTCCTCGAGCACCACTACGCCCGAGCCCTCGCCCATCACGAAGCCGTCGCGGTCCTTGTCGTAGGGACGGCTCGCCTTTTCCGGCCGGTCGTTGAAATTGGTCGACAGAGCCCGCGCCTGCGCGAAGCCGGCGATCCCGATGGGGCAGATGGTCGCTTCCGCTCCGCCGGCGAGCATGATGTCGGCGTCGTCGTCCTTGATCATCCGCGCAGCGTCGCCGATCGAGTGCGCGCCGGTCGAGCAGGCGGTGACCACCGCGTGGTTGGGACCCATCAGCCCGTATTTGATCGAGACCTGGCCGGAAATGAGGTTGATCAGCCGCCCGTGGACGAAGTGCGGGCTGACCCGGCCCGGACCGTTCTTGAACAGATTGACGCTTTCGCTTTCGATTCCCGGAAGCCCGCCGATTCCCGAACCGATCGACACTCCGGCGCGAAGCCGGGTCTGCTCGTCCAGGTCGGTGAGGCCGGCGTCTTCCATCGCCTGGCCCGCGGCATCCAGCCCGAAGATGATGAACGGGTCGACCTGCCGCTGGGTCTTGTGATCGACCCGCTTACCGGGATCGAAGCCATATTCGTGGTCGGCGGGCTTCACTTCGCACGCGATTCGGCATTTTTGGTCGCTGGCGTCGAACTTGGTGATCGGCCCGGCGCCGCTCTTGCTCGCAAGGATGTTGCGCCAGCTGGTTTCCACGTCCGCTCCAAGCGGCGTCACTAGTCCCAGTCCCGTCACTACGACACGGCGCATCGTCATTCTCCGTTGTTCACAAACAAACGGCCTCCCGCTTTGTTCGGGAAGCCGTTCGTGCCGCACATCGGCAATTCGGGCGGCCTTACGCCCCCCGGATCAGCCCTGGTTCTGGTCGATATAGTCGGTCGCGTCCTTGACGGTCGTGATCTTCTCGGCGGCATCGTCGGGAATCTCGACGTTGAACTCTTCCTCGAACGCCATGACCAGCTCGACGATGTCGAGGCTGTCGGCACCGAGGTCGTCGATGAAGCTCGCTTCCGGCGTCACCTTTTCGGGCTCGACACCGAGATGCTCGACGACGATTTTCTTCACCCGGTCGGCAGTCTCGCTCATTGGGGCTTTCCTCCGTGTTTTGCTTTTGCGCTGCCCTAGCGACGTGAATGGATGCTCGCAAGTGTGACGGCGGCGCGATAGCAACGTTGACTGCTGCAATGATCGAAAGCCGCTCCCGCTCCCTCACCGCCGGTGAAATCGCACTTTCGCGGTCGATCTTCGGCGACGCCATCGATTATCCGAAGGTTCGCCTCGTCCGCGGCAAGTGGTGGCCATTCCAGCCGCGGCGATCCGCGATGGCGCCGATGGGGAATATCCATTTCCATCCCGACGGCGGCGGCTGGTCCGAGGATTTCTCGAAGGAGCCGCTCCATGCCCAGGGCTTCTTCATCCATGAGATGACTCACGTTTGGCAGGCCCAGAAAGGCGGGCGATTCTTCCTGCCGCTGATGCGCCATCCTTTTTGCCATTATCGTTACAGATTGAAGCCGGGCCGCCCGTTCGAGGGCTACGGGCTGGAGCAGCAGGCCGAGATTGTGCGGCATATTTTCCTTGCCGAGCAGGGTACCTGGACAGCCGCTCCGCCGCGATCGCTGTTACCGTTTTAAAACGGCCGCATTTCTGTTGCGCCGGCGCAACAACCGTGCGCCGAAACGTCCGCCGACTCCCTGCCGGGCTTCGCTAAAATGGCGGTTGAAGCTACGCTCTCCCGGTTACGCACGATCCGAAGGGGGCTTCCAAATGCGTGCTTCATCCCGTCTTCTCATCGGTACCGCAATTGCGGCGATCGCAACGCCCATTCTCGCCCAGACTCCGCCGGCGGCTACGGGCAACACCCAGCAGGAGCAGGTGGCGCAGAACGCGAACCAGCCCCCAGCCACACAGGCGAACGCGGACATCATCGTCACCGCGACGAAGCGTGCATCGACGATCCAGGACGTGCCCTTCTCGGTCAATGCGCAGACCGAGGAAGACATCCAGCGCGCGAACGCCCAGACCCTCGAGGCGATTGCCCGCAACGTTGCCGGCCTGACGGTCCAGAACCTCGGCCCGGGCCAGAGCCAGGTGTCAGTTCGCGGCGTTTCTGCCGGCCAGATCGTCCGCGACCAGCCAGGCGTCAAGGAGCAGGTGGGCGTCTACCTCGACGAATCGGTGATTTCGCTCTCGCTCTTCACACCCGATCTCGATCTTTTCGACCTCAACCGCGTCGAAACCCTTCGCGGTCCGCAGGGCACGCTGTTCGGATCAGGGTCCGTCGGCGGAACCATCCGCTACATCACTAACCAGCCGAAGATTGGCCGTACCGAAGGAATGATCGAAGCCAACGTCAACACTGTCGACGAAGGTGACATGGGCTACGGCCTCAAAGGCGTCATCAACGCGCCGCTCGGTCCGACAGCCGCGGTCCGCGCGGTCGCATATGGCACCCATTTCGGCGGTTTCATCGACGCCCTCGGCCCTGCCGGTGGAAAGAACGTCAATGACGGTTCGCGCGTCGGCGGCCGACTGTCGGTATTGTGGGAACCGACACCCGAGCTGAGGATCACGCCGCGCATTGTCTACCAGGAGGCACAGGCGGACGGGTTCAACCGGCAGGAGGTGTACAACCTTTATGCAAATGCGTTCACGGTGCCGCCGCTCAATTTCCATCAGCGCCAGCAATATCTGCTGCTGCGGGAAAAATTCCGCGACAGGACGGCTCTTGCAGACCTGACCGCGAGCTATGACTTTGGCCCGGTCGAGCTTACGTCTGTCACCAGCTACATCGATCGGGATATCCTCGTCAGCCGCGATGCCTCGGCCCTTACGGGCTCGGTTTCCGTGGACCTCGGTTTTCCGGCTGCGGGCGTGAATTTGCCGTCGAACCTCCGCGACACGACCGGATTGAAGCAATTCACCCAGGAAGGGCGCCTGGCGTCGACCGGCAGCTCGCCGTTCCAGTGGGTGTTTGGAGCCTTCTATTCGCACGTCGATCGCAACTATCACCAGCGGCTCCCGACCCCGGGTTACGATGTGTTCATCGACAACCGCTTCGGCGCAGGCACCGCTGCTGCTGTCGCCAACGGCTTCGGCCCCGACTCGCCCTACAATGCCGACCTTCCCTACGTCATCAAACAGACGGCCGTGTTCGGCGAGGGCAGCTACGACTTCGGCCAGTTCAAGCTGACCGGTGGCGGTCGCTATTACGACTTCAGCGAGAAGCGCAACTTCATCTCCGGCGGCCTGTTTTCCAACGGCGATACGCGCATTGGCGACAAGACGAAGTCGAATGGGTTTAGCCCGCGCCTGATCGGCACCTGGGAGCCCAACCGCCACCTTAGCGTGAACATTCAGGCGGCGAAGGGCTTCCGCCTCGGCGGCATCAACGACCCGCTGAACATCCTGCTCTGCAACGCGGAGGACAAGGTCATCTACACGCCCTTCCAGTCCGCCAGCTACGACGACGAAACGCTCTGGAACTATGAGGGCGGGGTCAAATATTCGCGAGGCCCGATTACCTTCAACGCGGCTGTGTTCCATACGGACATCAAGGACCTGCAGGTGACTGTCGACGCAGGAAGCTGCTCTTCGCGACTGGTGTTCAACGTTCCGAAGGCGCACACAACCGGCGTGGAAGCGGAGTTCGCCGCCAACCCGGCGCCGGGCTTGGACCTGACGCTCGCTGGCAGCTACGTCGACTCGCAGTTCGATTCGACGATCGACAACCCGATCCTCGCAACCCGCACCGGAATCATAGACGGCAACCGCCTTCCAACGGTTCCGAAGTTCCAGATGGCGGCGACTGCGACCTACACGCAGCGATTCAACGACAAGTCCGACTGGTACGTGAACGCGTCTTACCAGCATGTCGGAAGCCGCTACACGCAGCCGGGCGACCAGGAGGACAATCCCCGGACCTTCATCCACGGACTGCCGTTCAACGGCCAGCCCGCGAACGCGTCGACGACGCTTAACCTCAAACTCCCGGCCTACGACCTCGTCAACCTGTCGGCGGGCCTCGCCTTCGACAACGGGATGGAGGTCGTCGCCTACGTCAACAACCTGTTCGACGAGAATCCGAAGATGTCGTTCGACCGCGAGCGTGGCGGCCGGGCGCGGCTGGGATTCAACGTCGGGCAGCCGCGGACGATCGGGCTGACGTTCCGGCAGAAGTTCGGCGGTTGAACAAGGGCGGCAAGCCGCGCTTGCCGCAACTCAACGTAACGCGCCGCTCGCTCCTTCTCGGGGCGGGCGGCGCTGTTATTCTGTCGAAGGCAGGGCGAGCCAGGGTAATGAGCAGCAACGACCATGTCGCAGTGATCGGTGCCGGGGTGTTCGGCGCCTGGACGGCCGTCCACCTGCTTCGCAAGGGTCACAGGGTTACGCTGATCGACGCTTGGGGGCCGGCGCATTCGCGAGCCTCGTCGGGCGGCGAATCGCGCCTGACCCGGGCCGCCTACGGGAAGGACGCGATTTACACGCGTATGGCATTCGACAGCCTCAAGGAATGGAAGGCTCTAAGCGCCGTCGCGGGACTGCCGATATTCCACGACTGCGGAATCCTGTTCTTCTTCCCCACCGAGGAGCCTTACGTCCGCGACAGTATCGCCGCGCACAGGTCGATTGGGCTGCCTACCGAAGTGCTGACCCAGGCCGAGATGGCCAGGCGCTTCCCTATGATCGACTTCGGCGGGATCACGGTCGGACTGCATGAACCGGGTTTCGGGGCATTGATGGCACGCCGAGCGGTTCAAACGCTGGTCGACATCTTCGTCCAGCGCGGCGGCATGTTCGTTCGCGGGAATGTGCGGCCGCCGGCGGCAACTGTGTTGAAGCTCAGAGCAGTCGAGCTGTCCGATGGACGATCGGTGGCTGCCGACCGGTTCGTGTTCGCTGCCGGACCCTGGCTTCCGAAGCTCTTCCCGACGCTCCTCGGCTCGCGGATCGTGGCCACTCGGCAGGAAGTCTTCTTCTTCGCTCCGCCTGCCGGCGACAGGCGGTTCGAGAAGAGCTCCATGCCCGGTTGGGCCGACTTCAACGGTGGAGACATTTTCTACGGCTTTCCGGACCTCGAAGGCCGCGGAGTGAAATTCGCCCACGACAAGCACGGTCCGGTCGTCGACCCGGAAACGCAGAGCCGCAAGCCGAGCGAAGAGGCGCTCGACGAAATCATCGCCTTCCGTGACCGGCGTTTCCCGCTGCTAAGGGGTGCGCCGCTGACCGAGGCGCGCGTCTGCCAATATGAAAACAGCTCGAACGGGGATTTCCTGATCGATTTCCATCCGCAGTTCGACAACGTGCTTCTCGCGGGCGGCGGGTCGGGGCACGGCTTCAAGCACGGCCCGGAGGTGGGTCGATACGCGGCGGCGCGGCTATTTGGAGAGGTGGCGGAGGAACCCCGCTTCGGCCTCGCTACGAAAGGCGAAACCCCAAACCGCCAGGTTCACTAGTCGCCCTTCTTCGCCACCGCAACGAGCGCCAGGCCCATTTGCATGACGGCTGTGGAGCGAGCATTCTGGCGACGATGAGGATCGGGATCTTCGGCGCCGGGGGAGCCGGAATTGATTTCGCCGGTTCGTTGCTGCTTGCTTGTCCGGGTGCCGAGATCGTCTTCATAGACGATGCCGATCGAAAGGCACCTTATCCGGTCGTTCGGTTGAGCGACATGTCGCCCGGAGACAGCTTCATCCTCGGCGTGAATGACGGTCGCCTGCGGGCGAAGCTCGAAAGCCGCTGCAGCGCCGCCGGGCTCGTACCTTTCGATCTTCATGACATCAGCGCCAGGGTCGCTCTGGGAGTGACGATGGGAGCCGGCAGCGTGCTTTGCGGGAATACGCTGGTCGGCCATTCCAGCCGCGTCGGACGCCAATTCCAATGCAACTGGTACAGCTACGTCGGGCATGACTGTGATATCGGCGATTTCGTAACCTTTGCTCCGCGCGTGAATTGCAACGGCAACGTCAGCATCGGTGATTTCGCCTACATCGGAACGGGAGCTACGCTGCGCAATGGCGAGGGCGGCAAACCGCTTCGGATCGGCGAAGGCGCGGTCGTGGGAATGGCCGCGGTGGTGACCCGGGACGTCGCTCCGCACACCACGGTCGTCGGAAACCCCGCCCGTGTGCTGGAGCGATCCGTAGTACTTCCCGCTAGTTGCCCTTCTTCGCCACCGCGACGAGCGCCGGGCGAAGCAGCCGGTCCTTGAGCATGTAGCCGGCCTGCATTTCCTCGACGATCGTTCCAGGCTCGGCGTCCGCGCTCGGGATTTCCATCATCGCCTGGTGCTTGTGCGGGTCGAGCGGCTGGCCGAGCGCCTCGATCTTCTCGACTCCGTTGCGGGCGAAGACTGCGTTGAGCTCGCGCGCGGTGGATTCGATCCCGGCGAGGAAATTGCTCGCCACCTTGTCCTGGCGAAGCTCGTCGCTGACCGCCGCGAGCGCACGATCGAGGTGATCCTTGATCGCTAGCATGTCGCGGGCGAACGTCGCCGAAGCATAAGCCGCCGCCTGGCTCTTCTCAGCCTCCAGCCGCCGGCGCACGTTCTGCACCTCGGCCGCGGCGTAGAGCGCCTTGCTGTTGGCTTCCTCCAACGCCTTTTCGAGCTCGGTCACCCGGTCGTGCTCGGCAAGCTCGGGCGCTTCGTCGGCCGTCTCCTTGCGGATATCTTCGGCCTCCTGTGCGGCGTCGAGAGGTTCGCCCTCGTCCGGTTCGGGATAGTCGTCGTTGTGCTGAATCATCCGATCAATCTCGTTAGCGCTTTTGCTGTGAAATCCACCATGGGGACCACCCGGGCATAGTTCAACCGAGTGGGACCGATTACCCCGACAACGCCGACCACCTCGCCGTGGCTCCCACGATAGGGGGCGGCGATCACTGACGATCCGGAAAGCGCGAACATCCTGTTCTCGCTGCCGATGAAGATCCGGCAGCCCGGAGCGTCGCGCGCGCCCTCAAGGAGCCTCGCAATTTCCTGCCGGTCCTCCAACTCGTCGAGGAGCCTGCGGACGCGCTCCAGGTCGGCGGCGGCATGCTCATCGATAAGGTTTGCCTGGCCGCGGATGATCAGGACCGGCCGGCGCGAATGGTCATGCGACCAGGCGGCAAGGCCGGAGGCAACCAGCTCCGCCGCGGCGGCGTCGATGGCGTCTTTCTGCTCGCGGATTTCCTGCCTCAGCCGGGCTTCGGCTTCGGCCAGCGTCATTCCGGACAGCCGGGCGTTGACGAAGTTGGTTACCTGCTCGAGCGCGCTCGGGCTGGTCCCCGGATCGAGACTCACGACCCGGTTCTCGACCGAGCCGTCGGCGCCGACGAGGACCGCCAGCGCCCGCTCCGGCGACAGCGGCACAAGGCTGAACTGGCGAAGGCGAAGCTCCCGCTTCGGGGCGAGGACCACTGCCGCCGCCTGGCTCAGCCCCGACAGTGCCGCCGAGGCGGCCGCGAGCGCATCCTCTATCGGCTGGTCGCGGCCGATCTGCCGCTCGATCTCGGCGCGTTCGCGCGGGTCGGGCGCCGAGGCCTGCATGATCCCGTCAACAAAGAGACGGAGGCCGCTTTCGGTCGGGATTCGCCCGGCGGAGGTGTGCGGGTGGGTGAGGAGTCCCCGCTCTTCCAGCTCCTGCATCACGCCGCGAATGGACGCGGGCGACAAGCTGACGCTTCCGGTCAGCGCCTTCGACCCTACCGGCGAGCCGCGCTCCAGGTAGGATTCGACGACGAGCCCGAAAATCTCGCGCATCCGGTCGCTAAGCTCGGTGATCTCACCGCTCATGGACGCGCATCTAGGATTGCTGCGCCCACCGGTCTAGGGAGCCCGCGCACCATTATCAGGATGACAGGAGACTTCATGCGCCCCAGCGGCCGCGCCCCCGACCAGATGCGAACCATCGCTTTCGAGCCGCACTTCACCCGCCACGCCGAAGGATCGGTTCTGGTCAGCTTCGGCGACACGCGGGTGCTGGTGACGGCATCCGTCGAGGAAAAGGTGCCGCCCTTTCTTCGCGGCAAGGGCCAGGGCTGGGTTACCGCGGAATATGGCATGCTTCCCCGCGCCACCCACACCCGCGGCAACCGAGAGGCGGCGAAGGGCAAGCAGTCGGGTCGCACGCAGGAAATCCAGCGGCTGATCGGCCGCTCGCTTCGCGCCGTCGTCGACCTCACCAAGCTGGGGGAGCGGCAGATCGTTCTCGATTGCGATGTCATTCAGGCAGACGGCGGCACCCGGACCGCCTCAATTTCAGGCGCATGGGTCGCGCTCCGGATCGCGCTCGACAAGCTGCTCGAATCGAAGGCGCTAAAGGAAGATCCGATCCATACGCAGGTCGCCGCCGTGAGCTGCGGCGTGTTCAAGGGCACCGCAGTCCTCGATCTCGATTATGACGAAGACAGCGCCGCCGGCTGCGACGGCAATTTCGTTCTCACCGCCGACGGAAGCATCGTCGAGGCGCAGGTGACCGCGGAGGGCGAATGCTACGACGAGGAACTTCTGCTGCGAATGCTTCGGCTCGCCCGGATCGGCTGCGGCGAAATTTTCGAAGCCCAGCTGAAGGCGGTCGGCAAATGAGGGACATCGGCGAAAAGCTGGTCATCGCGACCCACAATCCGGGCAAGCTTCGCGAAATTTCCGCCCTTATCGAGCCGCTCGGCTTCGTCTGTGTCGGAGCCGAGGAGCTCCGCCTTCCGGAGCCCGAGGAGATCGGTAACACCTTCGCCGACAACGCCGATCTGAAGGCGCGCGAAGCGGCTGATCTGTCGGGCTTTCCGGCGCTCGCGGACGACAGCGGGCTTTGCGTCGAGGCGCTCCACGGCATGCCGGGAATCTTCTCCGCCCGCTGGGCCGAAGATTCAGAAGGCAAACGCGACTGGATGCGCGCCATGGAGAAAGTCTGGGACGAGGTGCAGGCGACCGAGCCCGACGCCGCGCCGGCCGCGCACTTCACCTGCGTCCTGTCGCTCGCCTGGCCCAACGATGGCCAGACCGAGGCATTCGAAGGGCGCGTGGACGGAACGCTCGTCTGGCCACCGCGCGGCGACAAGGGCTTCGGCTACGACCCGATGTTCGTGCCTGTCGGTTACGACCAGACCTTCGGCGAGCTTGAGCCGGAGCTGAAGCACGGCATCAGCCATCGGGCAGACGCATTCCGCAAGCTGGTGAGCGCTCTCAAACCGTGAGCCAGGACGGGCTGGCGCTGTACGTTCACTGGCCGTTCTGCGTATCCAAATGCCCCTATTGCGACTTCAACAGCCATGTCCGCGACGCCATCGACCAAGCCGAGTGGCGCGAGGCGTTGCTCGCCGATCTCGCCCATGAAGCGCACCTGCTGCCGGGCCGAAAGCTGACTTCCATCTTCTTCGGCGGCGGCACGCCCTCGCTGATGGAGCCGGCAACCGTGGAGGCGCTGATCGAGGCAGCCGGAAGGCATTGGCCCCCCGCCGACGACATCGAGATCACGCTGGAGGCTAATCCCAATTCCGTGGAGGCGGCGCGCTTCGCCGACCTGGCCGGAGCGGGCGTGAACCGCTTGTCCCTCGGCCTGCAGAGCTTCGACGAGCCCGCGCTTCGTTTCCTGGGCCGCGCGCATTCGGCCGACGAAGGGCTTGCGGCATTGGACATCGCCCAACGCCACTTTCCGCGAGTCAGCTTCGACCTCATTTATGCCCTTCCGGGCGACACGGAGGCGAGCTGGTCGAAAACGCTCGACCGGGCGCTGTCGCTCGGCACGACGCACTTGTCGCTGTACCAGCTGACGATCGAGCCGGGCACGCGCTTCGCATCGATGGTCGCGAAGGGCGAGTTCGAGCCGCTCGACGCCGACATCGCCGCGACGCTGTTCGAGCTCACCGACTCCATGACCTCCGCAGCCGGCCTTCCCGCCTATGAGATCAGCAACCACGCCGCCACCGGCGCTGAAAGCCGCCACAACCTCACCTATTGGCGTTACCGCGACTATGCCGGCGTCGGGCCTGGAGCGCACGGCCGCCGCCTCGGCAGCCGCACCGTTCGCCACAAGAAACCGGAGAACTATCTGTCGGCGCTAGCCCGCAACGGTCATTCGGTTGTCGAAGAGGCCCGCTTGTCCGCTCGCGAAGCGGCGGACGAAGCGCTGGTGATGGGGTTAAGGCTCAGCGAGGGGATCGAAGTGGATTCGCTCGAGCGGAGATTTGGGGTGCCGATTGTCGACTCGACAGCCGCGGAACGGCTGGAAGCTTCAGGTCACCTGATCAGCTGTGACGGGCGAATTGCGGCGACGTCCAGCGGCCGCTTGGTGCTCGACAGGTTGCTCGCGGAGCTCGCCGTCTATTGAGGCTTGGGCGGCGGCGTGTCGGACTTCGCTACGGCTGCGTTCTGCGTCGGCGCGGCGGCCGGTGCGGCCACCGGCGCATCGGCCGCATAATTGCCGTCCCATTGCGAATAATAATCGCTGACCTGGGCTGCGGCGTCCGCGGCGGATTCGCGCTTCGACATTCCGTGGCTGACGTTGGCGCTCACCAGCGACGCCTTGAAGGGCGCTTCGGATGCTGCGCAGGTCGTCTGTGCAAATGCCTGGAAGCCGTCCGTCCCGATCTTCTGCGCCTTGGCCTGTGCGGCCGCTGTTTTCAGGCACTGAACGAAGTCGTGGCGGAGATCGGCGCCGCCGCCTGCACCGGCGATGAGCATGGAAACAACAAGTCCAATCATCTGGCGACTCCCCTTTGTGGCCGATGATCCGTGGAGAGTGACTCTTTTTCCATCTTTGTTCAAGGGCTTGCCCAGCGCTTGCAGTCGCTCGTCAGGAGATGCGAGGGTAGGCCATGGAAACGCCGCTCCCGCCCGGGCTCTACATCGTCGCAACGCCCATCGGGAACCTCGGCGACCTCAGCCCACGCGCCGCGGAAACCCTGCGCCAGGCGAGCCTGATCCTCGCCGAGGACACACGCGTAACGGGCAAGCTGCTCAAGCATATCGGCGCGAAGTCGCCGATGCGCCGCTACGACGATCATTCGAGGGACAGCGACCGCGACAGGATCGTCGACCGCCTCGCCAGCGAAGCCATCGCGATCGTCAGCGACGCCGGCACCCCCTTGATCTCCGACCCCGGTTACAAGCTCGTCCGTGCAGCCCGCCAGGCCGGGCGCGACATATGGACGATTCCCGGCCCCTGCGCCGCAATCGCGGCATTGACGCTCGCCGGACTTCCGACCGACCGCTTCCTCTTCCTTGGATTTCTCCCGGCCAAGGCCAAGGCCCGGACGGATGCCATCAGGGAGGTCGCGGAAATCCGCGCCTCGCTCATCTTGTACGAATCCGGGCCACGGCTGGGCGAAACGCTTCTCGCGTTGTCCGAACTCGGATCGCGAGAGGGCGCAGTCGCCCGTGAGATCACGAAGCTTCACGAAGAATGCGTGACCGGCACTTTGGCCGAGCTGGCCGAGCGCTATTCGAAGCAAGCGCCGAAAGGTGAAATCGTGATCGTCGTCGGGCCGCCGCTGGAGGTTGAGACAGCTAGCGACGCAACGGTGGACCGGCTTCTCGAACAAGCACTGGAGAGGCTGTCCCCTTCGCGCGCGGCCGCCGAAGTTGCCGAGCGGCTCGGCATCCCCCGCAAGCGCGCCTACGAGCGAGCGTTGGACATCAGCGGCCGATGAACCGGCAGAAAGCGGAAAAGCGCGGCCGCGGGGCCGAGACTTTCGCCTGCTGGTACCTGCGGCTGAAGGGCTGGCGGATACTGGCCCGCCGGGCACGCGTTGCCGGCGGCGAGGTGGACATTGTGGCGCGGCGCGGCCGCACTCTCGCATTCGTCGAGGTCAAGGCGCGCGGCACCAGCGAAGCCGCGGAGTTCGCCCTTGACCGCTACCGCCTGCGCCGCGTCGCCGTCGCCGCCGAGCGCCTCGCTCCGCGCTTCATGAACGCCGGCGACGACGTTCGGATCGATGCGCTCTACATCGTCCCCGGAAAGCTCCCACGCCACCTCCCGGACGTCTGGCAAGGGTGACAAAGCCCACGCGCTCGCTTAGTCGCGCCTCATGACGCTCCGCGTTGCCGTTCAAATGGACCCGCTCGAACGGGTGAATATCGACGGCGATTCCACCTTCGCGCTGATGCTCAAGGCGCAGGACCTCGGGCACGAGCTCTTCTATTATTCGCCCGAGGACCTGAGCTTCGCCGAAGGCCGGCTGTGGACCATGGGCTATCCGGTGAAAGTGAAGCGCAAGGATGGCGCCCACTACAAGTTCGGCGAGCACCGGATCCTCGATCTCGGCAAGGACGTCGACGTCGTTCTGATGCGCCAAGACCCGCCGTTCGACCTCGGCTACATTACCGCGACGCACCTGCTCGAGCGGATCCAGAGCGAGACTTTGGTGGTCAACGATCCCGCGGCCGTCCGCAACGCGCCCGAAAAAATCTGGGTGCTCGATTTCCCGCAATTCATGCCGCCGACCGCCATCACCCGCTCGATCGGCCTCGCCCGCAAGTTCCTCGCCGAGCATGGCGACATCGTCATCAAGCCGCTCCACGGGTTTGCCGGCGGCTCGGTGTTCCGAATCGGCCCGGACGGCCGCAACCTCGCCTCGCTGATGGAAGTGTTCAACCGCACCTATCGCGAGCCGCACATGCTCCAGAAATTCATCCCGGAGATCGCCCAGGGCGACAAACGGATCGTGCTGATAGACGGGGAGATCGCCGGAGCGATCAACCGCGTCCCTGGCAAAGGCGAAATCCGGTCGAACCTCGCGGTCGGCGGAACCGCGGCGAAGACCGAGCTCACCAGCCGCGAACGGGAAATTTGCGCGGCGCTCGCTCCGGAGCTGAAGAAGCGCGGCCTGCTGTTCGTTGGGATCGACGTGATCGGCGGCCAGTGGCTGACCGAGATCAACGTCACTTCGCCGACGGGCATCGTCGCGATCGATTCGCTTAACGGCACCGATACTCCGGCCGTGTTCTGGGCGGCGGTCGAACGCCGGCTCCACTAACGCGAGAAACGGGTCCGTTACGGACTGGAGTTCCAGCCTGTGTTTACGGGTGCAGCGGCAAAGAGGGATCGCTGCGGCGCTCCTGTTTCGCCACGGCAGGGCCGCCGCGGCTAGGCTCTCGGGTGGGCGTGGCGATAGACATCGAGAAGATGTGCCGCGTCCACCTTGGTATAGATCTGCGTCGACGACAGGCTCGCGTGGCCGAGCAACTCCTGGAGCGAACGCAGGTCGGCGCCCCTCGCAAGCAGATGAGTCGCGAAGCTGTGCCTGAGGGCATGCGGCGTCAGCGTATCCGGCAGCCCCAGCCTGACGCGCGCGGCCCTGACCGCGCGCCTGACAAGGTCGGCGCTCAGGGGTCCTCCACGAGCACCAAGGAACAGCGGCGCCCCGTCGGCTATCGGGTAGGGGCATTGGCGCACGTACTCGACGATTGCTTCGCGGACCGCCTTCACTACCGGCACGACCCGCATCTTCGATCTCTTGCCGGTCACTCGGATCGTCTCGCCGATCGGCAAGTCCCTTGCCGTAAGCGACAGGGCTTCCGACACTCGAAGGCCCGAGCCGTAGAGCAGGAGCAGGATCGAAAGGTCGCGGGCGCCGATCCACGGTTCGGACGCGAAGGCGCCCGCATCTTCCGCAAGTGCCATCGCCTCGTCTGGAGCAGCGGGCCTGGGAAGTGTCTTGGGTCGCCGCGGAGCGCGCGTCCGCGGCACTTGCGGTGCCCGTCCCTGCTGCTCGGCCACATAGGTCAGGAATGCGCGGACTCCGGACAGCTCGCGAGCCGCGGACGCCGCCCCCAGCCCGCTTCCGCGCCGTGCGGCAAGGAATGCGCGAAGGTCCGCGGCACCGACGGCGACCAACGCCTCCGGCTCGACGGCCTCGCCGCTATATCCTCCGAGGAAGTCGATCAGCCGATGAGCGGTGCCGACATAGGCGCGGACCGTATGCGCCGACCGCCGCCGGTCGTTTGCGAGATAGCCGCCCCATTGAGCGACTAGCGCGGACGCGGGGTGCGGAAGATCGCCCATCCGCGAATCTTCCTCTTTCGCGACTCCCAGCGCAAGCGGCTTAAGTGGAGAGCCTCTTCAATGCCGCCGACCAACTCGACGCTCGCCTGGCGCCTGCGAAGCGCGGCTCCAGCTTCGCGAGGAATTCGCGCGGCTGGTCCCGCATCCCGGCAAGCCACACTTCCGTTCCGGCGGACTTGGCCTGGCGGGTGAAGGTCGCAAGCGCGTTGGCCCCGGTCGCGTCGATATAGGGCACCTGCTCCATGCGGAGCACGATCGCGCGCGGGCGCTGGCCGGCGCGGCGAAGCGCCTCGAGCATCTCGCCCGCGACCCCGAAGAAGATCGGCCCGGTGAAGCGAAATACCTCGACGCCCTGCGGCAGCTGGTCGCGAAGCTCCGGCTCTTCTGCAGAGTCGACGGCGACAAGCCCGGCGGTCTCGCTCATTCGCATCATGAACAGCAAGGCGGCGAGCGTCACTCCGACGCCGATCGCTACGGTCAGATCGACGAACACGGTCAGCAGGAAGGTCAGGATCAGAAGCCCACGCTCGCCGGCATCGGTCTTCACCAGCGCAACGAAGCGGTCGAACTCACTCATCCCCCACGCGACCATCAAGAGCACCGCTGCGAGTGCAGTCATCGGCACCAGTGCGAGCAACCGCCCGGCGACGACGGTGAAGATCAACAGGAACAGGGCATGGAATATTCCGGCCATCGGAGTCCGACCGCCGGCGCGAATGTTGGTCGCGGTCCGGGCGATGGCGCCGGTCGCGGGAAGCCCGCCGAAGAAGCCGGACGCGATATTGGCGATGCCCATCCCCACCAGCTCCTGCCCCGATCGGTGGCGGCGCCCTGTCATTCCGTCGGCAACAGTTGCAGACAGCAAAGCTTCAATCCCCGCAAGAAAGGCGATGACGAACGCGCTCGGCACGACCTCTCGGAGGAGCGGGATCGAGAACTCGGGAAGCCTGGGAAGCGGAACACCCGTTGCCATCGAATGGAAGCGGTCGCCGACGGTCTCGACCGGCAGCTTGAGCAGCGCCGAGGCCGCGGTCGCGGCGAGGATCGCGATCAGATAGCCGGGCGCCCGTGGCGCGACGCCCTTGAGGATGATGATCACCGCAAGGCTGGCCGCGCCCACGGCAAGCGCCATCCAGTTGGCGGTTCCCAAGGCACCGGCATAAGCCGCCCATTTATCGATGAAGTCGGCGGGAACCGGCCCCGTCCTCAACCCGAGGAAGTCCCCAAGCTGGCTGGAAGCGATGATCACCGCAATTCCGGCGGTGAAGCCGGTCACGACCGGCATCGGCACATAGCGCATCAGCTTGCCGACGCCCGCGTAACCCGCCGCTATCAGTATGATTCCCGCCATGATCGTGGCGAGGATAAGCCCGCTGAACCCGTGGGCGGCGATCACTCCGGCGACAATCACCACGAACGCGCCGGTGGGGCCTCCGATCTGCACCCGCGATCCGCCGAGCGCCGAGATCAGGAAGCCGGCGACGATCGCCGTGACGAGCCCTTCGCGCGGGCTTGCGCCGCTGGCGATCCCGAGCGCCATCGCAAGGGGCAGAGCGACGATGGCGACGGTCAGGCCCGCTATGGCATCCGCGCGAAAGTCCGGCGCCCGATAGCCTTCGCGAAAGACGGTGAGCAGCTTCGGAGTGAAAGCCTCCGGAAGCGCCATGTCAGTCGACGTAGCTCGCCGTCGTCTTCTCGCGAACTTCGTCTTTCGTAACTCCCGGCGCCAATTCGACCAGCTTGAACGGGCTGTCGTGGTCGGGCCGCTGGAATACCGCGAGGTCGGTGATGATCATGTCGACCACGTTCCTTCCGGTGAGCGGAAGCGTGCACTCCGGGATGAACTTGGCGGCGCCGTTCTTCGACACATGCTCCATCACGACGATGATCTTCTTGACCCCGGCGACGAGGTCCATCGCGCCGCCCATGCCCTTGATCATCTTGCCGGGCACCATCCAGTTGGCGAGGTCGCCTTTCTCGCTGACCTCCATCCCGCCGAGAACCGCGAGATCGATATGCCCGCCGCGGATCATCGCGAAGCTGGTCGCGCTGTCGAAATAGCTGGTCTGCGGAAGCTCGCTGACCGTCTGCTTGCCGGCATTGATCAGGTCCGGGTCGACCTCGTCGTCATAAGGGAACGGGCCGATGCCCAGCATGCCGTTCTCGCTCTGCAGCGTCACCGTCATTCCCGGCGGAATGTTGTTCGCCACCAGCGTCGGGATGCCGATGCCGAGGTTCACATAATAGCCGTCGCGGAGCTCCTTGGCCGCGCGAGCCGCCATCTGGTTGCGGTCCCAGGCCATCAGGCGGCCTCCCTTTCGCGGACCGTTCGGAACTCGATCTGCTTATCGTACGGGCTGCCATCGATCAGGCGGTTCACGTAGATAGACGGCAGGTGGACGCAATTGCCGGCCATCTTGCCGACCGGGACGATCTGCTCGACCTCCGCGATACAGACCTTTCCGCACGTCGCTGCCGGCAGGTTGAAGTTGCGGGCAGTCTTGCGAAACATCAAATTGCCGGTCTCGTCCGCCTTCCAGCCCTTCACAATGGCCAGGTCGGCGCGGATCCCGCGTTCGAGGATATAGTCCTCGCCGTCGAAGTTCTTCACTTCCTTGCCCTCAGCCACCTGCGTGCCGACTCCGGTCTTGGTGTAGAAGCCGGGGATTCCAGCTCCGCCGGCCCGCATGCGTTCCGCCAGAGTGCCCTGCGGACAAAATTCGACCTCGAGCTCGCCGGCCAGATACTGCCGCTCGAACTCCTTGTTCTCACCCACGTAGGAGGAGATCATCTTCTTCACCTGCCGGGTGCGGAGCAGCTTGCCGAGCCCGACATTGTCGATCCCGGCATTATTCGACGCGATGGTGAGGTCCTTGACCCCGCTTTCGACGAGCGCGTCGATCAGCCGCTCGGGGATTCCGCAAAGGCCGAACCCGCCCGCGGCGATGGTCATTCCGTCAAACAGCAGCCCGTCGAGCGCTGACTTCGCGTCTGGATAGATTTTCTGCATGAGCCGCCAATGGAAAATGCGGCGCCCGCGGTCAAGGACGGCTCGAGCGCAATCCAGCGGCCTGGATGCCCGCCTCGGCACAGGCCGCATCGTCCGCAGGCGCTTCGCCGGATACCGCGATTGCGCCGATCCGCACCTTGCCGTCAGCGGACCAGACAGGAACGCCGCCCGCGACGGTGACCACATGCGGCGCGCTGGCAAACCCGGGCGTATCGCGCGCGCCTTGCGCCATCTGTGCCGTCGAGAACCCCCAGGCCGCGACCGCTTGCGCCTTGGCAAGAGCGAACTCCATGATCCCGCTGCCGTTGCCGTCCATCCGCAGCGCAGCGATCAGATGGCCGCCAGTATCGACGACCGCGACAGCTTCGCTTTGCTTCTTGGCAGTCGCATGGGCGGCGCAGCCGACGACGATTTTCTGGGCGAGGTCTGCAGTTAGCGAAGGGGTGGGTTGGGCGGATATTGTGCCTGATGCGATCAGCAGGCCGACCAGAAGAGCAGCTTTGCGCATATCGCCTCCTCAGGCTGTGCGGAAACTCTCTAGGAAGTCACGAAATCGGAGCGCTTCCAGCCTTCCCGTTCCAGCACCCGTTGCACCGCCGGCCGGTCAACGACCCGTGCGACCAGCGCCGCCCAGCGGGGGTATCCGCCCATGTCCATCTCGATCCGGCGACCCCAGCGGTAGAAAATGGCGGCGTAGGAATCAGCGGCAGTGAACGCGCCGCCGGCCAGCCAGCCGTCCGCGCAAAGCTCCTCGATCTCCGCGAAATGTTTCTTCAGCGCAGCCTTGCCGCCGGCTGCAAGCGCCGGCCAGACGCTTTCGTCGTCCGTGAACCGGCTTCCGCGCCAGATGGTGGCGAAGCTGATGTGGACCGAGCTCGCGAACCAGCCCAGCAGCTCGTTGCAGCGGGCCGCTTCGAACGCGTCGCCGCGTGGTACGGAGCCTGCCGCCCCGAAGCTGTCGGCGATGAAGTTCAGGATGGCGATATTCTCGGTGATCACGCCTTGGTCGGTACCGAGCGCGGGAACGCGCGCATGCGGGTTGATTGCCAGATATTCCGGTCTCATGTGCTCGCCTTCCGCGAGCATGACGCGCACCGGCTCGAACTCCGCGCCAGCCTCCTCCAGCGCGATGTGCGGAACGATCGAGCAGGCGCCCGGCGAATAGAAAAGCTTCAGCATCAGCCCCGAAGCTTCGCGAGCACGCCCTGGAGCTGCATTGCGTTCGACATGTCGCCCTCGATCTTGAGCTTGCCGGTCATGAAGGCGGTCATCCCGTCAAGCTCGCCGCCGGCCATTTTCTGCCAGTCGTCCCAACTCGTCTTGATGGTCGTGTCGGCGGGGGAGTCCGTTTCGCTCACCTGGCTTCCGGCTCCGTCGAGGAGGATCACGCCCTGGTCGCCGAAATCGAGCTTCACCGTCTTGCCAGGCACCCAGGCCTGGTTTTCCTGCATCTTCTGCACCAGCTCCTGCTTCGTCATCCTCATTCTCCTTTGCCACAGCGCCTAGCGAGCCGTTGCGGGCGCATCAAGGCGCGCCTATCTGCGCTTCCATGGGATACGAAGCAGACCTCAAGCTCTTCATCAACGGAAGCTGGCGGACCGGCGAAGGCCGCGACAGCTTCGCGGTCGTCAACCCGGTTACAGGCAGCGAGATCGCCGAGCTTCCGCTCGCAACCGAAGCCGATCTCGACGAGGCGCTGGAGACCGCCAAGCGAACCTACCCGGAATGGCGCGCAACCGAAGTCGATAAGCGAAGCGCCATTCTCCACAAGACCGCCAAGCTGCTGAAGGAGCGGGCCGACGAGATCGCCCGCACAATGACCCAGGAACAGGGCAAGCCGATCGCGGAGTCCAAGGGCGAAGTGTTCGGGGCAGCCTCGCTGTTCGATTGGTACGCGGAGGAGATCAAGCGCGACTATGGCCGAGTCCTCGTCCGCCCGCCGGGCCAGCTCAGCCGCGTGATGCACGAGCCGGTTGGCCCGGTCGCAACCTTCACCCCGTGGAACTTCCCGATCTACCTGCTGGCCAAGAAGGTCGCTGCGGCGCTCGCCGCCGGCTGCTCGGTCATCTCCAAGCCTCCCGAGGAAACTCCGGGCAATACGCTGGCGATCGCCCGCGCGCTCGACGATGCGGGCCTGCCCAAAGGCGTGTTCCAGCTGGTCCACGGCGTTCCCGACGTGGTCAGCCGCCACCTCATCGGCTCCAAGGTGATCCGCAAGGTCAGCTTCACCGGCTCGATCCCTGTCGGCAAGCATCTGATGAAGCTCGCCGCCGACAACGTCACCAAGATTACGCTCGAGCTTGGCGGCCACGCGCCGGTGCTGATCTTCGACGATTGCGACTTGCAAAAGACTCTCGACATGGTCGTGCCGCAGAAATTCCGGAACGCCGGCCAGGTCTGCGTCTCGCCGACGCGTTTCTACGTGCAGGAAGGAATCTACGACGCCTTCATCACCGGCTTCACCGAGCGGACTCGAAAGGTGAAGGTCGGCGACGGCCTTCTCGAGGACACTCGGATGGGCCCGCTCGCCAACACCCGCCGGCCCGAGGCGGTCGAAGCCTTGGTCAACGACGCGCGCGACAAGGGCGCGAAGGTGATGACGGGAGGAAGCCGCGGCGACAGCGGCGGCTTCTTCTTCCAGCCGACGTTGCTAGCCGACGTTCCGCTGGAAGCCGACATCATGAACAACGAGCCGTTCGGCCCGGTCGCCGTGTCCCGCTCGTTCAAGGACATGGACGAAGCGATCGAACAGGCGAACCGCCTTCCCTACGGGCTCGCCGCCTTCGCTTTCACCGAGAACGGCCGCCGCGCCAATCTGCTCGGCGACGCGATCGAGGCTGGAATGGTGGGCATCAACACCTTCGCCATCTCGATCGCCGACGCACCGTTCGGAGGCGTCAAGGAAAGCGGATTCGGGAGCGAGGGCGGCAAGGAAGGTCTCGAGACGTATCAGGTGGTGAAGGCCATCCACCAGGCCTGACCTGCCTACTTGTAGGCACCCTCCCGCAGGTTGATTCCATATTCCTTCCACGCCTTGAGCGCGGCCAGCATCTGCGCCCAGCCCATGCAATTGCCGTAGCTCGCCTTCACCGCCGCTTCGGTCGACCGCCAACCCGCCTCGGCGATTTCGACTTTCGTCCGGCCTTCTCCGGCGTCGGTGAACGTCATCGTCACCGCGACATCGTAATCCGTGTCGGGCTCGTTCGCCTTCCATTCGAAGGCGATCAGCTCGTCCGGTATGACTTGGGTGACGCGAACCGGAAAAGCGCCCGGAAAATCGGCGAAGTCCCAGGTGACGGTTGCGCCCTGCTCGAGCCGCGCACTCGCTCCGCCGGTGGTGAAATATGAGGACAATTCATTGGGATCGGCGACCGCTTCGAACACCACACGCCGCGGACGGTTGACGATGATGAAGACTCGAAACGTTGGGTCCATTGGCTCTAAGGCACCGCCGTGTTGAACTGTAGCACCGGCTTGCAGGTGGTGAAGTTGGGGATGTCCTCGATCAGCGCCTTCGCACCGTCCGATGCAACCGCGTCCCTCGCCCCTTGCTCGGTCGCGAAGCTGAGGAGCGCCACCGCGAAATAGGCGGGGTCACTTCCGCCGACGGTCTCCTCGCCACGAAGGACGCTGGCATAACCCAGGCCGAACGGTCCGAACGCCTTGCCGACCTCGGGCAAATGCTTGGTGCGGTAATAATCGAAATCGAACGTCGCGCCCTTCGACTTCGGATAGGTGACGGTGAGGATGTACATGGGCGTCGACTAGCCCGTTTTCACTTTCCCTGCCAGCCGCTACAGCCGCGCCCATGACCAAGCGCACCGGCGGCCAGATCCTTGTCGACCAGCTCAGGATCAACGGCTGCGACCGTATCTTCACCGTTCCGGGCGAAAGCTTTCTCGCGGTCCTCGACGCGCTTCATGACACGCCCGAGATCGCGGTCACCGTGTGCCGGCAGGAAGGCGGCGTCGCCTATATGGCCGACGCCGACGGCAAGATGACGGGGCGTCCGGGCATAGCATTCGTGACCCGCGGCCCCGGCGCGACCAACGCCAGCGCCGGGGTCCATGTGGCCTTCCAGGATTCGACGCCGATGATCCTGTTCATCGGCGACGTCGCTCGCGGCGATCGCAATCGCGAGGGCTTCCAGGAGATCAACTTTCCCGCGTTCTTCGGGCCGGTCGCGAAATGGGCGGCGCGGATCGACGATGCAGCACGGATCCCGGAATTCATCGCCCGCGCCTACCGCGTCGCTACCGCCGGACGCCCCGGTCCCGTCGTCCTCGCGCTTCCCGAAGACATGCTTCGCGACGAAGTGGACGTGCCCGACCGCCCGTGCGTCCCGGCGCTGTGCGAGGCTGCCGATCCCGGCGCGATCCAGGCTCTGTTCGAGCTTTTGAAGCAAGCCGCTTCGCCGGTCGCGATCGTCGGCGGCGCCGACTGGAGCCCGCGCGCCGCGCACCATTTCGCAAATTTCGCTTTCCGCCACGGAATCCCCGTCGCCGCAGCGTTCCGCCGTCAGGATTCGATCGACAACAAGTGCGGGGTCTATGCCGGCCAGCTCGGCTACGGCCCCAATCCGAAGCTCCAGCAGCGAATCCGCGACGCCGACCTGATTCTTGCCGTCGGCGCCAGGCTCGGCGAGGCGACGACCGACGGCTACACGCTGATCACACCCGACCATCCAGGACAGACGCTCGTCCACGTCCATCCCGATCCCAACGAGCTCGGCCGAGTCTATCATGCCGACCTGCCGATTTGCGCCGACATGGGCGAGTTCGCTGAGATGGTGGACGATTGGAGCGACCCCGATTGCATCCGTTTTTCATGCGGCGAACGGGCGCACAAGGAATGGCTCGACTGGTCGGAGCCCAAGCCGCGCGACGGCGTAAGGCTCGACCTCGGCCTCTGCGTCGCTGCGATGCGCGCGAAGCTCCCCGACAACACGATCATCTGCAACGGCGCCGGCAATTTCTCCGGCTGGTGGCACCGCTACTGGCGCTACGGGATCATGCCGACACAGCTCGCGCCCACCAGCGGCACGATGGGCTATGGAGTCCCGGCAGCGGTCGCCGCCGCGCTACGCTTCAAGGATCGGCCGGTTGTTGCGGTTGCCGGGGACGGCGACTTCCTCATGAACGGCCAGGAGCTTGCGACCGCCGCTCAATATGCCTGCGACCTGCTGGTGATCCTGGTCGACAACGGAAGCTACGGCACGATCCGGATGCACCAGGAGCGCGAATATCCGAAGCGGATCAGCGCAACGAATCTCGCGAACCCCGATTTCGCGGCGCTTGCGCGCGCCCATGGCGGCTGGGCGGCGACCGTCGAGAAGACCGAAGATTTCGAGCCCGCGCTCGACGAAGCGCTGAAGCTCAAGGGCATCCGCCTGATCCACTGCAAGACTGACGTCGAGCAGATCAGCAACGCCACGACGATCAGCAAAATCCGCGGGAAATCGAAGAAAGCCTAATTCCGGGGGGGTGCAGAGTTGCGTAAATCGATCCTGATCGCCGCGGCGCTCGCGACCATTGCCGTTCCCTGCGTCGCGCAAGTGTCCTCGCGGGTCTCGACGGCCGCGGCGACCCCCGCGCGGGCGGCTACGGACGCGACCCTGGGCGCAATCAACGGCAGCCACGAGGCGCGCGCAGCCCTTGTCGCAAGCGCCTTCTCCGCAAAGGCGCTCCAGAACGGAAACGCGGAAAGCCGACTGAAATGGCTCGACCGGATCGCGACGGATTCGGGCGGCCTGACCGTCGTCTCTTCGAGCCCCCAGGGTGACCGGATGGTCGAGGCAATCGTCCGCACCAACCACGGCGGCAAGTTCGGCAAGCTGGTGGTCTTCACCAGCAAGGCGGAGCCGGGGAAGATTTCCGACATCTTCCTCCTCGCTGCGCGCGATCCCGCCAAGGTGAGGGCAGAAGCCTGGCCGACGGCGGCGCTTCCGCTCTCCCGCATCGCGAGCGAGATTCAGAAGCACGCGGCTTCGCTCGCTGCGGAGGACAGCTTCTCAGGCGTCGTGCTCGTCGCGAAAGGCGACAGGGTCGTCGTCAACCGCGCCTATGGACTGGCGGATCAGGAGTGGAAGGTGCCGAACCGGACCGACACCTTGTTCCACATGGCCTCGGTCGGGAAGATGTTCACCGCCGCCGCAATCCTGAAGCTCGCGCGCGAGGGACAGCTGTCTCTCGACGACAGCCTGGCCAAATGGGTGCCCGAATATCCGCACCCGGAAGCGGCGAAGATCACGCTCAAGCAGCTGCTCACGCACAGCGCTGGGATCGGCGAATGGGACGGGCGCCAGGTCCGCGGCGAAAAGAGCGGGGCCGAGCTTGCGGCGACGATGACCGAGCCGTTGCAGTTCGAGCCCGGCGCGCGCTTTGCCTACAGCAATGCCGGCTTCGTGCTGCTCCAGGCGGTGATCGAGAAAGCAACCGGCAACAGCTTCGCGGACGCCCTGCAGCATCTTGTCTTCGCGCCGGCGGGGATGAAGCGCACGGGGTTGTGGCCGGTCACCGCGATCGTCCCGAACCGCGCCACCGGCTACCTTCGCCCGCCGGAGGACCCACTCGGCCTCGGCCCGCGCTACTCGAACGAGCAATTCCTCGGCTATGACGGCAATGGCTCCGGCGGCGAATATTCCACGGCTACGGACATGCTCGCCTTCAATCGAGCGGTCGCCACGGGCAAGCTGCTTGGCAAGGACCTAACGGCGGAAATGCTGACCCCGCGGATCGACTTTGCCGGTGCGCAGCGGCCGAGCAAATATGGCTATGGCGTCGATCTCGGCACCTGCTCGGGCCATGCCACTTTTGGCCACGGCGGCGGCGGCCCCAACAGCGGCGTTTCGTCGGTCGATTATTACGTCCCCGACAGCGGCTGGAGCATCATCGTCCTGTCCAATTACGACCCGCCCGCGGCCGAGGACCTCGCTTATTCGATCTGCGAGTTCGTCGCCTCGCGCTAATCGGAGTGCGCGCGCTCGAATAAGGCATGATGCGGGTCGAAATCCCGGCCGGTTTGCCGTGCTTCCTCCTGCGCTTTGTCGAGCAGCATCGCGCGCGGCTCGTCATGCTTGCGGCGGTGCGCGAAGCGCGTCAGCAGGTCGTTCCAGTCCTCGTGAAAGCTTCCTCGCCTGTGCGGCACGGGTCTCCTCCAGACTCAGCCCTTGATGAGTCTACGGCCCGAGCATGCCGTCGTTCCTTCGAACAACATCCGTGATGGAGAGAAGTTGCCTTGGGTTAAATTTCGGCCGAGCGCCGGATCAGCTTGGGCCGGTCGATCCTGACCGTCTCACCCATCGCTCCAGCCCTCCTCCCCGATCAGCGGCACGAAGCGCACCGCGCCGAGCTCCTCGTGGATCAGCTTGCCGGCCGGGCCCTTGGTCACCTTGATCAGCTTCTGGACCCAGTTTGGCTCACCGACGGGCATTACGATCCGCCCGCCGTCGGCAAGCTGCTCGACCCATTGGGGCGGCACGTGGCTACCGCTCGCCGCGGCAAGGATCGCGTCATAAGGCGCGTCGGGCTGCCAGCCGCGGGTCCCGTCCGCCTCGACGATCCGGACGTTGTCGTAGCCGAGGCGCCGCATCCGCTCCCGGGCGATCGCGACAAGCTCGCTTTGACGCTCGATCGCGATCACCTCGCCGGCGATCCTGCTGATCACCGCCGCCGCATAGCCCGAGCCTGCGCCCACCTCGAGCACCCGGTCGCCGCACTTGATATCGGCCGCCTTGATCATGAGCGCGACGATATAGGGCTGCGAGATCGTCTGCCCCGCCTCGATCGGCAGCGGGTGGTCGCCATAGGCGAGGTCGCGATATTCCTGAGACAGGAAGTCCTCGCGCGGTACCGCCCTGAAAGCCTCGAGGATCGACGGATCGCGGATTCCGCGGCTCTCGATCTGCCGCTGGACCATCGCGTCGCGCTCGGCGGCGAAATTTGTCATGGTATCGACCATGTGCCACCTCCGGCTTGAAAACCCCTGAGGTCAGGAGGCCGTTCCGATGAAAGACATGGCAGACCGGTTCGCCGGCTCCGTCCCGGCCAGTTACGACAAGCTGATGGTCCCGCTCCTGTTCCGCCCCTACGCCGAGGAACTCGCGCGGCGCATCCGCGACCTGCACCCCCGGCGGATCCTGGAAACGGCCGCAGGCACGGGCGCGGTCACTCAGGCGCTCAACGAGGCATTGCCCGAGGCCTTTATCGTCGCGACCGACCTCAACCAGCCGATGCTGGATATGGCCGCGCAGAGAGTTCGATCGCCCAACGTGGAATTCCAGGCGGCCGATGCCCAGCAGCTTCCGTTCGAGGACGGCATTTTCGACGCTGTCGTCTGCCAGTTCGGCGCGATGTTCTTCCCGGAAAAGATCCGGGCGCATTCGGAAGCGAGACGGGTGCTTCGCGAGGGCGGCACGTACATGATGGCGATCTGGGACAGGATCGACCGCAACGCAGCAAGCGATGCCGCCCAGCAGGCATTGGTCGAGATGTTCCCCAACGACCCGCCGCTGTTCATGCGCGAAGGCCCGTTCGGATATTATGACCTCGCGCGGATAGAATCCGACCTTCGCGAGGCCGGGTTCAACGCGGTGGCCATCGACACAGTCGAGCTGAGAAGCCGAAGCGCCTCGTCAACCGAGGCTGCGACCGCGCTTTGCTACGGCACTCCAATGGGCTCCGAAATCGCGGATCGTGGCGACGACGTGCTGGAAACAGCTTTCGAGCGAGTGAAATCGGCACTGCGCCAGTTCGACGGACCCGACGGTTTCGATGCGCCAATGTCGGCGCACATCGTCACCGCGACTAGATAAGCCCGGCGAGCGGGCTGCTGGGATCGGCGTAGCGGCGCTTGCCCATCCGGCCGGACAGATAGGCCATCCGCCCCGCTTCGACCGCCGCCTTCATCGCGCGCGCCATCAACACCGGGTCCTTGGCTTCGGCGATTGCTGTGTTCATCAGCACTCCGTCGCAGCCGAGCTCCATCGCCACCGCTGCATCGCTCGCCGTGCCAACTCCCGCGTCGACCAGCACCGGCACGTTGGCGCCCTCCACGATCAGGCGGATCGTCACACGGTTCTGGATTCCAAGACCGGACCCGATGGGAGCGCCGAGCGGCATGATCGCAACGGCGCCGGCTTCCTCGAGCTGCTTCGCTGCGATCGGATCGTCGACGCAATAGACCATCGGTTCGAAGCCTTCCTTGACCAGGACCTCTGTCGCCCGGAGCGTCTCGCGCATGTCCGGGTAAAGCGTCTTCGCCTCGCCGAGCACCTCCAGCTTCACCAGATTCCAGCCGCCCGCCTCGCGCGCCAGCCGAAGCGTCCGGATCGCATCGTCAGCGGTGAAGCAGCCTGCGGTGTTCGGAAGATAGGTGACCTTCTTGGGGTCGATGTAGTCGGTCAGCATCGGCTGGTTCGGGTCGGCGATGTTCACCCGCCGCACCGCGACCGTGACGATCTCCGCGCCCGAAGCCTCGACCGCGGCCGCATTCTCCTCGAAGCTCTTGTACTTGCCGGTCCCGACGATCAGCCGCGACGTGAAGGTGCGGCCCGCGACCGTCCAACTGTCGGCACCAACGGATTGCGGGGCGTTCACTTCAGCCTCCTCCGACGAAATGCACGATCTCGAACGAGTCGCCGTCGCTCGCGGCGACATCGCCCAAGGTCGACCTCGGCACGACCTCGAGGTTGCGCTCCACCGCCACCTTCAGCGGATCGAGACCGATCGCACGGAGCATGTCGGCGATGCTGCTTTCGGCGGCGATCGACCTCGGCTCGCCGTTCACCGATACGCAGATCATCTCTTTTTGAGCCGTTTCAGTCATTTACCAAAGGCGCTTTGTGGATTGCTCGAACCGCTCATATAGAGGCCCGCCGCGTCCGCGCCACCCGCAAGGGACAGGCTGGACGCAAGCGCCCTGCTCTGCAAGGGCGCGTCGTCGCACCCGCGGGGGTGGAATTGGACAGGGGAACGTAACAGATGGCCGGACCAGCCAAGGCGAGCAATGGGAAAGACGGGATGCGTATAGACCCGGCCCTGGTTCATGAGCTCGCGCAGCTGCTGACCGACAACGGCCTGACCGAGATCGAGGTCGAGGACGGCGATCGCAAGATCCGGGTGCAGCGTAATCTTTTCGCTGGGTCTGCGGCCGCACCGGCTCAGGCTGCTGCGCCGGCGCCCCAGCCGATGATGGCCCCGCCGATGCACGCCGAAGCGCCCGTCGGCGACGTCGGTGGCGAAAGCGTCCGCTCGCCGATGGTCGGCACCGCCTTCCTGTCGTCGGAGCCGGGTGCCGCGCCCTTCGTCTCTTCGGGTGACACGGTTAAGGCCGGGGATACCTTGCTGATCGTCGAGGCGATGAAAGTGATGAACCCGATCACCGCCCCGCGCGGAGGCGTGGTCAAGCAGATCCTGGTCGAGAACGGCCAGCCGGTGGAGTTCGACCAGCCGCTGGTTCTGCTCGCTTAGCCCGCCGTGCCGATCCAAAAGCTTCTCATCGCCAACCGAGGCGAGATCGCGCTCCGGATTCACCGCGCCTGCCACGAAATGGGCATCCGCACCGTCGCCGTTCACTCGACCGCCGACAGCGATGCGATGCACGTCCGGCTGGCCGACGAGACGGTCTGCATCGGACCGCCGCCCGCGACCGAATCCTACCTCAACATCCCCAACATCATTTCCGCGGCGGAGATCGTGCACGCCGATGCGGTCCATCCGGGCTACGGCTTCCTGTCGGAAAATGCGCAGTTCGCGGAGATCGTCGAAAGCCACGGGATAACCTGGGTCGGTCCGAAGCCCGAGCACATTCGCACGATGGGCGACAAGATCGAGGCGAAGCGAACGGCTGCCAAGCTCGGCCTCCCGCTGGTCCCCGGCTCCGACGGCCCTATCGAGGAGATCGCCGACGCGAAGCGGCTCGCCGCCGAAATCGGCTACCCCGTTCTGATCAAGGCGGCTTCGGGCGGCGGCGGCCGCGGAATGAAGGTGGTCCCCGACGAGGACCAGTTCGAAAGCCTGATGAGCCAAGCGGCCAGCGAGGCCCGAGCCGCCTTCGGCGACGACACCGTCTACATGGAAAAATATCTCGCCGACCCTCGCCACATCGAGTTTCAGGTGTTCGGCGACGGCGAGGGCAACGCCATTCACCTTGGCGAGCGCGACTGCTCCCTTCAGCGCCGCCACCAGAAGGTGCTCGAGGAAGCGCCCTCGCCCGCGATCTCTCCCAAGCAGCGCCACCACATGGGCTCGCTCGTCGCCAAGGCGATGGCGGACATGGGCTATCGCGGCGCGGGAACGATCGAGTTCCTCTTCGAGAACGGCGAATTCTACTTCATCGAGATGAACACCCGGCTCCAGGTCGAGCATCCGGTGACCGAAATGATCAGCGGGATCGACCTCGTCCGCGAGCAGATCCGCGTCGCCAACGGCGAGGGCCTGACCTGCCGGCAGGAGCAGATCCACCTCCACGGCCATGCAATCGAATGCCGGATCAATGCCGAGGATCCGCAGACCTTCATGCCCTCTCCGGGGCTGGTGAAGAATTATGTGGCTCCGGGCGGCATGCACGTGCGCGTCGATAGCGGCCTCTACACCGGCTATCGGGTGCCGCCTTATTACGACAGCATGATCGCCAAGCTGATCGTCTACGGGACGACTCGCGAGCGGTGCATCATGCGGCTGAAGCGAGCGCTCGAGGAATTCGTGGTCGAGGGGATGAAGACGACCGTGCCGCTCCACCAGCGGATCGTTCGCGACCCCGACTTCCTCGCGGGCGACTATACGATCAAGTGGCTCGAAGCCTGGCTGGAGCGCAATCCCGAGTAGCGGCTCAGGCCGCCATCAGGCCGCCGCGATAGACGCTGTCCTCCAAAGTCCGGCCGGCGCCACGCGCAACACAGGTCAGCGGGTCGTCCGCGATGTGCACCGGAAGCCCTGTCTCGTCGGCCAGCACGATACCGATATTGCGAAGAAGCGAACCCCCGCCGGTCAGAGTGATACCTTCGTCGAGGACGTCGGCCGCGATTTCGGGCTGCGTGTTCTCGAGCGCCGAGCGAACCACCGCGACAATGCGCTGCACAGGCTCGGCGAGCGCTTCGGCGACCTGCCCCTGGTTGAGCGTGATTTCCTTCGGCACCCCGCGGGCCACGTCGCGTCCGCGAAGCGTCGTGTCGAGCCCGCCGCCGCCCGAAGGCGCGGTGGCGGTGCCGATCTCTAGCTTCACCCGCTCGGCCGTTCCTTCGCCGATCATCAGGTTGAAGTTGCGGCGCACGTAGGAAATGATCGCCTCGTCCATCCGGTCGCCGCCGACCCGTGAGGAGCAGCAATAGGCCAGCCCCTGGAGCGAGATCACCCCGACTTCGGTCGTCCCGCCGCCGATGTCGACGACCATGGAACCGACTGGTTCGGTCACCGGAAGCCCGGCTCCGATCGCCGCGGCCATCGGCTCTTCGAGCAGCGAAACCCTGTCGGAACCCGCATTGCTGACCGCCTGGCGGATCGCCCTGCGTTCAACCGGCGTCGCGCCCGAAGGGACGCAGATCACCACTTCCGGCCCCCGCGAAAAGCGGGTGGCGCCGCCATGCGCTTTTCGGATGAAGTGCTTGATCATCTCCTCGGCGACCTCGAGGTCGGCGATCACTCCGCTCCTGAGCGGGCGGATCGTCTCGAGATTGCCCGGCGTCTTGCCCATCATCAGCTTGGCGTCGTCGCCGATCGCCCGGACCCGGCGGATCCCGTCCCTGCCCATTTCCATCGCGACGACCGAGGGCTCGCTGATAACGACTCCTCTACCGCTTGCGTAAACGACCGTATTGGCAGTCCCGAGGTCGATCGCGACTCCCCTCGGTGAGAGGTTGAATAAATTGCGCACTGGTCCCCGCCCTCGCTTCCCAAGTTACCGGCGAATTGAGAATCGCCCCCGGAAAAGAGCAGCTTGGCAGGTGTTGGGGTTAATCCCAGACGTGGTTAACGCGGTAACTCCGAACCGTTCACCGGGCGCGCCGAATTGAAGGCCGCTCAGTCCTCGTCGACGGCGTAATCGTCGCCGTAGAACTTGCTGGTGCTCCGCGTGTGAAAGGCGATCGCCTTTACCGGCGGGTACTTGGGCTCCCCAAGCCCCGGCAGCACTTCGAGCAACTCGTTTTCCCAAACGTAGACCGCTATCGGGAATGACACGCGTGGGGTCTCTCGATGCGATCCGTCGGTCGGCTTGCCGACCCGATGCGTGGTTGACGGAAAATGGTCGTTCGATATCCGCTGCATGTAGTCGCCGGTGTTGATGATGATCGATCCCGGCGGCGCCTTCATCCGCACCCACTTGCCCGAGCGGTGGTTCCACACCTGCAGCCCATCGACCCTCGTCGCCGGGAGGATGGTGAACAGGTCGACGTCCTCGTGGCCTAGAAGCCGTCCGGCCCCCGACCGATCCTGCTCTTCGCTCATCGGCGGATAGTAATTGAGCCGAAGCCCGAAATTGGTCTCGGTCAGCTTCTCGTCGAGCAAATGCGGGTCGCAGCCGAGCCCCTGAAGCATCGCCTGGGCGATTGGCTTGAACAGAGCTTCGTGGGCGAGCGTCAGCCGGCGGAAGCGCGGCTCATACTCGGCCCGCGGCCAAAATTCCTCGGCGCGGAACGGTGCGTCCCGCTTCTGCGGCATGTCGAACGCGCGCCTGCACCACACCCAGCCTTCGACCAGGTCGGGATGGATCTCGCTGGTTTCCTCGATGGGAAAATAGCCCTGGGCGACGGAGCCGAAGCGCGCGGCGCGGAAGCGCATCTTTTCTTCGAGCGGGGTCGAGGTGAACAGGTCGACCACGCCTTCAGCAATGTCGTCGTACAAGCGCTCGTCGACGCCATGCCCGGTCAGCACCGCGAAGCCGATCCCGTGAAGCGCCGCCCCGAACGCCGCGGCGAAACCCGCCTTTTCATTGGCGTCGCCGTGGAGGAACCGGCCGAAATCGAGCGTCGCGATTTCGTAATCCTCGTCGAACTCGTCGGCCTCGCTCTCCGCAAGGCGATAGGTGTGCGCCTTTTCGACCTGGTCGTACTTGGCGAACTGGCGGTTGAGTGCGTCGAGCTGGCTCATGGGGTCGACTTTAGCGGCAGTCGCCGGCAGCTAACAGGGCCTAGTCGGACACGAACTCGAGCAGGTCGCCCGGCTGGCAGGCGAGCGCCTCGCAAATCGCCTCCAGGGTTGAAAATCGGATCGCCCGTGCCTTGCCGGTCTTCAGGATCGACAGGTTGGCGAGCGTGATGTCGATCCTCTCGGCGAGCTCGGTCAACGTCATCCGCCGGTCGTGGAGCAGGTCGTCGAGCTTGACCGCGATCGCCATCTCAGATCGTCCCCCGGAGGTCTTCGCGCATCAACGTTCCTTCAGCGAAGACTCGCGCGAGCACGAACATCAGGATCACCGCGAGCCAACCGCTGGTCGAGAAACCGGCATCGAGGTGAAGCGGGAATTCGCGCGACGAGATCGCCTTGCCGATCGTCCCGATGACGATGCTGAGGATCTGGAGCGCGAGCAACGCCCACGCAATCGCCTGCAGGCGGTAAGCGTTCGCGGCGACGAAGGGGTCGCCGCGGCCGACCGTCTCCACCATCCGCAGCAAGCGGGTGAGGATAAGGTGATTGAGCGGGACGGCGAGAAGGCCCAGCGTCGCGATCGCCGTCAGCCCGATCATGATTGGATTGGGATCCATGCCGTCCGGAACGTCGATCGCCTTCATGAACCAGGCGGGATTGGAATTTGCGAAGATGACGAGCCCGAGGACCGCCGCGCCGTACAGCCAGTTCACGACGATCAGGATTCGCAAGGTGACGTAGGCGATCGGCAGTGCGGCGGATGCTGGTTTCGACATGACGTTTGGCTCCAAACGACTCGTGATATCGATAAACGATATGTTATTTATCGTTTGTCGGCAAGTACCGGCCGCCGATGGCTGCGAAAACTTGCCCTCGCGCCGGTCCGCGGCGAATGTCCGCGGCGCACAGGGGGAGCTGCCGGATGAGCCTGATCGCCGATCTCAAGTCGCTTGAGAAATCCCAGAAAAGCGCGATCTGGGCGAGCTACCTCGGCTGGACTCTCGACGCCTTCGACTTCTTCCTGCTGGTGTTCATGCTCAAGGCGATCTCGGCCGAGTTCGGCACCGACGTGAAGTCGGTCGCCTATGCGATCTTCGTCACTCTGGCGGCGCGTGCGTTTGGCGCCCTCTTCTTCGGGATCCTCGCCGACCGCTTCGGGCGCCGGCCGATCCTGATGATCGTCATCCTGGCCTTCTCGGCCTTTTCAGCGCTGTCCGGCCTCGCCGGATCGCTGAGCCAGCTGATCCTCATCCGTGCCCTGTTCGGCTTCGCGATGGGCGGCGAATGGGGAATCGGCGCGAGCCTGGTAATGGAATCCATCCCGCCGAAGCTTCGCGGTCCCGTCTCGGGCCTGCTGCAGAGCGGCTATCCGTCGGGCTACTTCGTCGCCAGCATCGTCTATTTCCTGCTGTTCGACGCAATCGGCTGGCGCGGCATGTTCTTCGTCGGGATCGCTCCGGCGTTTCTCGTCTTCCTGATCCGGATGCATGTCGAGGAAAGCCCGGCCTTCAATGCCGCCAGACACAAGCCCCGCGTTAATCCGTTCACCGAGCTGGCCCGCAACTGGAAGATCGCGCTCTACATGATCGTTCTGATGGCGGCGTTCAACGCGTTCAGCCACGGCACCCAGGACCTCTATCCGACCTTCCTTCAGCAGCAGCACCATTTCGACACTCGGCTCACCGGGACGCTGACCGCGATCATGAACGTCGGCGCTATCGTCGGCGGTATCAGCTTCGGGATCTGGTCGGAGAGGATCGGGCGGAAGCGGGCGATCATCATCGCCTGCGCTCTCGCGCTTCCGATCATCCCGCTGTGGGCGTTCAGCACGACCCCGCTGCTGCTCGGCATCGGTGCGTTCCTGATGCAGGTCGCGGTGCAGGGCGCCTGGGGTATCGTCCCCGTCCACCTCAACGAGCTCTCGCCCGGAGCCGTTCGCGCGATGTTCCCAGGCTTTGCCTACCAGCTCGGCAATCTGTTGATGTCGAAGAACGCCGTCTTCCAGGCGGGGATCGCCGAAAGCCGCGGCAACAATTACGGCTTGGCGCTCGCGATCTTCGGTGGGGCGACGGCGGTCATGATCGCGGCCTGGACGGCGATCGGGCCGGAGCGAAAGCACGCAAGCTTCGTCGACACGGTCGCCGCCAAGGAATGACGCCTTAGCTTTCCGCCGCAGCTTTCCTGAACAGCAGCGACGAGCCGAGCCACATCGCCGCGAAGCCTTCGATCAGGATGAGCAGCTTGACGGGCCCCGGAGGCGCGGAAGCTCCCGCATCGATTGCGAAGACGATTGCTCCGACCAGCGCCTGCGCGACCGCCGCCACCGCCATTGCGCGAGCCATCAAGGCCGCCTTGCCGCCCGCGACGATCGCTCCGGCGACCGCCATTGCGATGATCGCCATGAAGACCAGGTTTGCCGGATTGTCCTCGTCGCCGATGATCCCGACCGCGCCGTTGATCCAGATGAGAAGGAACCCTGCCGCGAGCGCGAGCGCGACCCCGCCGCGATAGGCCCAGC
Organism: Sphingomonas anseongensis; assembly: GCF_023516495.1. Taxonomy (NCBI): domain Bacteria; kingdom Pseudomonadati; phylum Pseudomonadota; class Alphaproteobacteria; order Sphingomonadales; family Sphingomonadaceae; genus Sphingomonas; species Sphingomonas anseongensis. The sequence continues at coordinate 980,557 of NZ_JAMGBC010000001.1, forward strand.
TTGCCGACACGCGCACCGCCAGCTCGAGCAGAAGCCCGACGCCCCCGATCAGCACGATCGCGAAGATGAAATCGCCAAGCGTCCAGTTCACGCCGGGCGCCTGGAGCTGCATCGCCACGAGCGGTGCGAGGACGATCGCCACCGCTATGCCCCAGCCGATCACCCGCCACGGACTTGCCAGCCGCCTCTGCACCACTTCGTTTGCCACTGCTTGCCTCCTGACTCGATTGCGGCTTCACTCCTGCACGAGCGCGCGATGAGCGGCATGAGCAACTTGTGAGGTCTTGCTGAAAAATGCCGTCGGGCAGCATCCGCTTCGAAGATTTCGACCTCGACCTCGGCGATCGCCAGCTTCGAAACAGCGGCGCTCCGGTCGACCTCAACAGCCGCTATTTCGACGCTTTGGCGCTGCTGGTCAGCGAGCATGGGCGGCTCGTGTCCAAGGACCGCTTCATGGACGAAGTGTGGCGCGGAGTTCCGGTCACCGACGAGGCGCTGACCCAATGTATCCGAACGCTCAGGCGCCAGCTCGGCGACGACGCCGGCCGCCCCCGTTTCATCGAGACCGTGCCCAAGCACGGCTACCGCTTCATCGCGCCAGTCGAAGGCGCGGACGCTCCGACGCCCGCACCGGTAGTTCGGCCGCGCTCCCTAGGTTCCCCACTGCTCCTCGCGCTCGCCGGAGTGGTCGGCGGCGGACTTGCAGGCTTTATCGGCGGCCTGTTCTATGGTTTTGCCGGGGCCTCGCAGCCGCTCCAGCCCGGCCTCGGCGCGATCTCCGTGCTGCTGGTGCTTCTCTCGCTGACGATCCTCGTCGCGCTTGTTGGCGCCGCTGGCGTCGCGTTCGGAATCGCTGCGGCGGGGTCGCTGGCAAATCGCATCGGCCCGTGGACCGTCGCCGGCGGAGCGCTCGGCGGCCTGTTCGTCGGTGCCTTCGTCAAGTTCCTCGGGCTCGATGCGTTCAGCCTCCTGATCGGCCGAAGCCCGGGCGATATCACCGGCCCGCTGGAAGGCACGATCCTGGGCGCCGCGGTCGGTCTCGGCTGGTGGCTAGCCAACCTTCGCGGCGAGGCGGCAAGCGCGCGCAGGCTCAGCACGATCATCGCAGCTCTCTGTGGAGCGATCGCCGGCGGAATCATTCCCCAGCTTGGCGGCCGCCTGATGGGTGGAAGCCTGGTCCTTCTCGCCCAGACGTTCCCCGGATCGCGCCTCACTCTCGACCGCATCGGCGCAGTCTTCGGCGAGAGCGGCTTCGGGCCGCTCACCCAGACCGCCACCGGGGCGCTCGAAGGCGGCCTGTTCGCCGCGTGCGTCGTCGGCGCGATGGCGGTCGCACAGCGGCAACTGAGGGCCACCCGCGGCTGACGCAAACTTTCGCCCGCCTGTGCGTTGCCAGTGGCGGGAAAGAGGCGAGAGATGGCCTACAGGTCCGTTGATCGAGCCAGCCGCTGGAAGGCGATGCTCGCCTCGTTCGCGCTGACCGGAATTCTCGGCGCAGTCCTCGTCAGCGGCCTCAACGTCCAAACCGTCCGGCACGCAATCGACCACCTGCGCACCTTCGACATCAGCCTTCCCAAACCGCCGCCGCCCGAGCCTCCACCGCCGCCAAGGCCCAGGCAAGCGAAGAAGGCCGAAGGCGCTCCTGCTGCGCCCAAGGCTTCGCCGATAGTCGCTCCCAAACCTGAGGTCGTGCTCCCCACCCGCCAGGTCATCGCGGCCGCAGCCCAGCCGGGAACGGGCGCCTCATCCGCCAACGGCCAAGGCGGAGTCGGCAACGGCAACGGCGCTGGCGGAACGGGCAATGGCCTTGGCGGAGGTGCCGGCTTCACACCGGCCCGGAAGATCACGAAGATCCCGGACGCCCAATATCGCCGCCTCGTCTCGATAAGCGGCATGGAGCGCGGCTCGGTGGGGATCTCTATAAGGGTCACGCCCGACGGGCAGGCGACCGGCTGCAGGGTTATCCGCTCGAGCGGAAGCCCGCCGGCGGATTCGCTCATGTGCCAGCTGACCGAGCAATATGTGCGCTTTCGCCCGGCGCTCGATCCCACCGGACGGCCGGTCGCTCAGCAGATCAGCTGGTTCCCGAACTGGAGCCGCCGCTGATCAGCGCGCGGCTACCGTCGCCCCGGTTGGGTTCACTCCGGCAAGCCGCTCCGCGTCCCAGCCGTAAACGTCGTCGAGATAGGTGACCGTCGAGCCCTCAGGCATGGCGGTCAAATAGGTGACGAACACCGGCACCGGCTTGTCGAGGGGCACCTTGATGTCAGGGTCCTCCGACGTCGCGGTCAGCGTGTGGCCGAACAGCCACCGGCCCAGCCGGTCCGCGTCCTGGAGCCGGATGCAGCCGCCGCTGAACAGGCGCGTTTCCTTCTCGAGCAGCTCCTTCCTGGGAGTGTCGTGGAGGTAGATCCCGTACGGGTTGGCGAAGGTATATTTGATCTTGCCGAGGAAATTCTCCGGCCCCGGAAGCTGGCGCACGCGGATCTGGACCGACCCGTCCTTGACTGCCTTCCAGTCCACCGTGCTCGGGTCGATGGGCGTCGCATTGTCGCTCCAGTCGGACAGGATCTCGTAACCGCGCGACTTGAGATAGCCGAGTCCGTATTTCTCTACGAAAACCCCGACATCGTCCCACACCAGGTCGGGCGGGACGTTCCAATAAGGGTTGAGCGAGGCATAGCGAAGATAGCCGGCAAGCGTCGGGGTCTTGCGGTCGGGCTTCTGCTGACCGACGACGACCTTCATCCAATCGACGACCTTGTTGTCCTCGTACATGTAGAGGCGCTGCGTCGGCGCGTTGACGATGATGTAGCGCTTGGCAGTCGGAAGCACGCGGGCGCGCTGCAGGTTGATCGCCAGGATCTCGCGCTGCTTGTCGCCGTCATAGTGATGGTTGACCAGCGCTCGCCGGAGCTGCGCGTAGATCGGATTCATCCACTGCATGTCCGCAACGAATTGCGTGAGTGACGGCGCCTGCGCCGCCAGCTGAAGCAGCCTCAGCGGCGACGGCGGGCCGAGCCGGAGGGCCGGGTCGGCATATTGAAGCCCGGTATTGGCCGGATTGGCGACGTCCCGCGCGTAAGCGGTGAATGCGCTGCTTAGAAGCGAATCGGCTTTGCGGACGTCGCGTGAATCGTTGCCCGACGCATGCTTCATCGCCTTCAGGAGCGAATCGACGTCATAAGCGGCAGGATTGAGCCCGTCGGTTGCGGAGGTTTGCAGAAGTGCGATCAGCGCCTGGGCAGCCGAGGTCGGCTGGCCGCCCTGGAACCACAAGGGCTTCTCGGAGCGAACCTGGTAGAAGCTTTCGACGTCCTGCCCGCGCGGAATGGCCGCGGCGGCCGCGACTGTGCCGCTCGTCGCCTGGGCTGAGGCAGGCGACAAAAACTGCGCCGCTGCAACGGTGGCAGCGGCGCAGAGCAGTTTCGTGAAGGTGCGCACCGGCACGAGGCCGGTGCGCTTCGTAAGCTGAATAATCACGACACTCTTTTAGTCTCTATTATCCACGCTCGCCACTGCGAACCGGCGTGTTGTACGTCGGAGTGGTCGTCGCCTGCGGCTGACCCGGATAATATTGACCGTTGTAGATGTAGCCGTCGACCTGGCCGTCACCATTGTGGTCGGACCACACCGCGCCGGCGAGACCGCCGACCGCAGCACCGATCACCGCGCCCTGGATGACGCTGACGCCCGGAATGACTGCACCGGCAACCGCACCGAGTGCGGCACCGCCGAGAGCGCCGGTCGCGACGCGGCCGAGCGTGTTGTCATATCCGGCAGGCGTACCGGCATAATACTGACCGTTATAGGTGTATCCGTCGACGTATCCGTCGCCGTTACGGTCGGTCCAAAGAGCGCCCGCGAGGCCGCCGATCGCCGCACCGGCAATCGCGCCTTCGGCAACGCTCACGCCCGGCACGACCGCGCCGACGGCAGCGCCGCCGAGACCGCCGACCGCCGCGTCCTGAGCGACGCGCGGGTTCGAAGCGCATGCGGCAAGCGTAGCCGTTCCGGCGAGGATCGCCGCCAAGATGGATTTCTGCATCGTCTATCTCCCGTGTAGTTGATCAACCGGACCATGCCCCGGGACCCCGAGTCCCCCCGGCGACGGTGCATGTCACATCGCGGAAACGAGGCTTGCGCCCTAACGTTCCGGCTACGCTACAATGCTTGACCGGCCCTGCGGTTGCAGTACGAACCTGCCTATCGAGCACCGGATGTCGCTAGAATGAACCGTTTCGCTGAAGCAACGATATTCCACAATCCGATGTGCGGAACGTCTCGCAAGACGCTTGATATTCTGCGCCAGTCGGGCCGCGACATTAATGTCCGGGAGTATCTGAAGGACCCGCCCACGCGCGACGAGTTGAAGGCGATTTACGACAGGGCGGGGATTTCGCCCCGCGACGGATTGCGCGCCAAGGAGCCTCTGGCCGCGGAGCTGGGCCTTACCCGCCCCGACGTCAGCGACGACGAGATCCTCGATGCGATGGTCGAGCATCCGATCCTGATCGAGCGGCCGCTGGTCGAAACCGAAAAGGGCGTTCGCCTCTGCCGCCCGCAGGACAAGGTCCGCGAGATTCTGTAACCTCGCCGGGTGACCGAGCTCGATCCCCGACTCCTGCTGCAGGGCTACGCAATGGGCATCTTCCCGATGTCCGACAGCCGCCAGGCGGACGACGTCTTCTGGGTCGAGCCGCGGACCCGCGCGATCATCCCCATCGACGGTTTCCATTTGTCAAAATCACTCAAGCGCACCCTGCGCTCCGGCGCCTTCACGGTTACCCTCGACAAGGCTTTCGCGGAGGTTGTCGGCACCTGCGCCGACCGGCCGGAAACCTGGATCAACGCGGACATAGAGCGCGCCGTCCTCGCCCTTCACCGCCTCGGTCACGCGCATTCGATCGAGGTGTGGAGCGGCGATGATCTGGTCGGCGGCCTGTACGGCGTGAAGCTCGGCCGCGCGTTCTTCGGGGAAAGCATGTTCAGCCGGAAAACCGACGCGTCTAAGGTCGCGCTCGCTTGGCTCGTCGCCCGGCTGAAAGCCGGCGGCTACAGTTTGTTGGACTGCCAGTTCATGACCGAGCACCTGGCCTCGCTCGGCGCGATTCCCGTGTCGAAGGAACGCTATTCGGCGTTGTTGGCGACGGCGCTCGGCGAAGGCGATTCCGCTTCGGGAGGTTCCGCCGCCGTATCCGGGCCCGGCGAGTTCTGGGCGCTCGACGCCCTGCTCGAGGAGGCTGGCGCTGCAGACCCTGCCGGTGCCGGCGGGCCCGCCGGGAAGGTCATCGCGCAGCTCTTGGGCCAGACGTCATAGACCGGGTGCTGGACGACGTTCAGCGACGGCGATTCCTTGTACACCCAGCCTGAGAAGACCCGCCGCCACTTCTTGTCGGCACCCTGTACGTCGAGCTGGAGGAAGGCCCCCGTCAGCTTCTCCTGTTCCCACGGCGCGGTCGCCTCGCAGGCGCGAAGGTGGACCGTCGCATCCTTCCACCGGGCGGACTGGCCGGGACGAAGGCTGACCGTCTTCACCAGCCCATTGCGCTTGTTGAGCACGCCGATCACCGCCACCCGCTGGGCCATCGGAGTGACCCCCGCCTCGCGTCCGGTAAGCACCTGCCCGCCATTGGCTGCCTGCGGCTTCTGCTCCGACTGCTGCTGCTTGCCGCAGGCCGCAATCGACAGCGCCAGTGCGAGGCCGATGGCCGCTCGAAGGGACATCCCTATTCCGGGATCCACGGCTGGTAGTCGCCGGTCGAGGCCGGCCGCGCCTTCCCCGAGCCCAGCGCGCCGTCGGGGCGAAACGCGGCCATGGTTCCGGTCGCATTCGGCTCCGGCGTCTTCTGCCACTTGCGGACCGGCGGGAGTGCCTCGCCGGGAAGCTCCTCGATCGTCCCCCTCAGCCACGCCTGCCATTCCGGCGGCACCCGGCTTCCGTCATTGTTGCCGGGATAGATGACCCAGCGGCGGCGCGGCTCCTTCTTCGACTGGTAATAGACGTTGCCGAAGTCGTCGCGGCCGACCTCGTCGCCGCGCATCCAGGTGAACAGCTTGGTGCCCCAGGTATCGCCGTTCCACCAGGTGAAGGTTTTGGACCAAAATCCCATGGCCAGCGCCTCTGCCCCGTCGCGTTGGCGAGCGCAAGCACCCTGCCGGCCCCGATGTCGGACCAGGCTTCGGAATCCCTCAAGCTCTATCTTATGTTGAGCGCCCATCTCTTGATTTAAGTTTGGGTTCGAGGCCGCTGCAATGCTATCGTGACCGTATCGCGGGCCACCTATGATTGGGGCGCTCGGTGACTGAGAGACATTCGAGCTCCCGCCCCGACAGCCGGGTGACGCCAATGGCCACGATAGATGAGCCGGGGATCCAAACCTTCGCACGACGCTCGGAGCCTTTGATCGAGCCTTCGTTTTTCGAGCCGCTGTTCAAGAGATGGAAGCGGCGAGTTGCGCTATCCGAGAACGACAAAGCCGCGCTGCGGTCGCTTCCGTGGACGGTAAAGAGGTATCCGCGCGAAGCCTATCTCGCTCGCGAGGGTGAGCCGACGAAGATTTGCATGGTCCTTCTCGAGGGCTTTGCCCTCCGGCAAAAGCTCGTGAGCGATGGATCGCGCCAGATCATCTCTTTCCACATCCCCGGCGACTTTCTCGATATCCAAAACTGCATGCTGGAGGTCGCCGACCATAATGTCCAAAGCCTCGGCCGATCCGTCGTCGCGGCTGTCCCCAAGGAGGCGCTCGGCGCCCTTATGGCGGAGAATGCCGGCATCCGCCGTGCAATCTGGCTCGACTCACTGATCGACTCCGCGATCTTCCGCGAATGGGTCGTCAACGTCGGCCGCCGCGATGCAAGGGGAAGGATCGCGCACCTGCTGTGCGAGCTTGCCGCGAGGCTGAGGGCCGCCGGGCTCTGCAGCGGGCCCACCTGCGACTTCCCGATGACCCAGGAGCAGATCGCAGACGCAACCGGACTGACCGCGGTCCACACCAACCGCACCCTTCAGTCGCTTCGGAAGGACGGGCTGATCAGCCTGTCGCTCAACAAGCTGACGATCCTCGACTGGGACAAGCTCGCCGAAGAGGGCGACTTCAACGAGCGCTACCTCCACCACTCGGCCTAGATTATCGGGTCCACTCCACCCGGTCGCCGGGGCTGATCCCCAGCTCGGCAGCACGCCCGGCGGCAATCTCCAAGACAGCCGCGACCGGTTCGCCCGACGGCACCGGCGTCTCGTCGAGCGGCTTCGCGGTCGCGATCCTGGCGATGGTCCCGTCCGCCCGAATGAAGATCATGTCGAGTGGGATCAGGGTATTGCGCATCCAGAAGGCGACCGGCTGCGGCGGGTCGTAGGGGAAAATCATCCCCCGGTCCGGCGCCAGCGATTTGACGAACATCAGCCCCATTTCCTGCTGCAGCGGGGAGGCCGCAACGTCGACGGTGAAGCGGTGGGCTCCGGTCGCGGAGGTGATCGTCAGCGGCACCTGGCTAAGACCCGTCTGCGGATCGCCAACTGGAGCCGGCGCTGGGGTTGGTTGACCGTCAGGCGCAGCCGCGGTGCTTGCTTCAGCTTGGGGCGCGGCCGCCTGCGGGCTGCATGCGGCGAGCACGAGCGAGACGGCAATCGTCAGTCCCTTCACGACAGCGGCCGCAGTTCCACCGCTGTCAGGCCCTTTCGGCCCTCGGCAATACGCGCCTCGACCATTTCACCCTGCTGGATTTCACCCAGTCCCGAATTGCGGACAGTTTCCATGTGCACGAAAACGTCTTCGCCGTCGATTCCGGGCCGGTTGAGGAATCCATAGCCCTTCGCGCGGTTGAACCACTTCACCTCGACCCGCTCGAAGTCGCCGGCATTGGCGGCAAGCTCGCCGCGGTCGGCGCGTTGGGCGGGGGTTGCGACCCGGCGGACCGGCACGACCGATTCAGTCGTGTCGATGGAAATCACTTTTTTGGCCTGCAGGCCCCGCTCGAGCTTTGCGGGAATGCATTCGACGACCGCACCCTCGGGCAGGCTCCGTCGCCCGTGTTCCTTGAGGACGCTGAAATGAACGAGGATGTCGCCGTCGACCGAATCGCTGACGAGAAAGCCGAATCCGCGCGTTGCGTCGAACCACTTCACTCGCGCGGAGATCGGCGCCGCACCATCTTCGGTCGAAGCGATCTCTTCCGCAGCTTGCGCGGCTTCGACGTGAAGCTCGTCGGGCTCCTGCGCTGCTATCTCCAGCTCCACAGTTTCACTCGACGCAGCGTCGACGGCGACCGGCCTCCGTGAGGACTTTTTCGCCTTCGCCGGCTGGGGTTGGGGTTGTGTCGTCCGAGCCACTGAAACCCTTAAGAACTAACTAAAGTTATGTCGGCTATCCGACTTTACACCATCACCTAACTTTTTTCTTTAAGCAATTCGAGATCGATATTTCCCCCCGGCTCGATTGCCAGGATTGCGGCGGCAAGCGCGAACGAATGGCCGGCGCGCACCATCGCCGCCAGCGCCCGCTCCCGGTTGGCTCGGTCGCTGCCGCCTTCGCCATAGGGTCCGAAGCGCCTTCGCCTTGCGAACTTCAGCGCCGAATCCACCGCCTCCTCCTCTGCGTGGTCCCTCGCGGGCTCGCTATCCTCCTCGCCGATTCCGGCCGCCCGAAGCGACTGGCTGACGCGGCGCACTCCATAACCCCGCGAAGTCAGCGCCCGCGACTTGGACAAGGCGTAGGCCGCATCGTCGACATAGCCGAGCGAGGCGAGGCGTTCGACGATGCCTTCGACGTCGGCCGGACGATCACCCGCCCATCCGCGCTCGCGAAGCTTCCGGCCGAGATAGGAAGCAAGCTTCGCCCGGCTGGTCGCAAACCGCCCGACGTAGGTCAGCGCAAGCTCGTTGAGCTTTTGCTGGTCCAGCGGCGGGCGCTCTCGATTGCCGGTTCGGCGGGTCATGCGCCCTTTTTGTGCCACCTTTCCGACCCATCAGTAACCCTGCCCCGAACAGCGCCGGCAAGCGTGGTCGACGGGCGGCGGCATGGCTTCACCTGCCGTAAAGGGCGAAACAAGCAGGACAGACGGGTGCTTCAGACCAATTCGACCGACAGCGCCGACTTGGCACCTCCGGGCGCCACTCCCACGACCGACACTCTGGCCCGACGAATCGCAGACTTCGGCACCCTGGCCGAGGCGCTCGATTATGCCGCGCTCGGCCGCAAGGGGATGAACTTCCACGACGCCCGCGGAACGCTGGTCCGCGCCTACCCTTATTCGGAGCTTCGCGAGGATTCGCTCGCCAACGCCCGCCGCTTCGTCTCCCTCGGGATCAAGCCGGGCGACCGGATCGCCCTGATCGCCGAGACCGGCGCCGAATTCGCCGCCGCCTTCTTCGGCGCGGTCTATGCGGGCGCGTGGCCCGTTCCGCTTCCCCTCCCGACCAGCTTCGGCGGCCGCGGAGCCTATGTCGAGCAGCTCAAGATCCAGCTCAAGAGCTGCGACCCGACCTTGTTCCTCGCTCCCGGCGATCTTGCCGAAATGGCGACCGAGGCCGCGGGCGGCGTTCCGGTGCGCGACTGGGCGACGCTGCCGGATGTCGAAGCCGACGGTTCGGACCTTCCTGTCTCGGATCCGGACTCAATCGCCTATCTTCAATATTCCAGCGGGTCGACGCGCTTCCCGCACGGCGTCGCGATCACTCACCGCGGCCTTCTCGACAACCTTCGCGCCCACGGTGTCGGCCTCAATCTGGACGGCGCCGACCGCTGCATCTCGTGGCTGCCCTGGTACCATGACATGGGCCTGGTCGGCTGCCTTCTGTCGCCGCTCGCGCTGCAGGTTTCGGTCGATTATCTGAAGACCGAGGATTTCGCCCGTCGCCCGCTCGCCTGGCTCGACATGATCACGCGCAATCCCGGCAACAGCGTCAGCTATTCGCCAAGCTTCGGCTACGACATCTGCTCGCGCCGGATGAGCTCGCAGACGCGCGCCGAGGACCGCTTCGATCTTTCCCGCTGGAGGATCGCGGGCAATGGCGCCGACATGATCCGCCCGGACGTGATGCAGGCCTTCGTCGATGCCTTCGCCAGCGCCGGCTTCAACGCCACTGCCTTCTGCCCCAGCTACGGCCTTGCCGAAGCGACCCTCGCGGTGTCGCTGATGCCTCCCGGCGAGGGCATCCGGCTCGAGCTGGTCGAGGAAGCCGAGCTGTCCGGCGGCGAATGCGGCACCGGCGAGGAACGCCCGCGCCGCTACCGCGCAGTCGTCAATTGCGGCAAGCCGGTCACCGGGATGGAGGTCGAGGTTCGCGGCGCTGACGGCGCACCGGTCTCCGACCGGTCGATCGGCCGGATCTTCGTCCGCGGAAAAGCGGTCATGGTCGGCTATTTCCGCGACCAGGAGTCGACCGACGCCTGCCTGTCGCCCGACGGTTGGCTCGACACCGGCGACATGGGCTACCTCTCGCGCGGCTACATCTTCATCGTCGGCCGGGCGAAGGACATGATCATCATCAACGGCCGCAACTACTGGCCGCAGGATATCGAATGGGCGGTCGAGCAGCTGCCCGGCTTCAAGTCCGGCGACATCGCCGCCTTCGCGATCACCGGCCCGAGCGGCGAGGAAACGCCGGCGGTCCTCGTCCACTGCCGGGTGTCCGACCCGCAGGAGCGCGGCCGCCTTCGGGACGACATCCGCGAGCGGGTCCACGCGATCACCGGGATCAGCGCGATCATCGAGCTCGTCCCCCCGCGCACCCTTCCCCGAACCAGCTCGGGCAAGCTGTCGCGCACCAAGGCGCGCTCGCTTTATTTGTCGGGTGAGATTCAGCCTTACGATATCGCTGCGTAGCCGCCGAGCACAACGAAAGCGGAGCGAAGCGAGCGTTGTTGTGCGAGAGACGGCGAGCGCCGGCCAGCGGGTCAGGCGAAGCTGAGCCCGACTGACGTCACGGGATTTACTCCCGTGACGGCCCGCTTCACGCCTTGTCGGAAATGGCAGGAGTGGAGGGACTCGAACCCACGACCCTCGGTTTTGGAGACCGATGCTCTACCAACTGAGCTACACTCCTGCAGAGTGTCGGGGGCGAGGTAGACAGCAGTCGCGCCGTTCGCAACCCTCACTTGAACCACCGCCTCCGGCGCGCTAAATGCGCAATCGTCCGAGGTCCGGCGGGGAGCCCCCGCGGACCTCGTTTTTCTATCCGAAGAGGACCGCGGCACGTGGCAAAGGTTTCAGTCGGCGAGTTCGTCCGCCAGGTCAAAACCGAAGGGTTCGAGAAGATCCACTGGCCGAGTCGCCAGGAAACCTTCCGCACCACGGTGATGGTCCTGATCATGACCGGCATGCTCGCGCTCTTCTTCTTCGCAACCGACGCTATGTTCAGCGCCATCGTCCAGTTCCTGCTCGGCCTCCTCGGCCCTGCCGCCGCCTAGAAGGAATAGCATCCAACCCATGTCCCGCTGGTACATCATCCACGCTTATTCGGGCTTCGAGAACAAGGTGCGCGAGCAGATCCTCGCCGACGCCGCCCGAATGGGCCTCGAAAGCCAGGTCGAATCGGTCGAAGTCCCGACCGAGAAGGTGACCGAGATCCGCCGCGGCAAGAAGGTCACGTCCGACCGCAAGTTCTTCCCCGGCTACGTGCTGGCCAAGCTGAACATGAGCGACGACGTCTACCACCTGGTGAAGAACACGCCGAAGGTGACCGGCTTCCTCGGCCCCAACGGCAAGCCGCAGGCGATCAGCGAGGCCGAGGCCGCGCGGATCCTCTCCACCAAGGAAGAGATGGCCGCCGCCGCGCCGAGCAAGAAGATCCAGGTCGATTACGACATCGGCGACAGCGTCAAGGTCCTCGACGGCCCCTTCGCAAGCTTCAATGGCATCGTCGAAGAGCTCGATTTCGACCGCAGCCGGGTGAAGGTCAGCGTGAGCATCTTCGGTCGCGCGACGCCGGTGGAGCTGGAGTTCGAACAAGTCGAACGAGTCAAATGACACCGAGCGCAAGGCGGAAGGTCGCGTAGCGACCGCCGACTTGTGTCGAAGATTGGCATGACCGCGGCCGGCGGGGCGCGAGCCTGATGCGAGCGAACCCGTTCGACGTCACGAATTTACTTCGTGACGGCAGTTCTTCCCTTTAGTGTTTGCACATGGCCAGCGGCGAAAAATTCGAACGCCACCGCCAGCCCTGGCGGCAGGACGAGATCAGCAAGCTCCACCAGCTCGCCGGCAAGGGCATGAGCCTGAGAGCCATAGCCAAGGCGCTAACCCGCACCGAGGAATCGGTGAAGGACCGAGCGAAGGCGGACCGGCTGAAGATCACGAAGATGCGTTAGGCCGGAGTTTCCACGGTCTCCTTTGCAACGACGGTGTCGTAACCGCCGATGTGAGTGAGTCCTTCGTGGCTGTCTATGCCCGTATACCGCAGCGACGCATTCTCGTAGCGGCGGAAGGCGAACACCGCCGCGTTCATCCGTTCGGTGTTGAAGACCTTGAGCCGCACCAGCAGGTCGAAATCCGCGACGGTCAGGCCCGTCACGATGCGGAACAGGTCCGGTTCGATCTTCGTGATCACATCGGTGAGCGTGTTCTCGCGGAAATCAGTCAGGTACATGAAAGCGGGAATGCGCGTGGCGAACTTGATCAGCTTTTCCTGAACCTTTTTCCGGAGCGACTTGTACTCCTTTTCCTCGTCGGTCAGCTCCTTCTTTTCCTTCGTGGAAAGCTCGCCGTCCTTGGCCTTCTTCTTGAGCTCCTTGACCGTCTCGCTCTTGTTGATGATCGTCTCGATCACGTTGTCGCCCAGGTTGCGCCACCCCTCGATCTGCTCGACCGCCGCCATCGCCTCCTCGCTATCGAGCACGCGGCGCAATGTGTCGTTGTCGACATTGACCAGCATCGCCGATTCCCACTTGCGGGCGAGCAGCGTGGCCGAGGTTCCCGCCATGGCGATGTCGAGGATGCCGCCGGCATCGATCTGCGTCATGTTCGCGCCGTCGTAGGCGAGGACAGGCAGGAACGAGACGAGGTCCGCCACCGCTCTTTCGGGGTTGGGCTCGCCCGGCGACAGACCAATGCCATATTCCGAAAGCTGGCGCAGCGCTCGAGTCGGCGCAAAATCGAAAACGTAGCAATTGGGCTTCGTCACGAACTCGGCGTGCGGATCGTCGCCTTCCGGGTTCTTGATCGACCACGGCGACTGCACCCGAAACGCGGCCTGGAAATAGCTTTCCGGCGACTTCAGGTTGCGCAGCATCAGGATCGACGACCACTGCGGCACGGTAACGCCGGTGGTCAGCTTGCCGCAGGACAGCGTGATCGTCTTGGTGTCATGCCCGTTGCCAATCGCCTTGCGCACCGGCGGCAGCGCATCCAGCCCAATCCCGGCCGCCGTTCCTGCCGCCACCACCACCTTATATTCATGCCAGAAGACGTTCTGCGGCTCTTCGAGGAGGTTCCGCATAGCCTCGCACTGCGCGACATTGTGGAAGTACCAGAAGCTGTGGTTGAGGTAGGGCAGCAGCCGCACGTCCGAATAAGGCCAAGGCGGGCGGGTGCCGGTCTTGAGGCTCTCGATGGCCTGCGCGGGGCCCGAGCCGCGGATGATGTTGAGCCATTTCTGAACCTCGTCCTTGTGCTCGAACTGGGCGAGGACGCCGGTGCCTTTGGCCTTGAAGAATTCGTTGAGGTCGAACTCGTCGAATTCGCCGCCGCTGGCGATGCTCAGCAGCTCGTCGGGCATCTGGTAGGTCAGCAGGCTCAGCATCGGCAGCGCCTGATAGGGGTTATGCCCTTCGCCCGCCCATCCCGCCTTGGCGCGCTGCTCGTCGGTGTAGGTCCAGTTGAAGATCTGTTCTTCGATGAACTCGCCGGTGGCCAGCGCCTTGAACGGTGTACCGGACAAATAGAGATAGGCGCGCGTCTTGATCGGCAGGAATTCCGTCTCCGCTTCCGACAGCACTTCCAGTTCTTCGTTCACCGCGTCTAGGTCGGCTTCAAGCCTGTCCGCTTCCTTGACGACCGCCGAATCCTCGCCTTCGAACAGCTCCTTCGCGGAATCCCGCCAGGCGCCGAAGTGATACTCGTCGAAAATGACGAGGTCCCAATCGGTCAGGTGGATCGATTCATTGCGCGCCTTGATGTTGCCGGTTGCCCGATCCCGGCCGAGCAAGTCCTGAAACGAACCGAAATAGACGAGCGGCTGATCGGCGGGCACAGTCGCGGGATCGCCGCCTGCGTGCGCGGAGAGATAGTGCCAGCCTTCGAAATCCTGGTGGCTCTTGAGGTCGGCTTCCCAGGCATCCTCGACCGCGGGCTTGAAGGTGACGACGAGAACGCGCTTCACCCCCAGCTTCTTCGCCAGCTGGTAGCCGGTGAAGGTCTTGCCGAAGCGCATCTTGGCGTTCCACAGGAAGCGGGGGACGGCTTTGGCGTCCTCGGCCCAGCGGTCCTGGTAATAGGCGTATGTCTGCTCGACCGCCGCTGCTTGCTCGGCGCGCATGGGGAAGGTTTCGTGATGCGTGCCGGACAGCTCCACGCCCGCCTGCAACTCGACGATCGCGGTCAGCACGTCGGCGGGGGTGCAGCGCATCCATTCGCGCGAGCCGCCGAAATGCGGGTTGTCGAAGCCCTTGGCGATCAGGCGCTGACGGACATCGCTGTCGCGGAACACGCCGCCGTCGGGCCGCTCGGCGAAGCAATCCTTCGGCGTGTGCAGCGTATAGGCTTGCTGCGCCTGCCCCTGCGACTGGCGAATGCGAGTGTTGACGTCCGGCTGCAGGGTCTGTCCGACCTTGATCAGCCCGGCGTAGTCGGGCGAAGGATTGTTGAACGACCACGCATAGATGCGCAGCCGCGCCTCGGGCTTCGGGGTCAGGACTTGGTCGATTGTGGGATCAGGCAACGCCTGTGTCCATCGGCCGGATCATGCTTTCTATGAAGGCGGCTTCCTCCTCGGTGATGCCGTATTTTTCGTAAAGTTCGGCGTCGGTCCAAGTCCGATCCCAAGTCTGTTGCGGGACCCACATGTACGTGCCGCGCAGCGCGTCCTGCGTGATCTTCCGAAGGGAGACGAGAAAGCGGAAAAACTTCGTCGTATAGTAAGAGCGAATGCTCAACGCCGCTGCCTCACTATCCGCCCAAAACGCAATAAACGTTTGCGTGCAAACAGAACCCGGTTCGACAACAAGAGGCTTTCCGAGCACGACGTCAGGAATCTTCTGTCCGCCGTCAGAGCCAGCCTTTGGCGTGAGCACCTTCCATAGGTCTACGAGATGCGCGTTCTTTTTGATAAACTTGTTCGGCAGGTAGCCCACAAGGCGCTTGCCTTGCTTCACGAGGTGAAGGGCTACGTCTCCCGCCTTCGCCCGCTGTTCGTAGTTTTCAAAATTAGTAGCGATACCGAACGGCGTGTCTCCCGTAAGAATTTCCGTGATCGACGGCTCGGACTTCGCTTGGACCTTGTGCAGAATTTTGATGGCGCGAGGGTCGCGGACAAAAATATCAAATTCATTTAGGTCGCGCCCGACGGGGCCCACCGTCTCTTCTCCGCGGATCGTCGTCACAGCCGTTTGGCCTTCGTGCGATTTGCTCCAAAGGAAATAACCGATGCCGCCCTTTACCTCGACGCCTGGAAAAACGTCCTTTGAGACAGGATAATCTACGAGCTGCGAAATCTTACCGCAGGAAAGCATTGTTGCCCTGAATTCGTCCATCCCGCGCCCGCCGGCTAACCAGCGGGACGGCGTGACCATGCTCACAAAACTCGGCTCTAACTTGATCGCTTGCTCCACGAACAAGTGGTAAATTGAGGAGTCGCTCGTCCCGCCAGCGCCGCCAGTCATCTGATACGGCGGGTTCCCGATAATCACGTCGAAATGCATCGTGCCTCCGAACAACTCGCCGAGGCGAGTGCTGATGTCGCTTGCATGGATGAACGCATAGGCGTGGTTCTCTTCGTCCGGCCCGCGGTCGAGGAAGGTCTTGCCCGCGCCGCAGACGCGGCAACGGTCGCCGTCGCGGATGTGCTCGGTCCGCTCGAACCAGACATTGCCGTCGTCGTTGTCGTCGAACGCCACGGCGGCGACGCTGTGCGGGCCGGTCGCGTGCTTCGAGCAATAGAGGCTGCGCCGGGCGAGCAGCGCGGTCAGCCGGGTGATGCCGATGCCGAAGAGCTGCTTCGTCAGGATATGATCGACTCGCTCTTGCAAATCGGGGAACTCGCCCTCCAGCCCCTTGATGAGCCGCGTCGCGATCTCGCGCAGGAACACGCCCGACTTGGTGCAGGGATCGAGGAAGGTGACTTTGCTGTCCGCCCAGATGTCCGCGCCCCCGTTGGCCGCCGCCCAGCCTTCCGCCAGCGTATCGAGCATGCGGTTGGCGAACTCGGGTGGAGTGAACACCTCGTCGTTCGACAGGTTGGCGATGCAGGTGAGGACGTCGGGGTTGCGGCCCTTGAGGGTGAAAGGGGCCTGGTCCGTCATGCCGCGCCGTCCAGCGCCGCCAGTTCGCGCACATTCATCGGCGCATGGTTGGCGATTGGCTGGAACACCGGATGCTGGCCGAGCGTGGCGAACAGCGAAGGCTGACCGGCATAGCCCTGCCGCTCTTCCTTGAGCGAGCCCGCCTCGGTCAGGCTCTTCAGGCTGAAGTCCCGCCGCTGGAACTTGCCCTTGCCGATATAGCCCCATTCGACGATCATGATCGGCCCCCCGTCCGCGTCGGTCATCTTCATCGCATCGCCGTGGATCAGGTTCAACGACAGAACGTGGCTGGCGGCGTGGTAAAGATCGTCGTCCTCGGTCAGGCCGAGGTATTGCGCGAACACTTCGAGCATGTTGCCGCGGCATTCGGCGATGTTGTCGGCCAGCAGCTCTATCCCGTAGCAACTCGTGAGCGCGAGCAGCGCGTAGTGGCGCTCCTCGAACGCGTTCTTGCCGTACTTCGCCTCGACCGCGGCCAGCTTGCGCTGGAGGATCGGCACGAGGAAATTGCCGCTGCCGCAGGCGGGTTCGAGGAAGCGGGAGTCGATCCGTTCGGTCTCGCCTTTCACGAGGTCGAGCATCTTCTCGACCAGCCACGGCGGCGTGAACACCTCGCCGTGATCGGCGACGCGCTTTTTCGACTTGATCAGCTTGTCGCCGCGGTACAGCGGGCCTTCGTCGCGCGTTGCGTCGAACTCCGGCTGGAGCGGCTTGATGCCGTCGGGTGCTTGGCTCTTGCTCATTGTCGCAATCACATCGAGCGTACGGGCAACGCGGGCCGGCGGCTGGGCCTTGCCCGCCTCCCAAGCCTCCACCGTTGCCGATGAGACACCAAATTCGCGGCAAACATCATCAAGAGTGAACCCGGCCTCGGTCCGGCAATTCGAGAAAGACAAGCAGCACCTCTACCCCCGAGCAACAGCACTGTGGGCCACGAAGTGGCGAGGTGCAAGGAAGAGAAAGTCCCTGTCCTACAGCCCCCATTTTGTGCCTTATCCTCGTGGATGAAACATTCGAGTAAGGACTGCCTGGGGCAGTCCGACGGAGAAGTTCCGGATAAACCCAAGGCCGCCTTAGGAACCGTTTGCGACGGTTCGACGCCGGCTTTCCCCTTCACCCCCGTCGCCCTCCGCCCCCGCCACGACGGCTGGACCCCCGAGAAACAGATCGCCTTCATCGAAGCGCTGGCCGAGACCGCCTGCGTCGAGGAAGCGTGCCGCCGCGTCGGAATGTCGGACAGCTCCGCCTACCAGCTCCGCCGCCGTCCGTGCGGCGCGCCGTTCCGCCGGGCCTGGGACGCGGCGCTCGATTACGCGCTTCACCGGCTGGAGCAGGCGGCCCTTTCGCGGGCACTCAACGGCGTCCCTCGTCCGGTCTTCTACAAGGGCGAGCAGGTCGGCGAATGGCGCGAATATGACGAGCGGCTGACCATGTTCCTGCTTCGCTTCCGCCGGGCGCGAAGGTTCGGCGGCTGGATCGACGGGCTGCCTCCCGCGCCGGACGCCGAGATTGAAACCGAGGAGGATGCTGCAATCCGCCTCGATCTCGCTCTCGACACCATCGAAGATTCGACCACCCCTCCTCGCGCGTCAGGGGAGTGAAGTTAGTGAACTTCCGCGCACTACTTCTTCGCCGTCCGCGGATCGTCCGCCGGATTCACGTAGATGATCTGGAACGGCCCGTGGCTGGTGATCTGCACCGTCGCCCCGCCGTCGGTGAACGCATAATGGTTCATGTTCGGAGCCATGGCGATGTAGCCGCCTAGGCCCAGCGTGCCGGCCTTCGCCTTGTCGGCCACGTCGCCCATTCCGAGCGACATCGATCCTTCCATCACCGTCACCAGCTCCGGCGTCGGGTGGTGGTGCGGGGCGACCGAATAGCCGGCCGGGAATTTCAGGCGGATGGTGAACATCCCCTCCTTGGTCGGATCTCCGGAGAGCACCGCGAGCTGCGCGCCCGCCGGGAGCCCTGGCGGTGCCGGTCCCCATTTGAGGTCGGTCGGCATCATCTGGGCGCTCGCGGTCGAGCCCGCGAAAGCGGCCGCGGCGCAAAGGGAGAGCATAAGCGTACGGGTCATCGGATTACCCCTTTCCGATTCACCACCCACGACGCCCCCTTACCACGCGCGACGGGCCAGCGAAATTGGCGAGCGCGCTCAGAGGAACTTGCCGGCCTGCTTCAGCACCATGCTGCACGCCTGCGACTTGATTGGGTCGCTTACGCTTCCGAGCGAGAAGCTGGACTTGCCGCTGAGGATCGTCCCGGCCTGGCCGGCCGCGAGTCCCTTCGAACCGGCGACGCCCGGCTTCTTCATCAGGCCGTCGAGCACCGACGTCGCATTGGCGGACCCGCCCCCAAGCAGGTTGTTCTTGGCGCAATATCCCAGCACGCCTGCGGCATTGCCCATTCCGATGCCGGAAATGTTCGGGATTCCGCCCAGGCCGCCGAGCCCCGCGATCGACGGCATTTGCGCGCTCGACGCGGAGGCCGCTGCCGCGGCCACCAGCCCGAACAGGAACGATGTGCGCGAATATGGCATGACTGACGATCCTTTCGGCCGGACGGCTACGCCCGGGCGAAGGCAGCGAACATCGGGCCTAATCCCGACCCGCGGCTCCCCTTCCAATCCGTGCCCTCATCGTGTAGGGGCCCCGCCTTCCAATCCAATTGGAAACCATCGCGGGAGGCTGTCCCAGAGGCAGCCGTTCGTACCGCTAAACTTGAGAACCGCCTGCGGAGATGTTTCGACCGCAGGCCAACGACAGAGTGAGACATGGCAAAGAAAATCACCGGCTACATCAAGCTGCAGGTGCCCGCGGGCATCGCCAATCCGTCGCCGCCGATCGGCCCGGCGCTTGGCCAGCGCGGCGTCAACATCATGGAATTCTGCAAGGCGTTCAACGCCGCGACGCAGGAACTCGAAAAGGGCTCGCCGATCCCGACGGTCATCACCGTCTATGCGGACCGGTCGTTCTCGTTCACCACCAAGACCCCGCCCGCGTCCTTCCTTCTGAAGAAGGCGGCCCGGATCCAGAAGGGCTCGAGCGAGACCGGCAAGTCGTCGGCCGGGACCATCAAGCGCTCGCAGCTTCGCGAGATCGCCGAGACCAAGATGGCCGACTTGAACGCCAACGACCTCGACGCCGCGTCGAAGATCATCGAAGGCTCCGCCCGCGCGATGGGCCTCACCGTGGTGGAGGGCTAAACCATGGCACTTTCCAAGAAGCAGAAGGCGCAGGCCCCGACCGTCGATCGCGACAAGTTCTACGCGGTCGATGAGGCCATTTCGCTGGTCAAGAAGAACGCCACGTCGAAGTTCGACGAGACAGTCGAGCTGGCGCTGAACCTCGGCGTCGACCCGCGCCACGCCGACCAGATGGTCCGCGGTGTCGTGTCGCTTCCCAAGGGCACCGGCAAGGACGTCCGCGTCGCGGTCTTCGCCAAGGGCGACAAGGCTGACGAGGCCAAGGCGGCCGGTGCCGACATCGTCGGCGCGGAAGACCTGATGCAGACCATCCAGGACGGGACCATCGACTTCGACCGCGTGATCGCGACCCCGGACATGATGGGCGTCGTCGGGCGCCTCGGTAAGGTCCTCGGCCCCAAGGGGCTGATGCCGAACCCGAAGCTCGGAACCGTCACAATGGACGTCAAGAAGGCGGTCACCGACGCCAAGTCGGGCCAGGTCGAATTCCGCGTCGAAAAGGCGGGGATCGTCCATGCCGGGATCGGCAAGGCGAGCTTCCCCGAAGCCGACATCCGCGCCAATTTCGACGCCTTCATGGACGCGATCGTCCGCAACAAGCCGACCGGCGCCAAGGGCAAGTTCGTCAAGAAGGTCTCGCTGACCTCGACGATGGGCCCGGGCGTCAAGCTCGACCTCGAGGGAATCCCGGGCGCCTAGGGCGCTACAGGCAGCTCTTGAGCACCTTGGCCTTCAATATGTCGTTGGAGGCGATGTCGGCGAAGAAGCTGTCGAGGAACTGGGTAGCCCGGGCGGCGGTCTTCGGATCGAGCCCGGGCGTCGAGGTCAGCGCTGCGTAGACCTGCGGCCGCTGGCTCCGCATCTGCACCGCGACCGCATAGGCCTCGCCGTTGTGAGCGCAGTATCCGCGGTACAGCCGCTGGCGAACGTTCGCGATCTTCAGGACGTCGGGCGGCGTCGCATAGGGCGCGTTGACCAGGCCTGAAAAGTCGAAGTCGTAGGGGATCGGGATCACCGCGGCGGCGACCCCCCTCGCCGGTGCAATCATCTTGGCGTTGTGGCAGCAGGCCTCGCCCTTCGGCCCCGCCCGCATCGACCAGTCGTGGTTGGCGATCATGTGCTGGAACAGGGCGTAGAGCGCAGCGTGGCGGGTGCTGAGCGCCGTGATCGGGATGATCTCCGGAAGCTTCGCCTCCTGCATCCCGTTGCGCCTCGCGACGTCGCCCAGGTCCTCGATGAAGAAGCCGTAGCGGAGCCCAAGCGACCGGCCGTTGTCGTCGACATAGTCGATCTGCGCCAGCCGGACCCGGAAGCTCGCCGGGCTGAGCACGTTGAGCATCCGGTACGCGGCATATTCCAGCAGAACATATTGCTGGAACGCCGGCGCCGCCTTGCAGTGGGTCACGAGCTTCAGCGACTTCTGCCCCGAAAAGGGGGAGTCCGCCGGCGGGTTCGTGAAGCGGACCTTGAGCGGCGGGAACTGGCAGATGTCCGACGCCCGGCGGGTGATCCCACGAGTGGTGAGCGTGATCGGCAGTTGCTCGGTCGTTCCGTCCACCGTCAGCGTGGCCGGCCTCGGGTCCTCGGCGCGGTTACGAACGATGGTCGACAGCGGTCCCTTGATCGTCAGGCGGAGAACGTCCGGCGAGGAGAACAGCGGCCTTTCGCCAACGGCTGCGGCGGCGGGCGAAACAAGTGCGATGGCCAAAAGCCAGAGCAAAATCCTGCCCATCATTCTTCCCCTTTCGCAGCAGCCGAGGAGCGCGGAACCACGTGCGGGACCAGCCGGTCGCCGACGATCTCGAGATAGCTCGGCGGGCCGCCGTAATAGCGCGAGTTGCCGGTATCGATCGTCACCAGCCGCCCGCCGTAGAGGATCTGGATGCCCTTCAGGTTGGGCGTGTGGCCGACGATGATCCGCTTCGCTTCGTATGCTTCGAGCACCGTCGGCAGTTCCTGCGAAATCGGCGTTCTCGCCGCGCCCACCGCCGGAATTTGCGTGACCTTCGGATCGCGAGTGATCAGCCCCCGGTACCACAGGGGCCCGAGCGGATCGGTAAGGATGGAATCCCCGGAGCGCTGCACGGTCTTCAGGGCGCTGGCGACCTGGCGATTGATCTCGTCGATCGGGCGCTTGGAATATTCGACGCTGATTCCGCCATGGACGAACAGGTTGCCGTTGACGATGGCGACGGCGGGGTTGCGGATGACCCACTGGCCGATCTCGCCCTTAGGGCTCCACGCCAGGCGCTGTTCTACCCAGCCGAGCGGAGTGGACTTCACCCAAGCGTCGTGGATGGCCGGCGCAGTCATCTTCGGATCGGAGGCGCGGTACTTGGCTTCGACTTCGCCTTTTCTCGCCTGGTATAGCCGCTCCCGAAGCGCAGCGGAGTCCGCGTTCGCAAAGGCTGCGAAGTCGGCCGGCGTCGTGTAGCGAAGGTCGCCGGTGATGTTCATCGCCTCGTGATTTCCGACGAGGACGATCACCTGCCCGCCCTGCTTTGGCGCCTCCTTCTGGAGCTGCATCAGGTTGTGGAGGATTCCGAGCGAATCCGGGCCACGATCGACGACATCGCCGACCTGGACGAGCGTCGTTCGTCCCCCGCTCCAATGACCTCGGGAGTCGATCAACCCGGCGGCTCCGGCAATGTCGCGCCAGACCCCTAGATCGCCGTGAAGGTCGCCGACAGCGACGATGCGCGCCGGTGGTGGCGAAGGCGGAGGAGCAGCCAGAGCCGGCGCCGCCGCGACCATTGCAGCGGCAGCGAGGCGAACCATCCTCCACACACGCAAAAGCATCGGCAGCTCCCCGGCCAGCCCGCGCCGATGGGGCGCCAGGACGCCCCTTTTGTCAACAAGCGGGCGGCGTTCGTCGAATGCAGGCGTGACTCTCCGGCCGCTAACTTTAGGTAGCCCGACGCAGTTCAGAAGGAATCCCCATGAGGCTCATCCCCGTCTTGCTCGCTTCGGCGGCATTCGCTTTCGCAGCGCCTGTTGCCGCCCAGGTCCAGGCCGACACGGTCGATACCAGCATTCCGACCCAGCTTCCGAGGACGGCGGTTCCGCATCATTATGCGGTGACAGTCACTCCGCACGCGGATTCGATGACGTTCGACGGAACGGTTTCGATCGACCTCAACGTCGTTCAGCCGACCCGGGAGCTGACACTGAACGCGGCGGACATGAGCTTCGCAAAGGCCACGCTGACTCGTGCCGGAACTGCGCCCCTCGATGCAAGCGTCGCGATGAATGCTGACGCGCAGACGGCAACTCTCACCTTCCCGCGCCAGCTTGCTCCCGGCGCCTATCGGTTGACCATCGCCTATTCCGGCAAGATCAACACCCAGGCGAACGGGCTGTTCGCGCTCGATTACAAGAACCCGCAGGGCGCCCAGAAGCGGGCGCTCTTCACCCAGTTCGAGCCGTCGGACGCCCGCCGTTTCGTGCCGAGCTGGGACGAGCCCGATTACAAGGCGACGTGGGACGTGACAGCCGTTGTCCCCGCGGGCGACATGGCCGTCAGCAACATGCCGGCGGCCCGTACCGAGCCACTGAGCGGCGGCACGAAGCGCGTGACGTTCGCACGGACCCCCCAGATGTCGAGCTATCTCCTCTTCTTCGGCGCCGGCGAGTTCGGCCGGATCACAAAGATGGCGGGCAAGACCGAGGTCGGAATCGTCATGGGGCGGGGCAATGAGTCCAAGGCCCAGACGGCGCTCGACGCCGAGGCGCAGATCCTCCCTTATTACAACGGCTATTTCGGCGTGGATTACCCGCTTCCCAAGCTCGATAACGTCGCTGGGCCGGGCCAGTCGCAATTCTTCAGCGCGATGGAGAATTGGGGCGCGATCTTCACCTTCGAACGGGTTCTGCTCGACGACCCTGCGGTGACCACCGAGTCCGAGCGGCAGGCCATTTTCGGCGTCGAAGCGCACGAGATGGCGCACCAGTGGTTCGGCGACCTGGTCACCATGGCCTGGTGGGACGATCTGTGGCTGAACGAGGGCTTCGCAAGCTGGATGGCGACCAAGGCCACCAAGCATTTCCACCCCGATTGGGGAGCGGAGTTCGACGCGATCGGCGCTCGCGAATCCGCGATGCGGCAGGATTCGCTGACCACGACGCACCCGATCGTCCAGCATGTGCGGACCGTCGAGCAGGCCAACCAGGCGTTCGACAGCATCACTTATTCGAAGGGTGAGTCCGTCATCTCGATGCTGGAGGGCTATGCCGGCGCCGACGTCTGGCAAAAGGGCATCCAAGCTTACATCCGAAGGCACGCGTATCAGAACACGCGGACGGACGACCTGTGGCGGGCGGTCGAACAGGCCGGAGCGACCGGCCTCACTCAAATGGCCCACGACTTCACGCTGCAGCCCGGAGTGCCGCTGATCCGCGTCGGCGCTCCGACCTGCGAGAATGGCGTCACGCACGTCATGCTGCTGCAGGACGAGTTCTCGGTCGACCGGAAGCCCGGATCGTTCCAGCCGCTCGGCTGGCACGTCCCCGTTCGTGCGATGACGCTTGGCGGCAAAGTCGCGACGGTCGTGACCCAGGGCCGCGACACGCGGCTGGAGGTCCCGGGCTGCGGGCCGTTGGTCGTGAACGCCGGCCAGACCGGCTATTATCGAAGCCTCTACCAGCCGGCGGTCGCGCAGCAGCTTCGCGCCGGGTTCAACAGCCTCGATTCGGTCGACCAGTTTGGCCTGGTGGAGGACCAGGTGGCGCTATCGTCGGCCAACTACCAGCCGATGGGCGTGGCTCTCGACTTCGTCAGTGCGATCCCGGTCAACGCCCGTCCCGAGCTAATCGGGCTCGGCCTTGGCCAGTGGGACAATTGGTACGAGCTGTTCGACGGCGACGCAGCCAATCAGAAGCGGATCGCGGCAATCATCGAGCAGCGCTACGCGCCGGTGCTCGCGCAGATCGGCCTGGTACCCAAGCCTGGCGAGAAACCGACGGTCTCCACCCTTCGCCCGCAGCTGATCGGAACGCTCGGCCGAGTCGGCGACCCGGGAGTCACCGCCGAAGCTGCCAGGCTGTTCGCGGCGATGCAGACAGATCCGAACGCTGTTCCAGGCGGGCTGAAGCGCGCATGGCTCGCACTTACGGCGCGCAACGCCGATGCCGCGACCTGGGAGCAGATCCAAGCGATGGCGCGCAATGCCTCCAGCGCGACCGAGCGGCAGAACCTCTATTCGCTGCTCGGCTCCGCCAAGGACGAAGCGCTCGCTCGCCGGGCGCTGGAGCTGGCGCTGACCGATGAGCCGGGCAAGACGGTAAGCGCCGGCATGATCAGCTCCGTATCGAACCGGCATCCCGAACTCGCGCTCGACTTCGTGATGACCCACTGGAACCAGGTGTCGGAGCTGGTCGACGCAACGTCGCAGTCGCGATACGTCGCCCGCCTCGCCTCCGGAAGCGACAAGGCCGATACGGTGGGCAAGCTGCAGGCCTATGCGAACCAGCATATCGCGGCGAGCAGCCGCAAGCCGATCGACCAGGCGGTCAGCACGATCAAGGCTCGGCTGGAAAGGGAGCCGCGGGTGAAGTCGCAGGTCGCCCAGTGGCTTCAAACGCATGGGACGGCACCGGCTGCTACTGCTCCCACTGTCGGCGCCGCGCCCGAAAGAGGTTGATCGCGCGAGGGAAAACGGTATAGGCGCGCCCTTCGCATCGGCTTCGGCCGGTGCAGCCGTCCGAGACAGTTGCTGGGGCCTTGCCCCTTAATTTGCAGCCTAGACGGGGACAGGAATCACCGAAGCGTCTCTGGCGCTTCGACGTGCGTTGCTCCTGGAGCGGCGCCATCGATCCAACTCCCCACGGACATTCGCGTTTCGCCGCGGCCTCGGCTGCTGCGGGACATTGTTTGGTCCCCATCGAACGTGTTCGGTGGGATAATTTGGAGTTGGCATGGATCGTTCGCAAAAAGCCGATCTGGTCGACCAGCTGAAGCAAGTCTTCACCGAGACGAGCGTCGTCGTGGTGACCCGCAACCTTGGGTTGTCGGTCGCTCAGTCGACGGATCTGCGGCTGAAGATGCGCGACGCCGGCGCCCAGTTCAAAGTTGCGAAGAACCGGCTCGCACTCATCGCCCTGGACGGGACTCGCTACCAGCCGATCGGCGACCTTCTCAAAGGTCCGACGGCTCTCGCTACCTCGTCCGATCCCGTCGCGGCCGCCAAGGTCGCGGTGGATTTCGCCAAGACGAACGACAGGCTCGAAATCGTCGGCGGAGCGATGGGCGACACCGTGCTCGACGTCGAAGGGATCAAGGCTCTCGCCGCGCTCCCCTCGCTCGACGAGCTTCGGGCCAAGATCGTCGGGCTCATCCAGGCGCCTGCGAGCAAGATCGCTCGCACCGTCAACGAGCCGGGCGCGCAGCTGGCGCGGGTCTTCGCGGCCTATGGGGCCAAGGAAGCCGCTTAAGTTTCTTTGTTTTCAACGCACTTGGGGCGAGTCCCCGCACAGGAGTTTGAATAATGGCTGACATCAACAAGCTGGTCGACCAGCTGTCCGAACTGACCGTCCTCGAGGCCGCCGACCTGGCGAAGGCTCTCGAAGAGAAGTGGGGCGTTTCCGCCGCCGCAGCCGTTGCAGCCGCTCCGGCTGCTGCCGCCGCTGCCGGCCCGGCCGCCGAAGAGAAGACCGAATTCGACGTCATCCTGACCGGCGACGGCGGAAAGAAGATCAACGTGATCAAGGAAGTCCGTGCGATCACCGGTCTTGGCCTCGGCGAGGCGAAGGCTCTGGTCGAGGGCGCCCCGAAGGCCGTCAAGGAAGGCGTCAACAAGGACGAAGCCGAGAAGATCAAGAAGCAGATCGAGGATGCCGGCGGAACCGTCGAGCTCAAGTAGGCTTCTGCGAGATTCGCGGGTGTCTTGAAGCATTCGCGGATGGGAAGGGCGGCTCCGCAAGGGGTCGCCCTTTTTCTATCTGCGGACGTGGATCACCGCATATTTGTCGGCATAGGCGCGGCGCCAGTTGGGGTCGCGGTCCAGCACCGGGACCAGCAGCCCCGACGGGTGAAGGATGGTCCAGCGGATATTCCACCGCTTCACCGCCTCATTGAAGCGCCGGGCGTCGCCGCGCTCGATCGCGTGTGCGTCGGCGGTGAAGTCATCGCCGTACATGTCGGCGCGGCCGTCGATGAACGGCGCGATTCCGTGGAGGATGAGCGCTCCCCCGAAATCATAGGAATTGAGCACCGCCTGCGACCTAAGCGGCTGCGGTACCGATGCGATGGCCTGTCCCGGATAGACGGGCGTGTCCCTGTGCGGCAGCGGAGCGGCGAGGCGGACTGCCCCAACCAGCAGGAGGGCGAGGACGGCGGTCACCGCCACCGCTCGCCGTGGGGCCCTGTCCTGCGCCGGCGCCCTGTGCGCGAGCGACGGGGCGACGAGGAGGAGGGACACGATCCCGAACAGCGCCTGGTGCCGCGCATGGGTCAGCGCGAGATAGAAGAGCGCGGCGATCAAGAGCAGGCGTGTCAGCGGGATCCGAGCGCGGCTGGCGACCACCGCGACCGCTGCAAGGGACGTCATTGCGAAGAACAAGGGGTCCTTCGACAGGCTGCTCGGCCGCCACTCGTTGATCAGCGGCAGAATCTTCATCGAACTGACCTGGAACGCATAGAGCACGCCCTGCAATCCGGTCGGGTTCACCAGCGTCAGGAGCAGCGACAGGAGGCCGAACGCGCCCCAGCGAAGCACGACGCTTGCCCGGTCCTTTTCCTGAAGGAGCGCTTCGAGGGCGAAGAAGGGGATCATGACCAGCCCGAAGACGAAGCTTGCATGGAGATTCGCCCAGACGAGCATCAGCAATGAAGCGGCGAGCGGTGGCGCCGTCCGGCGCTCGCGGGCGTGGAGAAGCAGCAACGTCCACAAGGCGACGATCGGCCAGGCGAGGACGTGCGGCCGGGCGAGCAAAGACGGCTGGAGAAGCACGAAGAGGAGCACGAGGGCGGCGACGGCATGGAGCGGCCGGACGAAGCGCCTGAGGTGGAATCCGGCAAGCGCTAGCGTCAGTCCGACCGCGCCGCCGAACAGGACCGCAACTCCCGCCCACGAAGCGGCCGCGAAGGCTGAGGCCATCAGGACTTCCGCGAGCCATTCGTGCGCCGTCCAGGCCTGGCCGCGGGCGCTGAACGAAAATGGGTCGGTGGTCGGGACCGTCATGTGGTCGAGGACCCAGCGGCCGGCGCCTAGGTGCCAGTAGGTGTCGCCGTCGTTGAACAGCAGCGGTGCGAAAGCGACGTAGGCGAAGGCGAGGAAGATCACGGCGACCAGCGGCCAGCCATCCCACTTCAGCGCTGCTGCCGGCTTTCCGTCCACGCCACCCCCGCCAAGCGTCTTAGGAGTCGACCCGGAGCCGCGCAATATCGCTAGGCGGACGCGTCGAAGATCGACAGGTCCAACGTTTCGCTTTCGCCGAACCAGATGACGTGGCGGGTATGGTCGGCGAGATCTTCGCCGGTGTTGGCATGGGCGAAGATGGTTAGGTCGCCGCGGTTGAGTACTAGCCAGCGAGCGACGTCGCCGAACTGATCGGCCGGGACCGTGAGCTGCACGCTTCCGCGCGGGTGCGGGCCGACGGGTCCGAGGTGGTAACGCCCGACGCGGACGGAGAACCGGCGGTGGGCCTCCTCGCCTAGCGCCCTCGCCTTCTCGATCTCTTCGGCGTCGAAATAGATATGGGCGTGGAAATCGCGGATCATCCGCTTCCCCTACTACCTCTTGCGCCAAAGCAGGAAACGCCTATATCGGGCAAATCCAACACATATCGGCTCTGGCCGCACCTTGTCGTGCGCCCGGAGCCTTTCCCGTCCTCTCCGGGACAGGGCCCGAAACGGCGCACGGGCTCAACGCATTGGAGAGGGTAAGCGGGACAAGCGCTCCATTTCAGTTCCCGGCAAGTGCCGGGATTCACTGGGCACCGGCTCGACCGGTGAACAGACAGCGCAGGGAAGATAATGGCGACAAAAGCGATCGACGCTCCGGCCTCCACGATGGGCCGAGCCACCGCCGCGCGGCGGATCCGCAAGATTTTCGGAAACATTCACGAAATCTCGGAAATGCCGAACCTCATCGAGGTCCAGCGCGAGAGCTATGAGCAGTTCCTCCGGTCCGACCCGGCGATCGGCTATGTGTCCGGTCTCGAGAAGACCCTGCGCTCGGTGTTCCCGATCGAGGACTTCGCCGGCACCGCCCACCTCGACTTCGACCATTACGTCCTCGAGCACCCCAAGTTCGACACCGACGAGTGCCGCCAGCGCGGCCTCACCTATGCCGCGCCGATGCGCGTCACCCTGCGCCTGACGACGTTCGAGATCGACCCCGACACCGAGGCCCGCTCCGTCATCGATATCAAGGAGCAGGATGTTTACATGGGCGACATGCCGCTCATGACGCAGAACGGCACCTTCATCATCAACGGCACCGAGCGAGTGATCGTCAGCCAGATGCACCGGTCGCCGGGCGTCCTGTTCGACCACGACCGCGGCAAGACCCACGCCAGCGGCAAGTATCTTTTCGCCGCGCGGGTGATCCCGTACCGCGGCAGCTGGCTCGACTTCGAGTTCGACGCCAAGGACATCGTCAACGTCCGCATCGACCGCAAGCGCAAGCTTCCGGTCACCGCGCTGCTTCACGCGCTTGGCCTGACCAGCGAGGAAATCCTCAACACCTTCTACAGCACCGTGGTCTATGGCCGCGGCAAGAACGGCTGGCAGATCCCCTACCTCGCGGAAGCGTGGCGCGGGCAGAAGCCGATGTACGACGTCGCCGACGCAAAGACCGGCGAGATCATCTTCAAGTCGGGCGAGAAGATCACTCCTCGCCGCGCCAACCAGGCGGCGAAGGACGGCCTCAAGAACCTCGTCATCCCGACGGAGGAAATCTTCGGCCGCTTCTCGGCTTACGACCTGGTCAACGAGAAGACCGGCGAGATCTACATCGAGGCCGGCGACGAGGTCAGCGAGGAAAATCTCGCGAAGATGGACGCGGCGGGGATCAAGACCCTCGAGCTGCTCGACATCGATTACGTCAACACCGGTCCGTGGATGCGCAACACGCTGAAGGCGGACAAGTCTGAAGACCAGGATTCGGCGCTTGCCGACATCTACCGGGTCATGCGCCCCGGCGAGCCGCCGACCCGCGAGACCGCGGACGCGCTGTTCTATGGCCTGTTCTTCGACCCTGAGCGCTACGACCTCTCCGCGGTCGGCCGAGTGAAGCTCAACATGCGCCTCGGACTCGACGCTCCCGACACGGTCACCACCCTTCGCCGCGAGGACATTCTCGCGGTCGTCCAGGAATTGGTGAACCTGAAGGACGGCAAGGGTGAGATCGACGACATCGACAACCTAGCCAACCGCCGGGTCCGCTCGGTCGGCGAACTCCTCGAGAATCAGTACCGCATCGGCCTGCTTCGGATGGAGCGCGCCGTGAAGGAGCGGATGAGCAGCGTCGACGTGTCGACGGTGATGCCGAACGACCTCATCAACGCGAAGCCGGCGGTCGCCGCGGTTCGCGAATTCTTCGGCTCGTCGCAGCTTTCGCAGTTCATGGACCAGACCAATCCGCTTTCGGAAGTCACCCACAAGCGCCGCGTGTCGGCGCTCGGGCCGGGCGGCCTGACCCGCGAGCGCGCGGGCTTCGAGGTCCGCGACGTCCACCCGACCCACTATGGCCGGATCTGCCCGATCGAGACTCCGGAAGGCCCGAACATCGGCCTCATCAACTCGCTCGCCAGCTTCAGCCGGGTGAACAAGTACGGCTTCATCGAGACCCCGTACCGCAAGGTTGTGGACGGAAAGGTGACCGACGACGTCGTTTACCTGTCGGCCATGGAAGAGGCGAAGCACACGATCGCCCAGGCCAACGCCGAACTGAACAAGGACAAGACGTTCGGCGAGGAGATCGTCTCCGCCCGCCGCAACGGCGACTTCTTGATGGCTCCGCGCGATCAGATCACCCTGATGGACGTCAGCCCCAAGCAGCTAGTGTCGGTCGCGGCCTCGCTGATTCCGTTCCTGGAGAACGATGACGCGAACCGCGCTCTGATGGGATCGAACATGCAGCGCCAGGCGGTGCCGCTTCTCCAGGCCGAGGCGCCGCTGGTCGGCACCGGAATGGAAGAGACGGTTGCCCGCGATTCCGGTGCTGCCATCGCCGCCCGCCGCTCGGGCGTGATCGACCAGGTGGATGCCGGCCGTATCGTCATTCGCGCGACCGGCGATCTCAACCCGGGCGAATCCGGGGTCGACATCTACACGCTGATGAAGTTCCAGCGATCGAACCAGAACACCTGCATCAACCAGCGCCCGCTGGTGAAGAAGGGTCAGACGGTCGAGGCCGGGCAGATCATCGCCGACGGCCCGTCGACGGAGTTCGGCGAGCTCGCGCTCGGCCGGAACGTGCTCGTCGCGTTCATGCCGTGGAACGGGTACAATTACGAGGACTCGATCCTGATCTCAGAGCGGATCGTGAAGGACGACGTCTTCACCTCGATCCATATCGAAGAGTTCGAGGTTATGGCCCGCGACACCAAGCTCGGGCCTGAGGACATCACCCGCGACATCCCCAACGTCGGCGAGGAAGCCTTGCGCAACCTCGACGAGGCGGGAATCGTCTACATCGGTGCCGAGGTCGAGCCGGGCGACATCCTGTGCGGCAAGATCACCCCAAAGGGCGAAAGCCCGATGACGCCGGAGGAAAAGCTCCTCCGCGCCATCTTCGGCGAAAAGGCTTCGGACGTCCGCGACACCTCGCTCCGGTTGCCGCCGGGCGTTGCCGGCACGGTCGTCGAAGTCCGGGTCTTCAACCGGCACGGGATCGACATCGATGACCGTACCCGGGCGATCCAGACCGAGGAAAAGGAGCGTCTGAAGAAGGACGCCGACGACGAGCGCGCCATCCTCAACCGTGCGACCTTCGCACGCCTCAAGGAGATGCTCCTAAAGCAGACGGCGACGGCTGCTCCCAAGGGCATCAAGAAGGGCGCGAAGATCGACGCCGAAACGCTCGAGGGGGTGCAGCCGCACGAGTGGTGGAAGATCGCGGTCAAGGACGACAAGCGCCAGGCCGACATCGAGGCCCTCAAGGCCCAGTATGACGAGGCCGCCAACACGATCCTCCGGCGCTTCGAAGACCGCGTCCAGAAGATCGAGGCCGGAGACGAGCTGGCTCCGGGCGTGCTCAAGATGGTCAAGGTCTTCGTCGCGGTGAAGCGCAAGCTTCAGCCGGGCGACAAGATGGCCGGCCGCCACGGAAACAAGGGCGTCATCAGCCGGATCCTTCCTTCGGAGGACATGCCGTTCCTCGAGGACGGGACTCCGGTCGACATCGTGCTCAACCCGCTAGGCGTGCCGAGCCGAATGAACGTCGGGCAGATCTTCGAGACCCACCTTGGCTGGGCAGCCCGCGGTCTTGGCCAGCAGATCCAGGCAATGCTCGAGGGAATGCACGAGCGCGGCAAGGATTTCGCCGACAAGGACGTCAAGGCGATCCGGACGAAGATCAAGGACATCTACGGCAAGCATTATGCCGCTGAGATCGACGCCCGAAGCGATGAGGATGTCATGGAGATGGCATCGGCCCTGACCCGCGGAATCCCGATGGGCACTCCGGTGTTCGACGGCGCTCGCGAACCGGACGTGACCGAGATGCTCAATAAGGCGGGCCTCGACCCGTCGGGGCAGGTGACGCTGTTCGACGGCCGTACCGGCAATCCGTTCGATCGCAAGGTGACGGTTGGCTACATCTACATGCTGAAGCTTCACCACCTCGTGGACGACAAGATCCACGCCCGCTCGATCGGCCCGTACAGCCTTGTCACCCAGCAGCCGCTGGGCGGAAAGGCGCAGTTCGGCGGACAGCGCTTCGGCGAAATGGAGGTCTGGGCTCTCCAGGCCTACGGCGCCGCCTACACGCTGCAGGAGATGCTGACGGTCAAGTCGGACGACGTGATCGGCCGGACCAAGGTCTACGAGGCGATCGTCAAGGGCGACGACACGTTCGAGGCCGGAATTCCGGAGAGCTTCAACGTGCTCGTGAAGGAAATGCGCAGCCTTGGCCTCAACGTCGAGCTGGACAGCGTCCAGACCGAAGACGAACCGCCGGCACTCGCAGCCGAATAAGCTTCAGATACCCACCCCACCCCCTCCCTCGAAGGGAGGGGCAGGAGTTGCAAGAATGAATGAACTGACCCCCTTCGCAAACCCGGTCGCAAAGCCGGAAACGTTCGACCACATCCGCATCGGGATCGCGTCCCCGGACAAGATCCGAAGCTGGTCGTTCGGCGAGATCAAGAAGCCGGAAACCATCAACTACCGGACCTTCAAGCCGGAGCGCGACGGCCTGTTCTGCGCCCGCATCTTCGGCCCGATCAAGGACTACGAGTGCTTGTGCGGCAAGTATAAGCGCATGAAGTACAAGGGAATCGTCTGCGAGAAGTGCGGTGTTGAAGTCACCGTCTCGAAGGTCCGGCGCGAGCGCATGGGCCATATCGAGCTGGCCGCTCCGGTCGCTCACATCTGGTTCCTCAAGAGCCTTCCGAGCCGCATCGGCCTGCTGCTCGACATGCAGCTCAAGCAGCTCGAGCGCGTGCTCTACTTCGAAAGCTATGTGGTCCTCGAGCCGGGCCTGACCCCGCTCGAGAAGCTCCAGCTCCTCACGGAGGACGAGCTGCTCGAAGCCCAGGACGAATATGGCGAAGACGCCTTCTCTGCCGGTATCGGCGCCGAGGCGGTCAAGCAGATGCTGATCGACCTCGACCTCGAGGGCGAGAAGGAAGCGCTCCTCAAGGAGCTTGCCGAGACCAAGTCCGAGCTCAAGCCGAAGAAGATCATCAAGCGGCTCAAGGTCGTCGAGAGCTTCCTCGAATCCGGCAACCGTCCCGAGTGGATGATTTTGGACGTCGTTCCGGTGATCCCGCCCGAGCTTCGCCCGCTGGTCCCGCTGGACGGCGGCCGCTTCGCGACGTCCGACCTCAACGACCTGTATCGCCGCGTCATCAACCGAAACAACCGTCTGAAGCGGCTGATGGAGCTTCGCGCCCCGGACATCATCGTCCGCAACGAGAAGCGCATGCTTCAGGAAGCGGTCGACGCCCTGTTCGACAACGGCCGTCGCGGCCGCACGATCACCGGCGCCAACAAGCGTCCGCTGAAGTCGCTGTCCGACATGCTCAAGGGCAAGCAGGGCCGCTTCCGGCAGAACCTGCTCGGCAAGCGCGTCGACTATTCGGGCCGTTCGGTCATCGTCACCGGTCCGGAGCTCAAGCTCCACCAGTGCGGTCTTCCGAAGAAGATGGCGCTCGAGCTGTTCAAGCCGTTCATCTACTCACGCCTCGACGCCAAGGGCCTCAGCATGACGCTGAAGCAGGCGAAGAAGTGGGTCGAGAAGGAGCGCAAGGAAGTCTGGGACATCCTCGACGAAGTCATTCGCGAGCACCCGGTCCTCCTCAACCGTGCGCCGACGCTTCACCGTCTTGGCATTCAGGCGTTCGAGCCGGTCTTGATCGAAGGCAAGGCGATCCAGCTTCACCCGCTGGTCTGCGCCGCCTTCAACGCCGACTTCGACGGCGACCAGATGGCCGTTCACGTCCCGCTGAGCCTCGAGGCCCAGTTGGAAGCGCGCGTGCTGATGATGAGCACGAACAACATCCTGTCGCCCGCGAACGGCAAGCCGATCATCGTGCCGTCGCAGGACATGGTTCTGGGTCTCTACTACCTCTCGATCGAGAAGGAGGGTGAGCCCGGTGAAGGCATGATGCTGTCCGACATGGCCGAGGTCCACCAGGCCCTGGCAGCCGGAGCCGTCACGCTTCACACCAAGATCACCAGCCGAGTCCCGCAGACGGACGAGGACGGCAACACCTACATGAAGCGCTTCGAGACGACCGCCGGGCGGATGCTGCTGGGCGAGACTCTTCCGAAGAGCCACAAGGTGCCGTTCGAGACGGTCAACCGGCTTCTGACCAAGAAGGAGATCGGCG
Organism: Sphingomonas anseongensis; assembly: GCF_023516495.1. Classification (NCBI taxonomy): domain Bacteria; kingdom Pseudomonadati; phylum Pseudomonadota; class Alphaproteobacteria; order Sphingomonadales; family Sphingomonadaceae; genus Sphingomonas; species Sphingomonas anseongensis. The sequence continues at coordinate 1,015,216 of NZ_JAMGBC010000001.1, forward strand.
ACGTCATCGACATCGTCTATCGCCACACCGGCCAGAAGGAGACGGTGCTGTTCGCCGACGCGATCATGCAGCTCGGCTTCCGCCACGCGTTCGCCGCCGGAATCTCGTTCGGCAAGGACGACATGGTCATCCCGACCGAGAAGGTGAAGCTGGTCGACGACACCCGCGCGCTCGTGAAGGATTACGAGCAGCAGTATCAGGACGGCCTGATCACCCAGCAGGAAAAGTACAACAAGGTGATCGACGCCTGGTCCCGTTGCGGCGACCAGGTCGCGACCGCGATGATGAAGGAAATCTCGGCCACTCCGGTGCTCGAGAACGGCCGCCAGGCGGACGTCAACTCGATCTACATGATGGCCCACTCTGGCGCTCGTGGTTCGCAGGCGCAGATCAAGCAGCTTGCCGGCATGCGCGGCCTCATGGCCAAGCCGTCGGGCGAGATCATCGAGACTCCGATCATCTCGAACTTCAAGGAAGGCTTGACCGTCCTTGAATACTTCAACTCGACCCACGGCGCCCGCAAGGGCCTGGCCGACACGGCGCTCAAGACGGCAAACTCGGGCTACCTGACCCGCCGCCTGGTCGACGTCAGCCAGGATTGCGTGATCGTCGAGGAGGATTGCGGCACCGACCGAGCGCTTGAGATGCGCGCGATCGTCCAGGGCGGCGCGGTCATCGCTTCGCTCGCCGACCGGGTCCTCGGCCGAACGACCGCGGAAGACATCGTCGATCCGAAGTCGGGCGACGTGATCATCCCCGAAGGCTCTCTTCTCGACGAGGCGATGGTCGCCCAGATCGAGGAGATCGGGATCCAGGGCATGAAGATCCGCTCCCCGCTTGTCTGCGCGTCCACCCAGGGCGTGTGCGGCAAGTGCTACGGGCGCGATCTTGCGCGGGGTACTCCGGTCAACATCGGCGAAGCGGTCGGGGTCATCGCGGCCCAGTCGATCGGCGAGCCGGGCACCCAGCTGACGATGCGGACCTTCCACATCGGCGGCGCGGCGCAGCTCAACGAGCAGTCGAACCTGGAGGCGCCGGTCGACGGCACCATCGAGCTTCGCGACATGCCGACGATCCAGGACCCGCGCGGACGGCACGTTTCGCTGTCCCGTTCGGGCGAGATCGCGATCCTCGACATGGACGGGCGCGAACTTTCGACCCATCGCGTTCCTTACGGCGCTCACCTGCTGTGCGAGACCGGCCATATCGTCACCCGCGGCGACCGCGTCGCCGAGTGGGACCCGGCCTTCAGCCCGGTCATCACCGAGACCGGCGGCACGGTTAAGTACCAGGACCTAATCGAGCAGCGCACGCTGACCGAGCAGGTGGACGAGTCGACCGGAATTACCCAGCGTGTCGTCACCGAGGACACTGGCGGCCGTTCCAAGAAGGACAGCCTCCACCCTCGGCTCACGCTGACGGGCTCCGGCGCCAAGGCGAAGGAAGCGGGCGTCTACCGGCTTCCGGCCGGGGCGATCATCGCCATCGAGGACGGCCAGCAGGTCGAGGCCGGCGAGGTTCTCGCCCGCCTTCCTCGCGAAGCGGCCCGTACGCGCGACATCACCGGCGGTCTTCCGCGCGTCGCGGAGCTCTTCGAGGCGCGCAAGCCGAAGGAGAATGCGATCATCGCCAAGGTGTCGGGCAAGGTCACCTTCCTTCGCGACTACAAGGCGAAGCGGAAGATCGCGATCGTTCCCGAGGATGGTGGCGAGCCGGTCGAGTATCTGGTCCCGAAGGCGAAGCTCATCGAGGTCCAGGAAGGCGATTATGTGAAGCGCGGCGACAATCTCGTCGGCGGTTCACCCGATCCGCACGACATTCTGGAGGTTCTCGGGGTCGAGGCGCTCGCCGAATATCTCGTGAGCGAGATCCAGGAGGTCTATCGACTCCAGGGCGTGAAGATCAACGACAAGCACATCGAGGTGATCGTTCGCCAGATGCTGCAGAAGGTCGAGATCACCGAGAGCGGCGACACCACTCTGCTTCCGGGCGAGCAGGTCGATCGTGAGGAGATGGATGCCATCAACTCGAAGCTCGAGAAGAAGCAGAAGCATGCGGAAGGCAAGCCGGTGCTGCTTGGCATCACCAAGGCCTCGCTGCAGACCCGAAGCTTCATCTCGGCTGCCTCGTTCCAGGAAACGACGAGGGTACTCACCGAGGCTTCGGTCCAGGGCAAGATCGACACGCTCAACGGCCTCAAGGAGAATGTCATCGTCGGCCGCCTTATCCCGGCGGGTACCGGCGCCGGCATGAACCGCCTGCGCGTCAGTGCGACCTCCCGCGACGCGGCGCTTCGTGCGCAGCAGCGCAAGATCCAGGAATCGCTGATCGCTCCTGAGACTGCTGCTGAGGAACATGCGGCCGAATTGGCTGAAGGTCCCGAAGCCGCAATCCACGCCGATCCGCTCGATGCGGTGACCCCGTCGGGTCACGGCCTCGACGCCGACGCGGGCGATTACCTGCAGGAAAAATAAGCCGGGCCATCCGCCACGGCCAATGGAAAAGGCCCCGCCGGCACATGCCGACGGGGCCTTCTTTCTGTCAGCCGACGCTTACTTGCAGCGACCGGTATTGATGGTGTTCTCGGTGCAGTTCGCGACCGAATTCACGTCCGCCGCGGCGCCGCGGACGGTGTTGCAAGCGGCAACCGCAAGGCTGCCAACAACGACTGCGCTGATCACAAAAGCTCGAAGCATTGTCCCACCCTTCCTTTCGACTACGAAACGACAATGCAATCATGTTGAGCCTATGTCGACTGTCCCTCCGATGAACCGAATCCCTGCTGCGACGGCTGGCAGAAAAAAGCCCCGCAGGGGATGCCTGCGGGGCTTCTTGAACGGCTATCGGCAAGCCTAGCAGTTGCCGCCGTTTATCGCGTTCTCGGTGCAGTTCGCGACCGAATTGACGTCGCGAGCGGCGCCACGAACGGTGTTGCACGCCGCCGTCGCAAGCGCGGCGCCCACGATGAGCACAGTAGCGATCTTCTGAAGCATCATTTCTCTCCTCGCCTTAGGCACTCGAAACGCGGCAGGAATGAATCGGGTCCGTTCGACCCGACGCGCGATTGCCACGAGTAGTCAAACGGCCACGGGCGCGGAAATGTGCGGGTGCGGGTCGTAATTTTCGAAAAGGAAGTCTTCCGGCTCGTAACTATCGATCGTCTGGCCGCGGTCCTTGAGGACAAGCTGCGGAAGCGAGCGAGGTTCACGGCCTAGCTGGAGCCTCACCTGCTCCATATGGTTCGAATAGATGTGGCAGTCTCCGCCGGTCCAGACGAACACGCCCGGCTCCAGCCCGCATTCGCGCGCGAGCATGTGCGTCAGCAGCGAATAGCTGGCGATGTTGAACGGGACGCCCAGGAACATGTCCGCGCTGCGCTGGTAAAGCTGGAGGTTGAGCCGGCCCCCCGCCACCTGCGTCTGGAATAGGCAGTGGCACGGCGCGAGCGCCATCTTGTGGATCTCGCCGGGGTTCCAGGCGGTGACGATCTGCCGGCGCGACGAGGGATCCCTCTTGATGAGGTCGACCAGGTTCGCGATTTGGTCGATGTGGCGGCCGTCGCTGGTTTCCCAGTCGCGCCACTGCTTCCCGTAGACGGGACCAAGGTCGCCCTTCTCGTCCGCCCACTCGTCCCAGATCTTGACGTTACGCTCCTTCAGCCAGGCGATGTTCGTGTCGCCGCGAAGGAACCACAGAAGCTCGACGATGATCGAACGAAGGTGGAGCTTCTTGGTCGTGAGAAGCGGAAAGCCCTTTTGAAGGTCGAAGCGCATCTGCGCTCCGAAATAGGTGAGGGTTCCGGTCCCGGTGCGGTCCGACTGCGGCACGCCTTCGTCGAGGATGGTCTGCAGCAGGTCGAGATATTGGCGCATCGCCAGCGACCCTAATTGCGCCCGGGATAAACTCAACCGGCCTCGTAGCTGCGGATCGCCTCCTCATATTCCGAACGCTCGTCGTCCAGCCGCTGTTGAGCTTTGTCGCGCTCGCTTTCGTGGCGTTGCTTGAGGTCGCGCAGTTTGCGCTCGAGAGTCTCCTGCTGCTTCTCGAGGTTCCTAATTTCGCCTTCCTGCCGCTTTTCAATGCGGTCGAGCGCCTCCTGTGCCTTCGCGAGCGCAGCCCGGCTCGGCTTGGGCAGGCGCTTCTTCGACCGCGTCGGGACAATCTCCGGCTCCTGCGCTTTCCTTCGCTTCGGCGTTTCCTGAGCTTCCAGGGCTGCCAGCTGCTCGGCCGCGGTGCCTCGAAGCACCTTCACGACTTGGCCGGGATTCTCCAGCGGCACCTTGGTGAGTTTGGCGTCGGTCACCTGCTCCGCGATCCCGCGCCCAAACAGGTTGGTGTCCGCGCCCCAGGCTTCCAGCGCTGCCTTCTGGCTCGGCGCCGCGACGAAAGCGTCGTGAAAGCCGATCGGAGTCCGGTAGACCTTGAGCTTCTGCCTGCGTTTGGGCGCCGCCATGGCCCGGTAAACGCGCTTCGGCCGCGTTGGTCGCGCGAGGAACGCAGCCGAAGCGGGACGCGTTTGAGTCTCAGAGGAGGTTTCTATGTCAGACGATAAATCGAATGTCGGCGGGTCGGATCGGTCACGCGTCGCGGGCGACCAGGATTATGAGCTCGACCATTTCGCGCGCAAGCATGGGATCAGCCGCGAGCAAGCCCGGGCGCTGATCGAGCAGCACGGCAACGATAGGGCGACGCTCGACGCCGCCGCGGAAGCCCTGAACAGCTAGTAGCCCATAAGGGCGAGGACCTCGCGCCGGCTGCGCTCGTCCTCGCGGAACGTGCCCATCATCCGGCTGGTGGTCATCATCACGCCCGGAGTATTTACTCCGCGCGCCGTCATGCACGAATGGCTAGCCTCGATGACCACCGCCACGGCCTTCGGCTCCAGATGAGTCCAAATGCAGTCGGCGACCTGGGCCGTCAGCCGCTCCTGAACCTGAAGCCTGCGGGCATAGCCGTGCAGGACTCGCGCCAGCTTGCTGATCCCGACCACCTTGTCTCTTGGTAGATACGCGATCGCGGCCTTGCCGATGATCGGCGCCATGTGGTGTTCGCAATGCGATTGGAACGGAATGTCCTTCAAAAGGACGATCTCGTCATAACCGCCGACCTCGTAGAAGGTGCGGCTGAGGTGGACCGCCGGGTCTGACTGGTATCCGGCAGAATATTCCGCCCAGGCACGCGCTACTCGCTTCGGCGTTTCCAGGAGTCCTTCGCGATCGGGGTCGTCCCCGGTCCAACGGATCAGGGTGCGGATCGCCTCCTGCACGTCATCGGGCACCGGCAGCTTCGCCGGCTCTTCGTAAATATCGCCGTTGTCGGGCGTCGGGCTCATTGTCCAAGCTCCGTTGCAATGTCTTCGGCCACCGCTGCGGCCTGGTGCCGGATGTCCGGCACCGCGATGATTTCCCAGTAGCGGCCCTTGGTTAGAGTCCCGAGAGCCCAAAGACGTTCCCCCGGCGCTGCCCGGCAGCGCTCGTCGACCGCAAGGCCGATGGATAGCTCATCGGGCACGACCAGGCCGCCGTCCAGCAGATGCCGAAGGAGAGGCTCCGCGGTCCGGCCGATGTCACCGAGCGGGCCGGTGCAGTTGAAGACGTAGCCGAAGCGCTGTGGCGAATCGGCTTCCGCCTTCCCGCGCCTGCGGATCGCGACGTCGACACCTCCATCGTACGCTTCAACCGTCGCGACGCGGCCCGCGACGATCTCCAGGCGACCATCCGAAACGAGCTGGGCGATCCTGGCGGCGACCTGGGGCGCTATCCGATGGCGGTGAATGTCCCACCACGGACGGCCGTTGCGAAGGAAGCGTCGCTTCTCTTCGTTCGAAAAGGTCTGCCAGATTCGATGGCTGTGCGGCCGCAGTGAATCGATCGCGGACCGCCAGTCCACATTCGCGCTGCGATTTCGAAGCCATTTCGCGAATTCTCGAACCTTCAGCTGCGGAAGGTTCTCCCACTGCACGGGCGCAGGATCATGCAATCCAGCGGCAAGGGGAATCTTGCCGCGGCGGGAGACGGCAACGATCCTTCCGCGATGATCCGTCCGGTCCAGCGACAGGACAACGTCGACCATCGTCAGGCTCGTGCCCACGATTATGATGTCGTCGCTGCTCGCCGCGGCCTCGGAAATCGCGGATCGAGCACGCTTTCCCCACGGATTGTCGATCAGATGGGCGCCGGCCAGTTTCGCAAATGGCAGTTCCGCCGGCGGCTGGTTGCCGATCGCGAGGACCAGTGCGCCGGCTTCAACACTATCCCCGCCTTCCAGCCGGACTTGCCAACCTTCCACATGTCGCTTCGCTTCGACGGCGCGATTCTCGATGAGCTGCACACAGCCGCTCTCGATCGCCTGGTCGAGGATCGAGCGAAGATAGCGGCCGTACCTGCGCCGCTCCGCGAACTCGTCCGGCTCTGCTCCCTCGGTCCTTGCAAAATGTCCCGGATCGTCGGCCCAGGCACCCATGTTGTTCGCGCGGATGTTGAGAAGGTGAGCCGGTTCGATCGTCGAATAGGCCGCGCCCTGCCCCGCCTGCCCGTTCGCTTCGATCAGGACTGAACGAATCCCGCGCCGCGCGAGGTTCGCCGCCACCATCGTCCCGGAAAAACCGCCGCCGACGATGGCGACCGGCGTGCGCAGTTCAGGCATCCCGCTTCGCGTTCAACTTCTGGATGTGATCGTGCATCCGGATGACGGTCGTCGAAGCGGTTTCGCCGAAGATTCCCGGTACGACCGCGTGGATCAGCGCGGCGATTCCGGCCCCAATGAGCTGTAGGCCGACCTTCACCGCGCCTGCGCCGTGTCCGGCCCAGCTCATATCGAGAGAACGGGGATGTTCGAGGAACAGGCGGTCGACGATGCCCCCTTGCGACTCTTCGAGCTTCCGCTGCTTCGTCGTCGCCATTGCCGATCCCTCCGAAAAAATGGTGACCCCGACAGGATTCGAACCTGTGGCCCTCAGATTAGGAATCTGATGCTCTATCCTGCTGAGCTACGGGGTCGCCTTGCTGTCGAATAGGGACGCGGAGGCGTTTCTTCAATTCACTTGGTTGGGCGGAAGCACCGGAAGCGGCAACGGAGCAACCGGGATGCCATCGTCGATGAGTGTCTTCGCCTCAGCGGCCGTCACATTGCCGTGAACCGGCCGCGGGTCCGCTTCGCCTTCGTGAATGGCGCGCGCTTCATCGGCAAAGCGGTCGCCGACCCACTCGGAATTCTCGAGCATCTTGGCCTGCAGCGCCGCAAGCTTGGCGAGCGAAGGCGCTTCGCCGGACGTCCGTGCAGGCACGTGGGGAGCCATTGGTGCCTTGGCGACGCGCGTAGACTGGCAGACTGGGCACTGGACCAGGCCCCGCGCCTTCTGCGCTTCGAAATCCGCGTTGGAATCGAACCAGCCTTCGAAGACGTCGCCCCTGTCCTGGCACTTGAGATCGAAGACGATCACCTCGACACCGCCTCTCCCACCGGGCGCCGGTGGTCGATCGCCGGGATTCGCCGGCGAATGTCAGCGACTCTGCTCACATCAATCTCTGCAAGCCCGACGCCGACACTGTCGCGAAGGTCCGCGGCTATGGTCCCCCACGGGTCGACGACGAGCGAATGGCCGTAGGTTTCGCGGCCGTCCTCGTGCCGGCCGCACTGCGCGGCGGCGACGATGAACACGCCCGCCTCGATCGCGCGCGCGCGCAGAAGGATTTCCCAATGGGCTCTGCCGGTCGGAACGGTGAACGCGGCGGGCACCGCAACCACCTCCGCCCCGGCATCCGTAAGGCGCTGGAAAAGCTGCGGAAAGCGAAGATCGTAGCAGATAGTGAGGCCGAGCTTGCCCACCGGCGTTCCAGAGACCACCACAGCGTCCGAGCCGCCGCGATAGATGTTGGATTCGCGCCAGGTCTCGCCCGTCGGAAGGTCGACGTCGAACAGGTGGATCTTGTCGTAGGTTGCGCGGATTTCGCCGTCCGAATCGATGACGAAGCCGCGATTGGCGAACTTGCCCTCCTCCGCAAGCACTGCGAGCGAACCAAGGTGAAGCCAGATTCCCCGGGCCTTGCATGCCTCCCGGCACGCTGCGAGCACTGGGTCGTCCTCTTCGGTCCGGACGTTGTGCCGGGCACGACTGGCGTCGCGGTCGAGAAGCCCGGACATTTCGGGCGTGAACAGCATCTCCGCTCCGCCATCCGCTGCGTGGGCTATCGCCTTGACCAGCGCGTCCGCGTTGACGGCCGGGTCGATGCCCGTCCTCGACTGGAAAAGTGCAATCCGGGTCACGCGGCCAGCCATTCGCTGAGCTTGCCGTCCCGCTCCAGCTCGTAAAGTTCAGTGCATCCACCGACGTGCCGACCGTCGATGAAGATCTGCGGCACGGTCATCCGGCCTTTCGCTCGCTGGATCATCTCTTCGCGCTTCGGGCCGCCGCCGTCGATCACATATTCCTCGAAATCCACGCCCTTGGATTCGAGGAGGTGACGGGCGCGCACGCAAAAACCGCAGAAGGTCTTGGTGTAGATTTCAACTTTCGCCACAATCGTCCTCAGGCATCCACTTGTGTCGGGCGGATTACGCGCGCCCAGCTTATCAGGTCCACTCCCTCCGCGCCTGCTTTCCTCAGCGCTCGGGCGCAGGCGTCGGCGGTGCTCCCGGTGGTCAGCACATCATCGACAAGAACCACGGTCCTGCCGCGAAGCTCCGCCTTCGAATTGGCGCGAAAGGCCCCGGCGACGGTTCGGCGCCTCTGGCGCATGCTGAGGCCCTTCAGCGGCGGCGTCGCCCGAACCCGCTTCAGCGCGTCGACCGAAAGCGACATTCCAGTCTGACGTGCCAACTCCTTAGCGACCAGCGCCGACTGGTTGAACCCGCGGCTCCAGAGGCGGGACCGGTGCAGGGGCACGGGCACGATCAGCGCTCCCGAAGGCAATTCGGCAAGCATCGGCCGCATGTAGCGCGACATGGTTCGCGCGAGGCCGACCTTGCGGCCATATTTGAGCTTCAGTGCGATCGATCGGCTGATCTCGCCATAAGCGACGGCGGCGCGCATCCGGTCGAGGCGCGGCGGCCTGGCCAGGCAGGCGCCGCAAATCTCCGCTTCCGTTGCCTCCAGCGGAATTCCGCACCGCGAACAGCCACCCTGGAGGAATTCGAGGCTCCGCCAGCAGGCGATGCAGAAGCTGTCGACTTCATCGACGATGGTTCCGCAGCCCCCGCAGCGAGCGGGAAGCCCGAAGTCGAGGAGGAAGCGGAAAAGCCGATAGGCCGCTGGGCGCAATTGCATCGCCTGTCTTGTCGCGCAGTGGCCGCCGACGCACAAGCGGCGCGATGCCTTCCCCGCCCGAACTTTTCGACCTGAAGCTTCGCTCGCTGAGACGCGACCGGGCGGCTCGGACCGGGGTTGCGCTGTTCCTTTACGATCGCAGCTTCGATGACGTCCTCGAACGGCTTGCGGGCATAAACCGAAGCTTCTCGTCGGCGTTGCTAATCGGGGCTCCCGACCCGCAATGGGTGCAGCGTCTCCGCAACGTCACGGACAGCGTAATCGTGATCGATCCTGGCGCAGCATTCGCGTTGGCTTCAGGCGGAGACCGGGCAAACGAGGAAGAACTGGACCTCGAGCCACGCACCTTCGACCTCATCATCGCAATCGGCACGCTGGACACCGTCAACGACCTACCCGGGGCGATGCTTCGGCTGCGTTTCCTCTTGAAGCCGGATTCGCTCCTGATCGGAGCGATCGCCGGAGGCCAGACAATGCCCAGGCTTCGAAGCGCGATGCGAGCGGCCGACGCTGTCTCCGGGGCTGCCAGCCCGCACATCCACCCGCGAATCGAGCCCGCCGCACTCGCCCAGCTGCTGGGCGCCGCGGGGTTCGCAATGCCGGTAGTGGACGTGGACCGGGTGAGCGTCGCCTATAGGTGCCTTCGCACGCTCGTCGGCGACCTTCGCGCGATGGGCGCCACGAACCTGCTCACCGCGCGGTCGCGAAGGCCGTTAACGCGCAAGGCAATCGAGGCGGCCGAGGCCGACTTCACAGCGGCCGCGGAAGACGGCCGAACCGTCGAAACCTTTGAAATCCTGCACTTTGCAGCCTGGAGCCCGCCCGAGCGACCTTGAGATGGATGAGGCGCCGTTAACCGCCTTACCCTCAAAACTTGTTAACCTCCCGTCACTATTAGTGCCGGAGTGGACGTGGACCAGAGGAGGGTGGCGTGATCGCTATCCGGCTAAACTTGCTTTTGCTTCTCGCCGACAGGCGGGGTGCTACCGCAATCGAATATGGGCTGATTGCTGCGCTCATCGTTATCGCGATGATGAGTGCACTGTCGGGTCTTGGCGGCGGCGTTGGCGGCATGTGGACCAATTTGAGCTCCACTGCCCAATCCAGCATGTAATCAGGAGCGCCGCTCTCCGTAGACGATTAGCTTGACCTTCTGGCCGGGCGCGAGCCGGGCGCCGGGCGACAGCCCATTGAGCGAGACGAATCGCTCCATCTTGAAATCGCGATATGCCATTCGGCTGCTGAGCGACTGGACGGTATCGCCGGGCGCCACAGTCACCACGTCGATGACTCGCGGACGAATCGCTGCCGCCTCCGATGGCGTGATCTTCCTGATCGATTGGATCATGGAAGCGAACTGGCCGAGCCCTGCCCCGCCGGACGTGAGCGTTACGAAGTGATAGACCGTCCCCGGCGCCCATTGGTAGGCGACGACGGCCAGATCGACGACGCCCGATGAGGTTCGCGTCCGAGTGACGGTGAACGCGGCCGGGATTCCATTGATAACGGTCCGCCTCGGCTGCGGAATCGGCACCCGGCGGTCGCCGAGCAGCTCCTGAAGCGCCGAATAGATGTAATTCTCGAGAGTTCCGTTGTAGCGGCCGCCGCCGAACTGCGCCTGCCCGGCCGATCCGGAGATGTCGACAGCCCTCGTGCCATTGTCCATCAAGTAGCCGACGGGGACAGTGAACTGGATCCGAAGGTCGGGGTGGAGGAAGGTCCGCCCGTCGATCACGCCCTGGGCCGGATCGTCGTCGACGAACATTCCGTCGATTCGCTGAAGGAACGCGTCGCGGTTGGTGATTCCGGTCCCGAGCCGGCCCGTGGACTGAGCCTCTGCAAAGGCTCGCTGCATGCGGTTCTCGCTCAACGGGTGAGTCATCGCCCACTCCGGCAGCTTTCGGCTGTCCTTGCCCTGCACCCGAGCCTGAAGCGCTGAATTGCGCGTCAATGCGCCGAGGATTTCGGCGCCGCCGGAGGGATTGTAGCCGGCGGCAACCAGGTACCTCAGCCCCAGGTCGTCGGCCTGATATTCCTGATCGCGGGAGAAGCTAAGTGTCTGCAACTCTGCACGAAGCAGCCCGCGATTGGCAACTGCGTTGCCGAAATTGCCGCCGAAGATGCCGCCCAGCAGGATCCACGGCAATTGCTGCCGGACGGCCCGCCTTTCGGCCTGCTCGCGCTGCTGTGCGTGGGCGGCGGCGACATGGCCGACCTCATGACCCAAAGCGAAGGCGAGCTCCGCCTCGTCGTCCATCAGGGTCATCAGCTGGCGGGTGATGTAAATATAGCCGCCGGGGACGGAGAAAGCGTTCTCGACCGCCGAGTTCAGGAGCGTGAAGCGATAAGTGCCGGCGGGATTCTCGACCCCGGAGAAGGCGGCGACCCGGTGGCCGACCTCGTCGACATAGGCTGCGCGAGGGCCGGTCTCAGCCCCGCCATATTGCTCGACGACCTGGGTGTGCTCCTGCCGCGCCTCCGCCACCAGCCGCGGGTCGAGGCTCCGGACCGCATATTGCGCGGTAACGGCCGTGCCGGACGCAACCAGTGCGGCGGCGGACAATAAAAGCAGCGCCTTTGACATCGCTTCTCTCTCGCTTTGAAAGGAAAGGTAAGCCGGGCTTTTGAACGGGAGATGACCGGCCCGGTTCCGTTGAGAACCGCGCGGCGGTTAACCAATGGCGAGGAACTTGGCCCGTCGCTGCTCGAGAAGTTGCTTCGGCTTCATGGCCGAGCAGCCCTTCAGCTCCTCGAGGATGGCCAACTTTAAAGTTGCGATGGCCGCGTCGGAGTCACGCTGGGCTCCCCCGATTGGCTCCTCGACGATCCTGTCCACCACTCCGAGCGACAAGAGGTCGTTGGCCGTGATCCGCATTGCTTCGGCTGCATCGGCCGCCTTGTCGGCGGTCCGCCACAGGATGGACGCGCAGCCTTCGGGCGAGATGACCGAATAGATCGCATGCTCGAACATCAGCACCCGGTTGGCGGTGGCGATCGCGACCGCGCCGCCCGACCCCCCTTCACCGACGATCGCCGCGATGATCGGAACCTTGAGGTCGAGGCATTCCTCGGTCGAGCGGGCGATCGCTTCGGCCTGCCCGCGCTCTTCCGCCTCGACACCTGGAAAGGCGCCGGGAGTATCGACCAGCGTCACCACCGGAAGGCCGAAGCGGTCGGCGAGCCGCATCAGCCGGATCGCCTTGCGATAACCCTCCGGCTTGGCCATTCCGAAATTGTGCCGGAGCCGCGAGGCGGTGTCCTCGCCCTTTTCGTGACCGATCAGCATGACTCGCCGGCCGTCTATTCGCGCAAAGCCGCCAACGATTGCCGGATCTTCGCCGTAGGCGCGATCGCCGGCGAGCGGGATGAACTCATCGGTCACTCCCGCCACATAATCCTTGAAATGCGGCCGCTCCGGATGGCGCGCCACTTGCGCCTTCTGCCACGGCGAAAGCTTCGAATATGTGTCCTTGAGGAGCTTCGAAGCCTTGCCTTCGAGCTTGCCGACCTCGGCTTCGATATCGATCTCGCCGTTGTCAGCCGTTTCCTTCAGCTCCCGAACGCGCGCCTCAAGCTCGGCAATCGGCTTTTCGAAATCCAGGTACGTCAGCATTGGGAGGGCGCGTAAGCGGGGAGGCGCAAAGCGTCAACGATTGCGGTCGGCAAGCGGGTGCCGCTCGTTGACCAGCTGGACCAGCCGCGCGGCATCGACATGCGTGTATATCTGCGTCGTTGCGATGTCCGCATGGCCGAGGAGCGCCTGGAGCACGCGCAGGTCCGCACCGCCCGAAAGCAGGTGCGTCGCAAAGGCGTGGCGGAGGACGTGCGGGCTGATCCGGTCGGGCGCGATTCCCGCATCGGCGGCCATCTGACGGACCACCTGGAACAGGCGGACCCGAGTCATGTGCTTCTTGCCCGTCGGGAACAGCCACGGGCTGGACGCGGGCACGTTACCGAGCCAGTCCCTGACGGCCGCCTCCGCACGCCCGGAAATCGGCACCAGACGCTCCTTCGCGCCCTTCCCTTGCAGGATCAGGAACGGCTGGCCGGGGCGGATTGCGGCCCGGGGAAGGGAAATCACCTCGCTTGCGCGAAGGCCGGACCCGTACAGCAATTCAAGCAGCGCTAGGTTGCGCTGGGCCAAGGGCTCGCCGCTCGCCGCCTTGTCGCCCGCTGCCTCGAACATCGCCTCAACGTCGGCTTCGCTCAGAACACGAGGGAGCGGCCGCTGCAGCTTGGGCTGGGGAAGCGCAGCCGACGGGTCGTCCGAGCGAAGGCCGTCATCGACGAGAAAGCGGTAGAAGCGTCGAAGAGCCGACGACCGCCGCCCCACCGTCGACGCCGCGAGGCCCGACCATTTCTGCCCGAGCGTGGCGAGCTCGTCGCGCCCCGCGGCGCCAAGGTTCGTGCCCAGGTCCGCCGCCGCCTTGGCCAGGTCGTTGCGATAGGCGGCCAATGTATTTGGCGAGGCTCCGGCCTCGGCTGCAAGCATGTCGAGGAAGCGGGCGACCAGCGATTGGTCGGACGAGTCCATCAGGTCCGCGACAGGGCCTCTGCCGCGATCATCCTCGCTGCGAACTCCTGTCCGGTGTTCCGAAGCGCCATCACGATGTGGAACAGGTGAGCGGGCGGCAAGGATTCGAATTTCGGAGTCTGAAGCCCTGTGCCCGCGAGAACCAGAACGCTTCCCCCCTGGTGGCGGCGGGCTGCGGCATCGAGCATCTGCGACCATTGGGTCACCCGCTCGATGTGCAGGCTGTATCGCCTATTCAGCCGTGACGCGGCCGCCGCGTCGATCCGGCCGAGCCCGACGAGGCCCGCGACCAGGAAAGCGCTCCGCCTTTTGCCCTCGCTCTTGTCGCGCCCGATAAAGGCGTTCACCCGGCCGACGCTGAGGTCGAGCGACGAGCCTTCCGGAGTTCCAAGAGCGAGCATCGCCCAGGCGCGATCGGCCGGCTCGTCGTCCATCTGGCGAATTGCATTGGCCCAGCGCGCTGCCTGCTGATCCAGCCCCGCGGTCAGCATCGAGGCGATCAGCTCCGGCGCGTCTGCCTGGAGGTCCTTGCTGGGTTCGATCCGGGCAGCCGCCCGTGCGACCGCTGCTCGAGCCGCTTCGTGCTGCAGCCGGCCGTCGCCTTCGCTCCAGAACCGACGCATCGCGGCGAGCCGGGTCTCCTGGTCGCGGCCGGCGAACGCCAGCCGAAGCTGCCAGGAGTCGGTGCCTCCGAGGTCGTTGGGATCGGTGGCGTCGTAAATTGCGGAGTAGAAATCGACCAAGGCCTGCGACGAAAGCACGCCGAGGCCGGCGGCGATCCTCGCGGAGTCGAGCCGGTCCTGGAACGGAATGAACGGCGCCCGCGCATACCAGGCACGAAGCTGCGGCGAGGCCGATTCGAGAAGCTTCTTCGGCGGGCTCATCGCTGTCGCCGTCGACAGGCCATAGCGCCAGGCGGTCAGGCTCTCGACCGGCTCCCATTCGATCGTCGCCGCGGTGCCGGTGTCGGCGGTCGCTCCAACGGCCTTCTGCGCGAGAGCGAGGTCGATCCCGCCGATCGTTCCCCGGCGGCGCGCGGACTCGATCTGGGCCGAAGCGGACGCAGCCTCGCCGTTCAGGCCGGCGCAGATCGCCTGGACGAGCGGGACCACACGTGCCTCGGCTTTTCGCATCCCGTCGAGCAGAGGGCACAAAGCGAGCGGATCGGAAGTCGCGAGCGCAGCCTGCACCGCGACCTGCACCATCTTTGGAGTGAAACGGTCCGTGTCGACGCTTGCAACAACCATCCGCGCAGCATCGGCTTCGCCCATGCGCAGCAGAAGCCAGGCCCGCTCGGCAGCCCAGTCCACCGGGTTAACTCCCGCGGGCGCGTGCGCCTTCGCCAGCAGCGCATCGCGCAACGCGATGTGCGCCCAGCGCGAAGCGATCGGCGTGTCCATCCGCCGCATCAGCGACGACAGGAAGGCTCCGTTTGCCTGGCCCCAGGCGTCGCTTCCTATCGCCGTCCGGGCAGGGTCGAGCGCGCCGGCCGTAAACGGGTCGCGGCGCGCAAAGCTCGGATATTCGATCGGCGGGGGTGGCGGCCGATATGCGACCTCGTCCGCCGGCTGGACCTCGACGCCAACATCGTTGCCGTCGGCAGGCTGGGCCTGCGTCGGTTCGGGCCGCACAGGCTGAGGCGTCGGTGCAGGCGCTGGAGCCGGCGTCGGCGTAGTAGCGTTCTGCACCTGCGCGATCGCTGGAATGGCGAGCGCGGCTGCAGCGCCTAGAAGGAGCAGTCGCCTAATGGCCGGCTGCATTGGTTACATCGATTTCGACCGGCTGCGTCGGCACCTCACGAACGCTGCTCGACAGGAAGAATAAAGCCCCGGCAATAACGAGGACCACGACGATCAGGAGAATCAAGCCTCGCGACATTCCGCCCTTTCCGATTGGTGTAAAGAACGGCGGGCTTTTGCCCGACCTTCGGGGCCGCTGTATAGCCCCGCGCGATGCAAAAGCTCGGTGAGCGTCTGGATCGGCCGGTGGTTCTCGTCGGGCTGATGGGAGCGGGCAAGTCGACGGTCGGCCGAAGGCTGGCCAAGCGGCTCGGTCTGCCCTTCGTCGACAGCGACGATGAGATCGAGGGTGCCGCCGGCTGCTCGGCCGCCGAAATGTTCGACCGCTATGGCGAAGCGGACTTCCGCGACGGTGAGCGGCGGCTGGTCGCAAGGCTGATCGACGGCACCGTCCGGGTCATCGCAACCGGCGGCGGCGCTTTCGTCGATCCGCGCACCCGCAAGCTCCTCAACGAGCGGGCGATCACAATCTGGCTCGACGCTCCGGTGGGAATTCTGACCGAACGAACAGGCCGTCGCGACACCAGGCCGCTGCTCCGCAACTCCGATCCGGCCGGGACTCTCGAGCGGCTGTCGGAGGAGCGTGGCCCCGCCTACGCCGAAGCTCATATCCGCGTGAGGAGCGGCGCCGCCGCCCATTCCAAGGTGGTCGAATCGATCCTTGGCTCTCTCGAGGACTATCTCGCAGGCGGCGCGGCGGGAGGAGCTTCCTCGGGCAAGGGTGACGAAGCGAACGACCGATCCTCGCCGGCGTGAAGATCGCCGCTTTCCGCCTGCCGCTCCAGCCGCTCGCAATCGCGCATCCTATATTCGCTCTCGACCCGCTCGATCTCGGCTGAGCCGAAGCCGCTGGCGCGAAGCGCGGCCCTGCCCATGACCACAGCGCTTTCGAACAATTCGCGTTCGGCAAGCACAAGGTCCAGCCCGCGAAGCTCGATCAGGTGCCGCCGGTCGAACGCGCGGACCATCACCGAAGCCTGGGGAAAGGCGCCAAGAACCGCCTTCAGCGCGTCACGGGTCAGCTCGCCGTCTTCATTGTCGTTGCAGAACGCAATCACCCGGGCAGTCTCCGCCCCCGCTGCCCGAAGCAGGTCGAGCCGAAGCCCGTCGCCATAATAGACCTTGGTTCCGAACTCCTCGGCCGTTTCGATCATGCTCGGGGTCTTGTCGATCAGTGTGATCCCAATGCCCTTGGCCATCAGCATCTGGGCGACAGTCTGTCCGAACCGGCCATAACCGACGACGATAGCGCTGGTTTCCGGCGACTTCTCCGGGCCGTCGAGGTCGTCGCCGCCGCGATCCTCGCGCCGCTCCATCCAGTCGACCAGCCGCATCAGGAACGGCGTGGTCGCCATGGACAGAGTCACGACCGCGCCGAACAGCGACCCAGCGGCCGGAAGGACGAGACCGGCAGCGGTCGCCTGCGCAAAGAGGACGAATCCGAATTCGCCGGCCTGGCTGAGGAGAAGCCCGAGGCGAACGCTTCGCGGCCAGTTGTTCCCGAAGATTCGCGCAAGTCCGGCGATCAGCAGAGCCTTGGTGACGATCACGCCTGCAGCGATGCCGACTACGAACCACGGCCGGGCGGCGATGACGCCCAGGTCGAGGAGCATTCCAACGGACAGGAAGAACAGGCCGAGAAGGATCGAGCGGAACGGCTCGACGTCGCTCTCCAGCTCATGCCGGTAGGGCGATTCCGCGAGCATCACGCCGGCGACGAAGGCGCCAAGCGCAACCGACAGGTGAAGGTAATGCATCACCGCGGCGGAGGCGACGACGGTGAATAATCCGGCGACGACGAACAGCTCGCGCTCGCCGAACCGACCGATCAGCCGGAACAGCGGATTGAGGATTACCCTGCCCACCAGCACCAGGGCGGCGATTGCCGCAACCGTGTACAGCGCCAGCGTAAGGCCAGTCGGCGCGGTGAGGTCGGGCACCCGCGCCATTGCAGCGATGATCGTGATCATCGGGACGATCGACAGGTCTTGGAACAGCAGGATCGAGAACGCGCGCTCCCCCTCCGGCGTGTTCAGCTCATTGTCGGCGCGAAGCATCGGAAGGACCTGCGCGGTAGACGACAGGCCGAGCGGAAGGCCGATCGCGAGCGCTGCTTCCGGCGAGAGGCCAACGGCAAGATAGAGCAACAGGCTGAGCGCCAGTCCGCACAGAACGACCTGCGCCAATCCAAGCCCAAAAATGTCGTTTCTGAGCCGCCACAGCCGCGCAGGGCGAAGCTCGAGCCCGACGATGAAGAGGAGCAACGCGATGCCGATCTCGGTGACGCTGCTCACCTGCGCCGGGTCGCGGATCAAGCCGAGGATCTGCGGGCCGATCAGCGCTCCGGCGACGATATAGCCCAAGGTCGCACCGAGCTTCAGCCGGCGGAAGATGGTGACGAAGAGGAGCGCGGCGCCGAGCATGATGGCGCCGCTTTCCAAGATGGCGGTCGTCGCCTGGGCAGTCTCGGCGGGAGTGGTCACCGCGCCGAGTCTATCGCCGCAACGAGCGCCCGCAACGGGAGCAGGATCGCTCCGTGGCGGCTCTTTCGAGCGCGTGCAGGGGCGAGCGCGTCGAAGCCCGGCCATTCCGGGGCGCGGTCGCGCTCGCCGCTCAGCCAGCCGGAAAGCTCGTCCAGCGCCGTTTGCACTTCGTGTGCTCCGCGACCCGTCACGCCCCGCGCGACGAGTGCCGCCGACGCCTGCCCGAAAGCGCAGGCCGTGACCGTCTGCGACAGCGCTTCGACTTGGCCGTCCCTCAATTGCACTTCGGTCTCGACGACGCTGCCGCATGTCGGCGATCGCTGCGAGGCGGACCCGTCAACGCGCTCCAGCTGCTTCGGCTCGGGCAGCGATGCCGCCAGCCGCAGGATGTCGAGGGTGTAGAGCGGCGCGTTCATGTCCGCCGCCATGTGGTGCCGGAGGGGCCGTCCTCCAATATGATGCCGTCGTCTTTAAGCTCGTCGCGGATCCGGTCGGCAGTCGCGAAGTCGCGATTGGCCTTGGCCTCGGCGCGCTCGGCGATCCGGGCGTCGATTGCTGAATCGTCGCCACCGCCCCTGAACCAATCGTCCGCAGTGTCGGAGAGAAGCCCAAGCATCGCCGCGCTTGCCTTGATCGTGGCGGGATCATCGATCGCCTGGAGCCGCGCCAGCGCGGCAGGCGTGTTCAGGTCGTCGGACAAGGCTTCCAACATCTCGGCATCGATCTCGCCCGGCTGGGCCTCTCCCGCTGCTCGATACAGCCGGTCGAGAATCGTCTTCGATTGCTCAACTAGAGCCTCGGTCCAGGGGAGCGGCTGGCGGTAATGCGCGGACAGCAGGGCCAGCCGTAGAGTTTCCCCCTTGTGCCCCTGCTCCAGGAGCTCTGCCGGAGTGACGATATTGCCCAAGCTCTTCGACATCTTGTCGCTGCCCATGTCGACAAAGCCGTTGTGCACCCAATAGCGGGCGAGCGCTGCGCCGCCGTGGGCGCAGCGGCTCTGGGCGATCTCGTTCTCGTGGTGGGGGAAGATGAGGTCGAGCCCGCCGCCGTGGATGTCGATCGTCTCGCCAAGATGCCGCTCGATCATCGCGGAGCATTCCAGGTGCCAGCCCGGACGACCGCGGCCCCACGGCGAGTCCCAGCCGATCACATCCGCATCGCTTGGCTTCCACAGCACGAAGTCGGCAGGATCGCGCTTGTAGGGCGCGACCTCCACTCGCGCCCCCGCGATCATCTGCTCGCGGTCGCGGTGGCTGAGCATTCCGTATGCGGGGTCTTTGGTGACGTCGAACAGCACGTGACCCTGCGCGGCATAGGCGTAGCCGCGCTCCACCAGCCGCTCGATCATCGCCACCATCGGCCCGATCTCCTGGGTCGCGTGCGGAGCGATGTCCGGGTCCCGAACGCCGAGCGCCCGCATGTCCTCGAGATAGTGCTGCTCGTAGCGCTCGGTGATCACCGACGGATCGACACCCTCTTGCTCGGCAGCGGCGATGATCTTGTCGTCGACGTCGGTGACGTTGCGCGCATAGACCAGGCTGTCGGGGCCGAATTCGTGTCGGATCAGCCGGGCAAGCGTGTCGAACACGACCGCCGGACGTGCATTGCCGATATGGGCGCGGCCGTAGACCGTCGGCCCGCACACATACATGGTGACGCGCTTCGGGTCGGCGGGGACGAACGCCCGCTTCTCGCGCGCCATTGTGTCGTAGAGCCGGATCATTCCTGGTTCGCCTCTTCGCGGGCGTGGCGGCGGGTTTCAACCCAGTCGACGATCGCTCGCCCGCTGGCGTTGAGCAGCGGATAGGTGCGCGAGTTGGTCATCCAGGCCGGCCGCTCGGCTTCCGGGCCGTAGATCAGATCGGTGGCGAGGTTAGCGAACAGGAAGAACAACGTCGCAGCAAGCAGGCCCTTCACGACGCCAAAGCCGCCCCCAAGCCCCCGGTCCACGGGACCAAGCAGCGACCGCCGTGTCTTCCCGCCGATCGATCGCGCAACAAGCTTCACGAGGATGAAGGTCGGGACGAACAGGAGAGCAAAGGCCAGAACCGACGCGCCCTCCGCGGTACCGACGCTGTGCGCGAGCCCGCCGGAGAGCTGCGTGTGAAACAGCTTGATCATGGCGATGGCGGCCGCCCAGGCGAGCAGCGACAAGATCTCGTAGACAAAGCCGCGGACGAAGCCGACCGCGCCGCCGCCGACCAGCAGCAGGATCACGAAGATGTCGAGCGCACTCACGAACCTGCGGCTAGCGGACTCTTTTCGTGATTGCGAGGAGGCTTGCGCCACAACTGAAGCGAGCGGACCGCGGCGGCGACGTCAGCACGTTCGTCGGGCTGGGAGACGATTCGTTCGACCATCCGCCACTTCCGCCGAAGCTTTGACTTGCGCCAGATGTCGGTAACCCAGAACTGCCCGGACCAGTCCTCGCCATCCATCGTCGCCTTCATTTCCAGCTGGGTCGCGAAGATCGCCACTCCGCCAATGTCGCGGGCATAGATGTCGCCGAAGCGATAGGATTTGCAGCGATAGCGGCCGCTCGCGGCCTCGATCCAGCTCCTGTAGTCGAGGATCGTCGCCGGCTTGGATCCGATCACCATGCGGAAATTGCGCGATGTGAGCGCTTTAAGGGTCTTCATGTCGCCAGTGACCCACGCCCGCATCCAGCGATGCTCCATGGTTTCGATGATCGGGTGAATGTCCGCCATGCTGGGTCCTCAATTCATCGGCCGAGGATTTGGTCCACGAGCGCCCGCAGATTGGCGAAATGGGCCGCGGAAATTCCATCGCCCCCCTTCACCTCCTTGGGAACCCAAGCCTGCTCGAAACCGAGCTTTGCCGATTCCTTCAGACGCAGCGGCGCGTGCGCGACCGGGCGGATTTCTCCCGACAGCGCAATCTCGCCGAGGATCACCGCGCCGGAGGGGATGGGCTTCTCCGACAGCGCCGAGACAAGGGCCGCAGCGACCGCGAGATCCGCGGCCGGATCGGTCAGTCGATAGCCTCCGGCAACGTTCAGATAGACTTCGGTGGTCCCGAAGCTGAGACCGCAGCGCGCCTCGAGCACCGCGAGGATCATCGCCAGCCTCCCGCTGTCCCAACCCACCGCCGCCCGCCTGGGGGTTGCACCGCTGGCGAGGCGCACCGTTAGCGCCTGGATTTCGACCAGCACCGGACGCGAGCCTTCCAGCGCGGGGAAGACGCTCGTGCCGCTGACCGGCTCGCCTCGCTGCGTGAGGAACAGCGCCGACGGATTCGGGACCTCGGTCAGCCCCTCGCTTTCCATCGCGAAGACGCCGATCTCGTCCGTGCCTCCAAAGCGGTTCTTGAGGGCTCTCAGGATCCGGTACTGGTGGCTTCGCTCCCCCTCGAAGCTGAGCACCGTGTCGACCATATGCTCGAGCACTCGCGGCCCGGCGATGGTCCCGTCCTTCGTGACATGCCCGACGAGGGCCACCGCGGCGCCATGCTCCTTGGCGAAGCGCACGAGCTCCTGCGCGCTTGCTCGAACCTGGCTGACGGTGCCGGGAGCGCCCTCGATCAGGTCGCTGTGCATCGTCTGGATAGAATCGATGACCAGGAGGTCGGGCGCCTCGCCGTCTCCCAAGGTCGTCAGGATGTCGCGAACCGAGGTCGCCGCCGCCAGCCGGACCGGCGATTTGCCCAGGCCCAGCCGGATCGCGCGCAACCGCACCTGTTCCGCGGATTCCTCCCCGGAGACATAGACGACGTGGCGGCCGACCTCGGCAAGCTTCGCCCCGATCTGGAGGAGCAAGGTCGACTTGCCGATTCCGGGATCCCCGCCGACTAGCATCGCGGAACCTGGAACGATCCCTCCGCCGATCGCGCGGTCGAACTCGGCAACGCCGCTGACAATCCTCTCAGGCAGGGCGGCGGGAGCATCGAGCCCGACCAGGTCGATCCGCCGTCCTCCGCCCTGCAAATTGTGCTTCGCCGCGAAGATGCTCGTCACTTCCGCCGCTTCCTGAACGAGCGTGTTCCACTCGGCGCAGTCCGGGCATTGTCCCTGCCAGCGCGGGGTGACCGACCCGCAGGCTTGGCACACATATCGGCTCTTCGCTTTCGCCATCGCTTTCCAGCTTAGCGAATCCGGATTCCTTGGCTAGGGCGCAGATGGATGACCTGGCTCCCCGAACCGTTCAGGATTCCCGCCTTTCGCGCCTTCTGGCTGGCGCGGCTGACCGCGACGATCGCGCAGATGGCGATGGTCATCGTCATCGGTTGGCAGGTTTATGACATCGCCCGCCACACGATGGATCCCAAGGCAGCGGCGCTTCGGCTCGGAATCATCGGGCTGGTCCAGTTCGCGCCCCTGTTTTTCCTGACCCTGGTGACCGGCTGGACCGCCGACCGCGTGGACCGCCGATGGATCGCGCGCGCTTCGGTGTTTCTGGAGTTGCTGTGCGCCCTCGCCCTCGGATTCTTCGCGTGGACCAACACGACCACGCTCGGCGCACTTTACGTCGTAGCGGCCTTGCTCGGCGTCGCTCGGGCATTTGCCGGACCGGCGCTGGGGGCGCTGGCTCCGAACCTGGTTCCGCGCAAGATCCTGCCAAACGCCATCGCGCTCTCGTCGATCGCCTGGCAGAGCGGGGCGATCATGGGGCCGGCGCTCGGCGGCTATCTCTACGCCCTCGCCCCGGTTGCGCCCTATGCCGGAAGCGCGTTGCTGTTCATTGTCTCGCTCATCGGGCTGTTCGCGATCCCGAAGGTCGAAAGCGTTCGGGCGGCCGCGACCATGCACCCGTGGCAGCAGATGATCGAAGGGCTTCGCTACGTTCGCCACAATCGGCTCGTGCTCGGAGCAATCAGCCTCGACCTCTTCGCGGTGCTTCTGGGCGGAGCGACGGCGATGCTTCCGGTCTACGCCCGCGACGTCCTTCACGCCGGGCCGGCAGGGCTTGGGCACTTGCGTGCAGCGCCGGCGGTCGGGGCGACCCTCACGGCGGCCTATTTCGCGTTTCGCCCGCTCAAGTCCGAAGTGGGCCTGAAGATGCTGGGCGCCGTCGGATTGTTCGGAGTCGCTACGATCATCTTCGGCCTGTCGACGTCGATGCCGGTCTCGCTCGCCTGCCTGACCGTGCTCGGAGCCGCCGACATGTTCTCGGTCTATGTTCGCCAGTCGCTGATCCAGCTCTACACGCCAGACGAGATGCGTGGCCGAGTGGGCGCCGTCTCGTCGCTCTTCATCTCCGCGTCCAACGAGCTGGGCGAGGCCGAATCCGGTTTCCTGGCGGCCCTGATCGGCCCGGTCGCGGCCGTCGTCGCCGGCGGCGTCGGAGCGATCCTGGTCGTCGGGATCTGGGCGCGGCGCTTTCCCGAGCTTCGGCTCGCGAAAAGCTTCGACCCTCCCGACCTTCCCGGCGCCCCGGAGCAGGAACGGGCAGGCCGAAAACCGCTTTAGCCTCACCACTTTGGCGAAAACGCTAACAAGCCGGTTACCTTGTTTGTTCGCCGCGGCTTTAACTCCCGGCAGTCTAAGTCACGCCGAGTGCGGACCCAATCGGTTCCGCAGTGGGGCATTTGATGTCGAGATCGCGTTTTGCGCAGGCGGTAAGCGGATCGTCGGAGAGCCCCGACCGCGCGTCGGTGCGCGAAGCCTTGTGGTTCGACATCGAAGCGGCTGAAACGACCGGCGACGAATCGCTTTCCGAAGCGCGCGGTGCCTCGTTCGACCATACCGCCTTCCTCCTCGGTGCGACGCACTTGCTTTTGGGGATCGCCTGTCTTGCGCGGCACCCGGCGCTAATGACGGCAACGCTGTTCGCCAATCCGTTGCTCCCGCTGGGGCTTCTCGTCTCGCTCGATGGAATTGCGGCACTGGCGCTGCAACGGCGCCGCAACATCGAACTTGCGCCGCACTCGCTTTCCCGAGCCATGTGCATCTACATTGCGGCCGTTGGGACGTTGTGGACCTTGTTCGGCTTGTCGGTGATCACGTCGATTACCGCCCCCGCCCCGGTCGTTTCCGCCTCCATTTGCGCCGGAATCGCAATGATGGCGGTGGTCGCGATCGCCTCGCCGCCGGTATCCGTCATCAGCGCATTTGCTGCGACCGCGGGATCCGCGCTGTTCGCAGCCTCGCCGCTCGTTCCGATCGGGGTGGCGATCCTGTCTTTCTTCCTGGTCGCCTACAGCGTTGCCGTCGCCCGGACGAACATTGCTGCAGGAAGGCGACGGCTGAATCTCGACGCGGAGGCCCGAAAGGCGCTCACGTTCGTCGACGAGTTCGAAAACAGCGGGCGCGGCTGGTTCTGGGAGACTAACGCCGAGGGCACGCTCTCCTACGTGTCGCAGCAGCTTGCCGACGACTTCAAATGCGAGCCAGCCGAACTGCTCGGCCGGCAGTTCACGGATTTGCTGTCGGTGGACACCGCCTCGGACGGAGCGATGGAAGAGGGCAAGACCCTCGGCTTCCACCTCTCGGCGCGCTTTCCATTCTCCGACGTGATCGTCCGCGCAGGAAGCGAGCATGACGTCCACTGGTCTCTGTCCGGAAACCCGGTATTTGACGAGCGCGGGCGTTTCCTCGGCTTCCGCGGAATCGGCACCGACCTTACCGAGCAGCGCCGCACCGAGCAGGAAATCTCCAGGCTCGCCCGCTTCGACTCGCTCACGGGCCTGCCCAACCGCGCGATGATGCGCCAAACGCTTGAGGAAGGGCTTCGCAACGCAACTCACCGGCAGAAGGGCTGCGGCCTCTTCCTGATCGATCTCGACCGCTTCAAGAACGTCAACGACACGCTTGGCCATCCCATCGGCGACGCCCTGCTCCGCCAGGTTGCCGAGCGACTCAAGTCGGTGATGGGCGAGCATGGCCAGGTCGGCCGGCTGGGAGGCGACGAGTTCAAGGCGGTTCTTCCCGGAACGGTCGATATCGGCCTCCTCGAATCCCTGGCGCGGACCCTGATCGAGCAGGTTTCCCGTCCCTACGTCATCGAAGGGCACCGGATTCTGATCGGGGCATCACTGGGCATCGCGATTGGCGACCCGGGCCGCGCCTGCGCCGACAGCCTGATCCGCAACGCCGACCTTGCCCTCTATGCCGCAAAGGCCGCCGGCCGCGGCAAGCACTGCTTCTACGAGCCGTCGATGCACAGCGAGGCCGCCGACCGCCAGCTGCTTGAAAACGACCTGAGGCAGGCCATCGACCGGGGCGAGCTCAACGTCGTCTACCAGCCGATCGTTCGAGCCTCGACGGAGGAAATCTCAGGCTTCGAATCTCTGGTCCGCTGGACCCACCCGGTGCGCGGCGCCATCTCGCCGGAAAAGTTCATTCCGCTTGCCGAGGAATGCGGCCTGATCGGCCAGATCGGGCAATGGGTCCTCGAAACGGCACTGAAGGAAGCGGCCAACTGGCCGGATCACGTGCGGATCGCGGTCAATCTTTCGCCGATCCAGTTCAACGATCCGGCGGTGGTCGACGCGATTGCGAAGGCCATCGACGAGTCCGGCGTGAAGCCTGCCCAGGTCGAGCTGGAAATCACCGAAGGGGTGTTCCTTGCCGACAGCGATCATACCGAAGACACGTTCGCGAGGCTGAAGAAGCTCGGCGTCCGCCTCGCTCTGGACGATTTCGGCACCGGCTATTCGTCGCTCGGCTATTTGAAGAAGGCGCCGTTCGACAAGATCAAGATCGATCAGAGCTTCGTCCGCGGGGCAGCCGCGCCGAGCAGCCGCAACACCGCGATCATCCGCGCCATCGTCAGCCTGGCCGAGAGCCTGGAGATGGAAACCTGCGCCGAAGGCGTGGAGACTCACGACGACCTCGCGCTCATTCGCGAGCTCGGCTGCAGCCACGTGCAGGGCTATATCTTCGGCCGCCCGGCCGCAGCAGACCAAGCGCGGGCGCTCGCCAACCGTTCGCGCGTCGAAGCCGCCGGCTTCCAGTGCATGCGCGAGCCGCGGCATCGCCTGATGCGCCGCGCCACCGCCATGATCGGCGGTTTCGAGGAGGAGATCAGGCTCCGCAACATATCGGTCACTGGAGCGCTGATCGAATGCCGGCGTCCGCTAACCCCGGACACCCAGCTCAGGATCAATATCGTCGGAGTCGGTCCGGTGACGGGAATCGTGAAGTGGGCCGGCAACGGCAAGGCCGGCATTCAGTTCGACCACGAGTTCGAGCTTTCGCGACTGGCGCCCAAGAAAGAGAAGGTCAACGAAGTGACCATGCTTCGTCCCTGGTACATCGAACCGCGCGCGGCGGAGGGCTGACCGCAAGCGATTGCATGACCGACGCCGCCGGAGCAAAGCTTCGGCATGAAGATCATCGGCAGCTTCGTCAGCCCCTATGTCCGCAAGGTGCTGGCGTGCATGAATCTCAAGGGCCTCAGCTATGAGGTCGACCCGATCACGCCCTTCTTCGGCAATGACGAGTTTGAGCGCCTGAGCCCGCTCAGGCGAATCCCGGTGCTGGTCGACGGCGAGGTGAGCCTCAGCGATTCCTCGGTCATCTGCGCTTATCTGGACGAGGTCTACGGCGGCCATCCGCTCCTCCCTTCGGATCCCACGCAACGCGCCCGCGCCCGCTGGTTGGAGGAATATGCCGATACAAGGCTCGGCGACCTGTTCATCTGGGGGCTGTTCTATCAGAAGGTGGTCCGGCCGGCGGTCTGGGGCGAGGCGCCCGACGAAGAGCGGACCGCAAGGACGCTCAACGAGGGCCTGCCGCGCGAGCTCAACTATCTGGAGAACCAGCTTCCCTCACAAGGCTTCCTGTTCGGCGAGATCGGGCTTGCCGACATTTCCATCGCCACCTTCTTCCGCAACGGGGCCTATGCCGGTTTCGACGTCGATGAGGGTCGCTGGCCCAGGACCGCGGCCTTCGTCGCTCGAACGCTCGAGCATGACTGCGTCGCTTCGCTCCTGCCCTTCGAGGACGTCCAGCGAAGCTCCGACATCAGGCACCGCCGGCAGGCCCTGCTCGACAGCGGAGCGCCATTGACCAGGGAGACACTGGGCACTCGCGAGCCGAAGCGCGGAATGATGCCGCTCTAGGCAAAAAAAGAAGCGCCGGGGCTGGCCCGGCGCTTCCACTTTCGCTTCTGTCGTCAGCTTAGCGGCGGATCACGTCGACATCGCGGACATAGCCATTGTAGTCGACATCGCACTTGAACGAGAGGTCAGGCTGATAGGAATAGCCGACCGCTCCGTAGGCGCCCAGACCGTAGGGGTTGTACGCAGCACGGCCGGTCGTCGCGAGACCGCGAACGCGAATAAAGCTCCGGTCCGGGGTGACGCGGGTCACCGAAAGCACTCGAGCGCTGGTGCCCGAAAGGCCGAACAGCGAAGTGATGATGCTGCTAAGTCCAGTGCGGGTGTACAGACGGTTCTGGACAGCCGCAGTGCACTGCTGCGCAGCAGCCTGCGTGTTCACCGCGCCATAGGTCGTGGCGTAAGGACTGTAGGTCCGATACGGGCTGTAGGTGTTGTAGCCGTAGGGCGACGGAGCAGCGTAGCCGTACGGATACTGCGCAGCCGCAGGGGCGGCCGTCGCGAGCGCGGCAACACTTGCAGCACCGGCAAGCAGTTTGGTCATGATTGTCATGATCGAATCCTTCCGTGACGATTAGTCTTCGAAAGAAAAACGATCAGGGCCTCAGGGTTGTCCCGCAGTTTGCCGCCGAAACGAGGCAAACCGTCGCCGAGTCGTGAACTGTCGGTGAACCGACTGATTTAACTAGTTGAAATATAAGACTATTAGTTAACACAAGTCTTAGAATACGTGCTCCGGGATAGCCATAACGGCTTCCGCGCCCGCCTCGATCTTGTGGCGCAGCCCCGGCCCTTCCGGAAGCTCGCGCTGGGCGTAGAATCGGG
Organism: Sphingomonas anseongensis; assembly: GCF_023516495.1. Taxonomy (NCBI): domain Bacteria; kingdom Pseudomonadati; phylum Pseudomonadota; class Alphaproteobacteria; order Sphingomonadales; family Sphingomonadaceae; genus Sphingomonas; species Sphingomonas anseongensis. The sequence goes on from NZ_JAMGBC010000001.1 coordinate 1,043,140, forward strand.
CGGTGGCGAGCTTCGCCTCATGGAACTGACGGTCGGCGCTTCCCTCGGCGAGGAGCTTCGAAGAGACGGCCGCCATCTTCATCCACATCCAGCCGAGCGTCACCAGCCCCATCAGTTCCATATAGGGGTAAGCCCCGGCGCCGGCATTGTTGGGGTCCTGCATTCCGTTCTGCGCCAGCCACATGGTTGCCGACTGAAGGTCGCCAAGCGCGGGTTCCAACGCGGCCGCGACGCCCGCAGGGTCTCCGGCCGCCTTGGCCTCGGCGATCTCGCGGCCGACCTGCTCCAGGAAGGTGCGGATGGCGCGACCGCCGTCCTTGGGCAGCTTGCGCCCGACAAGGTCCATCGCCTGGATTCCGTTGGTGCCCTCGTAAATCTGGGCGATCCTCGCATCCCGGACGAATTGCTCCATCCCGTGCTCGCGGATGTACCCGTGACCACCGAAGACCTGCTGTGCAAGGACGGCCGCCTCGAAGCCCTTGTCGGTGCAATAGCCCTTGATGACCGGGGTGATGAGCCCGAGCAGATCCTCCGCGGTTTGGCGCTCCTGCTCGTCGGGCGAGCGGCGCATCAGGTCGACCTGCAGCGAGCCCCACAGCACCAGCGCCCGCGCGGCCTCGTTCCACGCGCGCATCTGCATCAGCATCCGGCGGACGTCGGGGTGGACGAAGAGCGTGTCGGCCTTGGCGTTCGGGTCCCGATCGCTTTCCTTCAGCGCCCGCCCCTGCCGGCGGTCGCGGGCATATTGGACTGCATTCTGGTAGGCGACCTCGCCTTGCGCCATGCCCTGAAGGCCGACGCCCAGACGAGCGGCGTTCATCATGATGAACATCGCCTGGAGGCCCTTTTCCGGCTCTCCGACCAGCCAGCCCTTGGCGCCGTCATAGTTCATCACGCAGGTGGCGTTGCCATGGATTCCCATCTTCTTCTCGAGCGCTCCGCAGCCGAGGCTGTTGCGCTCTCCGAGCGAGCCGTCCTCGTTGACCAGGAACTTCGGCACGACGAACAGCGAGATCCCCTTCACATTGTCGGGCGCACCCGCCCGTTTCGCGAGGACGAGGTGGATTATGTTCTCGGTGAGGTCGTGATCGCCCGACGAGATGAAGATCTTGGTGCCGGTGATCGAGTAGCTGCCGTCGTCATTGGGGTCGGCCTTGGTTTTCAACAGGCCGAGGTCGGTGCCGCAATGCGGCTCCGTCAGGTTCATCGTCCCTGTCCATTCGCCAGTCACCATCTTGGGCAGGTAGGTCCGCTTCTGCTCGTCGGTGCCCTTGATCATCAGGGCCGCGATCGCGCCGGACGTGAGGCCCTGGTACATCTCGAAGCTATGGTTCGCGGAAAGGATATATTCGCCGATCGCCGTTCCGATGACCTGCGGAAGCCCCTGCCCGCCCCATTCTTCCGGAGCGGTGAGCGTCGGCCAGCCCGCTTCGCGGAACTGGTCATAGGCTTTCTTGAACCCCGGAGGCGTGGTGACGGAACCGTCGTCGTTGCGCTTGCAGCCGACCTCGTCCCCGACCTTGTTCAGCGGCTGCAGGACCTCGGCCGCGAACTTGCCCGCTTCCTCCAGGATCGCTTCGACCACGTCCGGAGTCGCGTTGGAAAAGCCCGGAAGGTTGGAATAGCGCTGCATCTGCAGGACATCGTCCAGGACGTAGAGGGTGTCTTTGACCGGCGCGGCATAGGTCGGCATGGGCAAGTTTCCTTCTGAAACCCGACGTACCGTGGCCCAGCAGCGACGGGTCTTCAAGTCCGGTTCATCGCGGGGGCGACAAATGCGCAAGCCATCCCTATATGAGCGGGCCAGCAGCAGTGGGCGGGACATGCTGACGACCAATCCATTCGACGACGACAAGCTTCACGAAGAGTGCGGAATCTTCGGGATTTGGGGTGCCGAGAAGGCGGCGAGCTTCGTTGCTCTCGGCCTTCATGCCCTCCAGCACCGCGGCCAGGAGGCTGCCGGGATCACCAGCTTCGACGGGGCGCACTTCCATTCGCACCGCGCGATGGGGCACGTGGCCGGCAACTTCGACCGGGACGATGTGATCGCGCGCCTGCCGGGGCGAACGGCGATCGGACACGTTCGCTATTCGACCACCGGCGAGACTGCACTTCGCAACGTCCAGCCCCTGTTCGCCGAACTCAGCGACTGCGGGTTCGCAGTCGCCCATAACGGCAATATCTCCAACGCGATGAAGCTGAGGCGGACTCTCAGCCGCCGTGGCTCCATCTTCCAGTCGACCAGCGACACCGAGGTCATCATCCACCTCGTCGCCACCTCGACCCAGTCGACCCCGCTCGACCGGCTGATCGACGCGCTGAAGCAGGTCGAGGGCGCCTATTCGCTCCTCGTCCTGACCGAGGAAGGCTTGATCGCCTGCCGCGACCCGCTGGGTATCCGGCCGCTCGTAATGGGCAAGCTCGGCGAGGCGACGATCTTCGCTTCCGAAACGGTGGCATTCGACGTTATCGGCGCGACCTTCATCCGGGACATCGAGCCGGGCGAGTTGGTCGTCGTCAACGACACCGGGATCCGCTCCTTCCGCCCGTTCGAGGCAGCGAAGCCGCGGCCGTGCATCTTCGAACATGTCTATTTTTCGAGGCCGGATTCGGTCGTCGACGGCACCTCGGTCTACGAGGTTCGCAAGAACATCGGCGCAGAGCTCGCGCGCGAAGCTCCGGTCGAGGCGGACATCGTCGTCCCCGTGCCCGACAGCGGAGTTCCCGCGGCGCTTGGCTTCAGCCAGGCGTCGGGGATCCCGTTCGAGCTGGGGATCATCCGCTCCCACTACGTCGGCCGGACCTTCATCCAGCCGAGCCAGGAAGTGCGCAACCTCGGCGTCAAGCTGAAGCACAATGCCAATTCGGCGCTGATTGCCGGCAAGCGAGTCGTTCTGATCGACGATTCGATCGTTCGCGGGACGACCAGCCTGAAGATCGTGCAGATGATGCGCGACGCCGGGGCGCGCGAGGTGCATTTCCGGATCGCGTCGCCGCCGACCAAGCACAGCTGCTTCTACGGAGTCGACACTCCCGAACGTGCAAAGCTTCTCGCGGCGCAGATGAGCGTCGAGCAGATGCGCGACTATATCAACGCCGATAGCCTCGCCTTCATCTCGATCGACGGCCTGTACCGCGCCCTCGGAGAAAGCCGGGACTCGCTCCAGCCTCAGAGGTGCGACGCCTGCTTCACCGGAGAATATCCGACGACGCTGACGGATGCGGAAGAGAGTGCGTCCGGCGCGGCTCTCTCGCTAGTTGCCAGCCGCTAGCCGCTAGCCGCTTCCACCGTCGGCGCGAACGCGATACGGGCGCGCCATGACCGACAACCAGGACTTCCTTTCCGGCAAGCTTGCGCTGGTCACCGGAGCAAGCCGCGGGATCGGCGCAGCGACCGCCGCGGCGCTGGCCAAGGCCGGTGCTCACGTGATCCTTGTCGCCCGCACCGCCAAGGCTCTGGAGGACGTCGAGGAGCAGATCCACGAAGCAGGCGGAAGCGCTACGATCGCTCCGCTCGATCTCACCGAAGGCGAAGGAATCGGGAAGCTGGCGGCAGCAGTCGCCGAGCGCTGGCCATCGCTGGAGGTGCTCGTGCTGAACGCGGCCACCCTCGGCTCCCTGACTCCAGTCGAGCACATCGACTCCAAGGAATATGCGCGCATCCTCACCCTCAATGTGGCCGCGAACCAGGCACTGATCGCGGCTTTCGACCCGCTTTTGAGGCGAAGCGAGCGAGCGGACGTGGTCGCAATCACATCCTCCGTCGGCCATGAGCCGCGGGCCTTCTGGGGCGCCTACGGATCGTCAAAGGCCGCCCTGGAAAACCTTGTTCTCGCCTATGGCGACGAGACGGAGCGGCTCGGGAAGATCCGCGTCCACGTGGTCGACCCGGGCGCCACGCGCACGAGGATGCGCGAGCTGGCCTTTCCGGGCGAGGAGCCGGAGAGCGTCAAGCCGCCCCAGGTCGTCGCCGACTTCATCCTCGACCGCCTCGGCTCCGACGCTCCAACCAAGGAGCGGGTCCGCGTCGATTCCTAGTCGAGCGGGATCAGGAACGGGTCGTAGCGCCAGGACCGGCCGCGCTTCTCGTTCGGAAGCAGGTTGCTGGCGAGAAAACGCTGGTCGGTGAGATAGGCGCGGCCGTCGTCTACGACGACCATCGGCATTCGCGACCAGTAGAGGAAGGCGCGGACCCGGGGGCTCCGCTCGCGCCCCGCCTGCAGCCGCCGGTCGTCGAGGTGAAGCAAGCCTTCGCGGCCAGTGAGCGACAGGCCGCGCGAGGGCGAATAGCTTCCAACGCCGTAGCTTTTCCCGTCGCGCCACAGCATCGTCCGTCGCCAAAAGGCGAATGGCGGGGGGCTTGCGATGACTTCCGTAGGGTGGATCCGGTTGTTCAGAAGTGCACGCGTCGCCGCTGACTCGACGCGCTGGGTGAGGCCCAGGTTGAAAGCGATATAGGCGAGTAGCAGGCCAAAGGCCGCCTGCGCCGGAATCCCCGACGGAGCACCTCCCCTGCGCTCCCGCCAGACGGTCAGCGCAATGCCGCCTCCCATCACCAGCCAGAACACCCAGTCGATGATGAAGATCGCATCGCCCGCCACCCATTTGGGGGAGAATGGCGCGAGGATGTTAACTCCGTAGGTATTGAGGAAATCCAGCGCCGGGTGGCTGAGCACCGCCGCCAGGGTGACGAGGAATAACGGCAACGAGCGGAACGGCACCGCCTCCGGGTTGGGGCGCCAGCGGTCGTAGAGCCACAGCAAACCGACGATCGCCGCGGCCAACAGCGGCCAGCCGAGCACGGCGTGGGTGGGGCCCCGGTGGAAGGCGATGCCCTGAACGTTGAAGAACAAGGGCGCGAAGACGTCGATGTCGGGCGCGTTGGCGCCGAGCAGGCAGCCGGCCATCGCCAGGCGCGACTGGCGCTTGAGGCCCATCTGGCCGAGCAGCCCCCCGGCAAGCGTGTGAGTCAGATTGTCCAACTAGAAGCCGCCGCGGGTCAGAGCTTGTGCGGCTCCTTCTCGACCTGCCAGGTCTGGCCCTTCGAAACGAGCGCCTGCAGGTCCGGGGTCTTGCCTTCCGCCGCCTTGGCGTTTTGCTCGACCACCGCGCTCTCGAAAGTCGGCCGGGGGTCTTCGTAGATGACCCCGAGAGCGACCGGGAAACCCTCGTCCTGGCGCATTTCGATCAGCATCGCGGCGATTCCGCGGTTCTTCGGGTTGTGGACGATCACCGACGGGTCGTCGCCGGCCACGACCTTCAGCGCCAGTGCCTCGCTGTCGAGGGCAAGACCTTTGGTCCCGGCATCGAACCGCATCTTCTCGCCTGGCTGCAGCCAGAGCTGCATGTGCGCCGCGTTCTGCTTCTCGGTGAAGGAGGAGAAGACCTCGTCATTATAGACGATGCAGTTCTGGTAGATTTCGATGAAGCTCGCGCCCCTGTGGGCATGAGCGGCCTTGAGGACGTCCGGCAAATTCTTGTGCACGTCGATTCCGCGCGCGATAAACCGTGCGCCCGAGCCCAGTGCGAACATGCATGGAGTGATCGGCCGGTCGATCGACCCGAACGGAGTCGAGGGCGATCGGGTGCCCAGTCGGCTGGTCGGCGAATATTGTCCCTTCGTCAGCCCGTAGATCTCGTTGTTGAACAGCAGGATCTGGCAATCGAGGTTGCGGCGAAGAACGTGCATCGTGTGGTTGCCGCCGATCGACAATGCATCGCCGTCGCCGGTGATAATCCACACGTCGAGCTCGGGATTGGCCAGCTTGACGCCGGTCGCGATGGCGGGCGCTCGCCCGTGAATCGTGTGAAAGCCGTAGCTCGCCATATAATAAGGGAAGCGGCTCGAGCAGCCGATGCCGGAGATGAACACGGTCTTTTCGCGGGCAACTCCGAGGTCGGGCATCGTGCGCTGGACGGCCTTCAGAACCGCATAGTCGCCGCAGCCCGGGCACCAGCGGACTTCCTGGTCCGATGCCCAATCCTTGGCGGTGGTCGTCGTCATCTCGTTCATGCGAAAAATCCACCAAGCCAGACAATCAGGAGGACGATGACGATCAGCATCATAACCATCGGAAAGACGTTGATTGGCCTCATTTCAACGCCTCGTCGATCGCTTGCTCGATCTCGGCGATGCGGAACGGCTGCCCGGCGACCTTCGACAGCGGCTTCGCGTCGACGAGGAACTGGTCGCGCAACACCGTCTTGAGCTGTCCCATGTTCATCTCGGGGACGAGGATATGCTCGAAGCCCTTGAGCAGCGCCGACATATTCTTCGGCATCGGCCAGATGTGGCGGATGTGGATGTGGCTGACGTCGAGCCCGCGGTTGCGGGCGCGTCGGACCGCCTGGTGGATCGGGCCGTAGGTCGAGCCCCAGCCGACGACGGCGAGCTTGCCGCTGGTCTCGCCAAGGCAGACGTCCTGGTCGGGAATCGTCTCCGCGACCTTGAGAACCTTGTTCGCGCGCTCGAAGGTCATCTCTTCGTGAGCGACGGGGCTGTAGTCGATGTTGCCGGTGCCAGGCTGCTTCTCGATCCCGCCGATCCGGTGCTCCAGCCCGGGAGTGCCGGGCTTGATCCACGGACGCGCTAGGTCGGCGTTGCGGACGTAAGGCATCACCCCCTCGCCTTCCGCAGGCGCGGTCTCGAAATAGCTGACTGGGAACGGCTGGTAGCCGCTCATGTCCGGCACCCGCCACGGCTCCGCAGCATTGGCGATGTAGCCGTCGGTCAGGAGCATCACCGGCACCATGTAGCGGGTCGCGACCCGACAAGCCTCGATCGCGCAATCGAAGGCATCGGCCGGTGAGCGGGCGGCGAGCACGACCACCGGCGAATCGCCGTTGCGCCCGTAGACTGCCTGGTAGAGGTCCGACTGCTCGGTCTTGGTCGGAAGGCCGGTCGAGGGGCCGCCGCGCTGCGAGTTGACGACGACGAGCGGAAGCTCGGTCATCACCGCAAGCCCGAGCGCCTCGGTCTTCAGGGCAATGCCCGGCCCGGATGACGACGTGATGCCAAGCTGGCCGGCGTAGCTCGCGCCGATTGCCGCGCAAATTGCGGCGATTTCGTCTTCCGCCTGGAAGGTCGTGATCCCGAACTCCTTGAGGCGGGCGAGATGATGGAGGAGCGGGCTCGCGGGAGTGATTGGATATGAACCGAAGAACATCCGTACGCCGGCCAGCTGGCATCCGGCGACAAGGCCCAGCGCCAGCGATTCCGCGCCGGTGACTGTACGGTAGAGACCGGGTTCCGCGGGCGCAGCAGCGATGTGGTGCTGGGCGATCCCCGGCGCGCTTAGCTCCACCGTCTCGCCATAAGCGTGGCCGGCGTTGAGCGCGGCGATATTGGCTTCGGCAAGCTCGGGCGCCTTGGCGAACTTGGCCATGAGCCAGTCGACGATCGGCTGGCGGTCGCGGTCGAACATCCACAGCGCCAGGCCGAGCGTCCACATGTTCTTGCATCGCAGGGCTTCCTTGTTGCCCAGCCCGAACGGCTTCACGGCATCGAGCGTCAGCTGCGAAATGTTGAAGTGGATGACCTGCCACTTGGCGAGGCTTCCATCCTCCAGCGGGTTCTGCTCGTAACCGGCCTTCGACAGGTTGCGGGCAGTGAACTCGCCTTCGTCCGCGATGATGAGCCCGCCTTCGCGAAGCTGGTCGGCGTTCACCTTCAGCGCCGCCGGGTTCATCGCCACGAGCACGTCCGGCTGGTCGCCCGCGGTGTCGATCGCGGTTGATCCGAAATTGATCTGGAAGGCGGAAACGCCGAAGGTCGTGCCTTGGGGAGCGCGGATTTCGGCGGGAAAGTCCGGGAAGGTCGCAAGATCGTTGCCGGCAAGCGCCGTCGAAAGCGTGAACTGGCCGCCGGTCAGCTGCATTCCGTCGCCGCTGTCTCCGGCGAAGCGGACCACGACCGCTTCAGGCTGCGGATGGGCGGCGGCTTCCTTTTCGGTGAGGAGATGGGTGGCTGTCGCCACAAGCGGGTCCTTCACAAACGTCAAAGAATGTTGAGCTGCTCCTCCTTAGAGCGGACTGACGCCTCCCGCCACCATTTGTCATGGAATTCCCAAGTGCGCCTGGGTGGTTCACCGGATTGGCTCGCGATTGATTGGGAGGGAGGTCAAAGCCGCACGGTGCGGGAGAGGCCCATGAAACGGCTCGGATTGATTGGAGCGATAGTTTCCGGCGCTCTCCTTTGGGTCGCGCCCTCGACCGCCGCCCCGCCCGCAAGCTGGGACGGACTGGTCCAGGTCAAATCCAAGCGGCTCGATGTCGTATATCTCCAGCCGGGAGCGGACTTTCGCGGTTATTCGAAGGTGATTCTCGATCCGACGGAGGTCGCGTTCCACAAGAGCTGGCAGAAGGATTATAACCGGACCGCGATCGGTCTCGGCGGGCGGGTTTCCGACCAGGACATTGCGCGAGCAGTTACCCTCGGGATTGCTGCGGCCAACGATATCTTCGCAAAAGCTTGGCGGGACGGCGGCTATTCGGTGGTGGCCGATCCCGGGCCCGACGTCCTGCGGGTGAGAACTGCCGTTCTCAACATCAATGTCACCGCCCCCGAGGCGCGTACATCATCGCGGTCCTTCACCTTCTCCGACGATGCCGGAAGTGCCGTTCTTGTCGTGGAGGTGCGGGATTCCGTGACAAACGCGCTGCTCGGCCGCGCTGTCGACGGCGAAGTCGCCGGCGACACCACCGTCGGATGGCGGTCCAGCGTCAGCAATGCCGGCGACTTCCGAGCTCTCGTCGAAAATTGGGCGAGAACCAGCGTCAAGGGGCTCGCCGAACTGAAGGCTCTTTCCCCAATCCGCTGACCGTCCGGCCGATTGCCGGTCCGGTTGCGATCTTCGCCCACCCCTTCCCCTGCAAATGCGCGGCAGGATAAGGGATGCACGTGGCAGACGACGACCTCTACCGCCTCGGCGCCGGAATCATGCTGGTCAACCACGACGGCAAGGTCTTCGTCGCCGCCCGCATCGATAATCCGGAAGATGCGTGGCAGATGCCTCAGGGCGGGATCGACGACGGTGAGGAGCCTTGGCCTGGCGTCCTCCGCGAGCTGGAAGAAGAGACTGGCATCGCGCCGAGACTGGTCGAGCGGATCGCAGAGCATCCGGAGCGGCTTCGATACGACCTTCCCGACGAATGGCGGGACAAATTGTGGCGGGGAAAGTGGAAGGGCCAGGTGCAGCACTGGTTTCTGGCCCGCTTCCTGGGCACTGACGCCGACGTGAATCTGGCGACCAGGCACCCCGAATTCCGGGCCTGGAAGTGGGTCGAGCCGAGCGAGCTTCCGGAATTGATCGTCCCCTTCAAACGCGACCTGTACTGCCGGCTGCTCGAGGATTTCGCAGGCTACTTCTAGACCTATCCAGTCATCTGCCGCGCCGCCGGGAAGTCGTTGCCGCCGGCTTGGGCCACCAGGCGCTGATCGCACCAAAGCTCGAACCGCGGCAGCAGGTTGCGACAGTTGAGCACAGCCAGGGCTTCGGAATCGCTGCGCGCCTCCAGCCACTCCGCGCCGGTCATGCCGCCGCCGTCGTCGAACCAGAGAAGGCGGTAGTCGGCCAATACGTTAGTCCGCATCCTGCGGAAGGATCACGCGATGAAAAGCGCGATCCAGATCGGCGCGAGTCATTTGCCGATAGAATTCGAGACCGGCCTCATTGTCCTTGGACCAGGCAATCCGAGCGACAACGAAGATGGAGCCGCGGCGAAGGTAGGCATCCTGACCCGCCGAAATTCTGTTGCCGGCACAGATACGTGCGCCCTTACGCGAAATATCGCGCAGCAGCACCTGGTGAGAGCCGTCGGCCGTGACGACGTTTCCGGCCATCAGCACGCGCGAACGGCTGTTCGCACGTTTGGGTGTCTTCGCTTCGGCTGTCACTGCCCATTCCCGGCTGCTGGCTCGAACGAAAAAGCGCAAACGGGGGCCATGGGGTAGCTTTGCCACCGCCCGAAGCCGTCGATTAACCGACGTGTGGTTGACAATTACCCCAATCACTAAAGGTAGTTATCTTTAGATAGGTCGAAGCGAGGATTGGCCGAAAGCCTGGCGCGGAAATGAACTGCCACTCGGATCGCGCGTTAAGGCGGTAACTCGTTTTTCTGGAAGACAAAAAGTGACCAAACCACTGAAGCGCGCGCTATGCGCCGCGCTGTTGGCAGCGCTCGTGCCCGTCAGCCCCGCAATAGCAGGATCCGGGAGCACGGCTGACTCCGCCGCTGTCGCTGCCCTCGCCAACATCGTCCCCCGCACCGCCGGCCGCTCGATCCTGATCGATGCCGCGTCGGCGAAATTGTTCATGCTGGAGAATGGGCGGGTGGTCGATTCGATGAAGGTCATCGTCGGCAAGCCGGCGGAGCCGACGCCCGAGCTCACGACCTCGCTCACCTATGCGACGGTCAACCCTTACTGGCACGTGCCAGAGGATATCGCCCGGACCCTGACGGCGCCGAACGTCCTCAAGCAGGGCACCGAATACCTCTCCAGCCGCGGCTATGAGGTGATGTCGAGCTTCGGCCCCGACGGCCAGATCCTCGATCCGAACACGATCGACTGGCAGGCGGTCGCGGACGGGCGGACGACCGTTCTCGTTCGACAGCGCCCGGGGCCCGCCAATTCGATGGGCCGGATCAAATTCAGCCTCGCCGCGGGCGACGGGATCTACCTCCACGACACGCCGAAGAAGGAACTGTTCGAGCAGGATCAGCGCAACCTCAGCGCGGGATGCATCCGGCTCGAGGACGCGCCTCGGCTGGCGCGCTGGCTGCTCGGCGATTCGATGCCGATGTCGGCCGACGTCCCCGAGGAACATATCGCCCTTCGAAGCTACGTGCCGGTGAAGATCACCTATCTCGATCCGCAGGCGCAGATGCAGGTCGCCTCGCTGCGCTAGCTGACCTCTCGATATCGCTAGACCCGGCCGTCAGGGCTCGTGTCGTGGTTACGGCCGTGCCGCCGACGGCGGGTTAGCCCGAGCAAACCGAGGAGTCCGATCAGACCTGCCAGACCCCAGGGCTTGTCGGTATCGGGGGCGGTACGTGTTTCCTCCAGGCAGCCCGTATCTTTGTCGCAGAGAACGCCGCCGCCGCCTTTGTAGCCACATCCCCAATTATTCCCGTCAGGCGACACCCAGACTTCAGCGTCATGGTTGCCGCAAATCCCGATGAGCTTGTCGTCGTCCTTTGCCAGATTTCCGAGGTCCCGCTCCTTTGCCGACGCAGGCTGGGTGGCGACAGCCATCGACGCGATTGCAAAGCCGATCAGAAGCGTCTTGCGAAACATGCCCTTATCCTCCCTCGAAGTGCGCACTCGCGCGGAACAATATGGTCGACGACTCGGGTTCGCTTCGGAGCATCGATAACACGATAGCCTGGGGGTTTCGCGTTGTTCGCGCGGTGTGGCCTTCCGAATCGGGCGCGGCTACTGGATAGGGCCTATGAGCCTCTCCGCAGATGAGCAGCAAGCGGTTGAACGCGCGGCTGACGAGCCGATGCTCGACCAGGTGCTGGCGTGGAGCGCGATCAACAGCGGATCGCGCAACCTGCCGGGCCTCGAGCGCGTCGCGGCGGTGCTCGCCGATGCATTCTCGGTTCTTCCAGGACAGATAGAACTCGTCGATCCAGCGCCGGTCGAGACGGTCGATTCCGCAGGGCGGAACGTGACGCTGGAGCATGGCCAGAACATCCGCCTCAAGGTCCGGGTGGATGCGCCCGTGCAACTCCTGCTCACCGGCCACATGGACACCGTCTTCCCCGTCGATCACGCTTTCCAGTCGACCCGCTGGCTCGAGGACGGCGTCCTGAACGGTCCCGGAGTGGCCGACATGAAAGGCGGGCTGGCAGTGATGCTTGCGGCGCTGAAAGCCGTAGAGGAGAGCCCCAAGGGGTCCAGCCTTGGCTATGAAGTCATCATCAACAGCGACGAGGAAGTGGGATCGCTCGGCTCCGCGGCACTGCTTGCCGATGCGGCTGCAGGAAAGCGCGCCGCGCTCACCTATGAGCCGTCAGCGCTTCCGGACGGCACCTTTGCCGGTGCCCGCCCCGGAAGCGGCAATTATTCCTTCGTTGTCCGCGGCCGTTCCGCCCATGCCGGCCGCAACCCCGAGGACGGCCGCAACGCCCTCCTCGCAGCCGCCGACCTCGCGCTACGCCTCGATTCGCTCAGGCGCGACGGACTGACCGTGAACCCGGCACGGATCGAAGGCGGAAGCCCCAGCAACGTCGTTCCCGACATGGCTGTCCTCCGGGTGAATCTCAGGCCGCGCACTCCGGAAATCGAGGCCGACACCAGGCTCCGGATCGATGAAATCGTCGCCGCCGTAGCAACGACCCGCGACGTCTCGATCGAAGCACACGGCGGCTTCGGCCGCCCGCCCAAGCCGATGACGCCGGAAATGGAGAAACTGTTCGACCTGGTGAAGCAGGCGGGCGCCGACCTCGGCCAACCAATCGGGTGGAAGGCCACAGGCGGCGTGTGCGACGGCAATAATATCGCGGCTTGCAGAGTGCCCGTCGTTGACACGATGGGCGTCCGCGGCGGCAAGATCCACAGCATGGAGGAATTTCTGATCAGCGAAAGTCTCGGTGAACGGGCAGCGCTTTCGGCGCTGACCATCCTTCGAATTGCCGAGGGCTTATGACCATGCGCGTTCGGCCGGCGAGAGCGGAAGATTTTCCGGCGATCTACAAGATGGCGAAGCTGACCGGCGGCGGGTTCACCAACCTACCTCCCGACAAGGCAACTCTGGTCGAGAAGCTGGCGCGGTCCGCCGCGTCGTTCGAGCGCGAGGACGACGAGCAGAGCGGCGACCTCTATGTGTTCGTTCTTGAGGATGCGAAAACGAAAGCCATCCGGGGGACCTGCCAGGTGTTCGGCCAGGTAGGCGTGACCCAGCCTTTCTATTCCTATCACCTCAGCACCCTGACCCAGAGCAGCCCCGAGCTTGGCAAGACCTTCCGCAACGAGACTCTGACCCTGACGACTGACCTCGAAGGCTCGTCGGAAGTCGGCGGGCTGTTCCTCCATCCGGAATCGCGCGCGGGTGGACTCGGCGCCCTGCTCGCTAGAAGCCGCTACTTATTCATGAAGCTCCACCGACAGCGGTTCGGTGACCGGACGCTAGCCGAGCTCCGCGGCGTAATGGACGAGGCGGGCAACGCGCCTTTCTGGGATGCGCTGGCCGGCAAATTCTTCGGGATGACCTTTCCCGACGCGGACGAGTTCAACGCGGTTCATGGCACGAAATTCATCGCCGACCTGATGCCGAGGACTCCGATCTACGTCGCCTTGCTCCCGGATAGCGCGAAGGCGGTGATGGGCCAGCCGCACCCGTCCGGCCGCGCGGCTATGAAGATGTTGGAGGCGGAAGGCTTTGCCTTCGACCGCTATATCGACATCTTCGACGGCGGTCCGACGGTGACCTGCCCCACGGACCAGATCCGCACCATCCGCCAGTCCGACGTCCACTCCGTCGCGGAGATAGGCGAAGGCGGGAAACAGAAGGTCTTGATCGCCACCGGCCGGCTGAACAGCTTCCGTGCCTGCTGCGCCACGATCGGAAAGGTCCCGAAGAAGGGGCTATGCATCGACCGCCAGACTGCGGATCTGCTCGAGGTGGAGGTTGGCGACAAGGTCGTAGCAGTGAGCCGCAATGGCTCTACCTGAGATCAACTTCGACGGGATCGTCGGGCCGAGCCACAATTATGCCGGCCTGAGCCTCGGCAACCTCGCGTCGACCCGCAACCTGGGCCAGGTCTCGCGGCCGCGCTCCGCGGCCCTCCAGGGTGTCGAGAAGATGCGGTCGAACCTTCGCCTCGGCCTCACTCAGGGGATATTCCTCCCCCACCCGCGCCCGCACCGCGAGTGGCTGGCGGCGCTCGGGACGACGATCGAGGACGCTGAACCGAAGGTCGCGGCCAATGCGATGTCGGCCTCGGCCATGTGGGCGGCCAATGCCGCAACCGTTTCCCCCGCCGCGGATGCCGCAGACGGCAAGTGTCACCTGACCGTCGCCAACCTCAAGACGATGCCACACCGCAGCCACGAATGGCCGGCGACGCTGGCGCAGCTCAAGGTCGCGTTCCGCGATCCGGCATTCGCTGTCCATGCGCCGGTGCCCACCGCATTCGGTGACGAGGGCGCCGCCAATCACATGCGACTCACGACAGCCTATGGCGAGTCAGGCGTTGAGCTGTTCGTTTACGGCGTCAGCGGCGGCGCATTTCCGGCCCGTCAGCACCTGCAAGCGTCCAGGGCGATCGCCCGGCTTCACCGCCTCGATCCCGCCAAGGTCCTGTTCGTCGAGCAATCGGAGGACGCGATTGCCGCTGGTGCTTTCCACAATGATGTCGTCGCGGTCGCCAACCAGCGAATTCTGTTCGCCCACGAAAAGGCCTTCGCCGACCGCGATCGGGTGCTCGGCGAATGTGAGCGGCTGTTCCCGGAGCTTCAACTGGTCGAGGTGAGCGGCGCCGACGTGCCTCTCAGAGACGCAATCGCCTCCTACCTGTTCAATGGCCAGATTGTGAGCCCGCCCGGCGGCGAGACCACGCTCGTTGTGCCCGAGGAAGTTCGCGAGACTGCATCCGTCTGGTCGTGGGTGCAGCGTCACGTCGCCGGCAACGGGCCAATCCGAAAGGTCGAGGTCGTCGATGTTCGCCAGTCGATGGCCAACGGCGGCGGCCCCGCCTGCCTTCGCCTCCGGGTGGTCGCCGACCCGGCCACGGTGGACCCGCGCTTCCTGGTCGACGAAGACAAGCTCGATCGGATCGCCGCGGTGATCGATCAGCATTGGCCGGAATCACTTCATTCCGACGACCTTCAGAATCCGGCGCTCATCAGAGACGTCGAAACTGCCCGCTCGGCGCTGCTGGACACGCTCGACCTGGCCGAGCTCACCTGATGTCCCGAAACGGGACGGCAAGCCAATCCTTACCGACCATTTAACCCTATCCATTAGGAATTGAATGGCTCAAAGCCGCCGTTCCAACGTTCAGGCGTTAACGAATGGCTATGCTTCGCAAGATCGGTCGGCTTTTCACGATAAGGACGCGCTTTGAGGCGTGGCTCGTGACCTATGCCATCGCCCTTGGCGCAGTCGAGCGCGGCCAGCATTACATGGTGCAATATCCGGGTATCAGCGGCTGGATCCTCGCCGCTGCCTGCACCGGCGTCGTGTTCGTCGCGGGCGCGAAGCTTATCGATTCAGTGAAGCCGCGCCCGGCGATCGCTTCGGGGCCCTATCCGGCCCCCGCCCGCCGGCTGGCTACTGGTAGTCGACCCACAGTTGTCCGCGATCGTTACGGTTCAGAGTCACGACCTTGGCTTCGCACAGGTTCACCCCCGGCCACACAACGATTCGGCCGTCGGGAAGCGTCGCCTGAAGATCGAACGCGCAATCCGGATTATTGAACTGGACGGAGCCGCGTCCGCCGGCCTTTCCGACCGGAACCGGAGCAATCACTAGCGGCTTCCACTCATCCGTTCCGTACCGGCGCACCTTCAAGGCGGTGAAGTCGATATCGGTCGCATTGATGAGGGTGAAGTTGGTCGCCTGCGCTGACGCAGGGACCGGACTGATGATGAGGGTCGCCGCAATCGCGGCCGCAAGAGCCTTCTTCATCGCGCCCTTATACACCAGGCACGATGCAGCCGCGACTGCGGACGATCCTTAAGCTGCGTCGAGCGTCGGGTAGAGCGGCCACGAACGGCACGTGACCGTCGCTCCCTGCCCCTGCCGATGCGCTTCCGTCAGCGGCAAAGCGGTCGAGCAGAAGGCGCATTCGGCGCTCAGCCGGCCGATGATCCACTGGCTTCGGCCGCAGCCAGGGCAGTGGTTCACTTCGCCTTCGCGATAGGCGGCATGATATCCGCGCGCGTTCGGATCGAATTGCCCACGGCTCGTAAGGGTTGAACTCAGCACGGGCGATTTCCTTTCAAACATTTACGGCTTCAACGAGCGGCGATTCGTTAGGTTTCAGCCATCATTCGCCCGATCGTCCGCTTTGTCGCGCATCCAGTCGCCGCTGTTCCGAGCCGGGACGCCTGTGGATATTAACCACCTCTTAGGGGTTCGCGCGCATCGTCCGATTCGACCAGGGGGTGCGTATGGAGTCTAACCAGCGTTATTATCGCCGCCGCGCGTACGAGGAACGGATCGCGGCACAGAGGGCAGTTACCGAGGCCGCAAGGGTCTGGCACAGCAAGCTTGCGGAAGATTTCGCAACGCGCGCTGCCGCTGCCACAGGGTCGGTCGCGAACACCGTAGCCGTCGCCTAACCGGCGAACGATCAGCCTGACACGAGCGCGACCGCAAACGGTCGCGCCGGCCCTTGCGGACACAGGTTTGATCTGTGGAAAATGGCGCGCCCGGAAGGATTCGAACCTCCGGCCCCCAGATTCGTAGTCTGGTGCTCTATCCAGCTGAGCTACGGGCGCATGCCGCGAAAAGCGGAAGCAGCGGGCACATAGGCACAGGCGGGGAGCTAGGCAACCCTCGCCTCGGCAGCATTGCGATCCATCCCGGCGGTTCCTAGACAGCCGCGATGCGCGCGCCTCAGCTCCTGCTCATACTCATACTCGCCGGCTGCTCCCACGCCGAGATAGACGCGCCGTCGCTTGCCCCGCGGCCGGAGGAGGCCATCGACCCCCGAGTGCCCGTTCCGGAACCGGCGATCTCGATGGCCCCGGGCGCAGGCCTTGTGGACCAGCTCGACTTGCTGGTTGCTCAGGCGCAATCCGGCGATAGGGCCTTCCAGCCGCTCGCCGAGCGCGCGCGGCAACTCGCGGAATCAGCCGGAGCCAGGGAAAGCGAAAGTTGGATCGCGGCCCAGCAGGCGCTTTCCGCCGCGGTCGCAGCGCGGGCGCCGGTGGCAACCGCAGTCGCGGACATCCAGGCACTTGGCGCTCATCGGATACAGTCGCTCGGCGGTATCGCTGCGGGCGACCTGATGGCAATCGACACCGCCGCAGCGCGCGCCGGCACGATCGACAGTCGCGAAGCTTCAACGATCGATCAGATCCAGGCGCTGCTCGCGCGCTAGCGCGGCCGAAGCGCGCGAGCCCGTGCCTCCGGCCACTCGGCCGCTTGGATCGCGTAGACGATGGCGGGATTGAGATCGCCTGGGTGCTCAAACCGCGAATCGACAAAGTCGAGCTCCTCGCGCAGTTTCATCCCGAGCCGCTTCATGAGCGCCTGACTCGCGGCGTTCCCCGGAACCGTCAGCGCCACCACGTGCGGCGCTCCGAACCTTTCGAACGCCAGGTCCAGCGACTCGATTGCCGCCTCCTTGGCATAGCCCTGGCCCCACGCGTCCTCGCGGAGGCGCCAGCCCACTTCGAAATCACCGGTGATCGGTCCGGCGTTCGGGTGGTTCACCCGCTTCAACCCGCAAAATCCGAGCAGGGCGGCATCGCTCTTCCGCTCGACGATCCAGAAGGTGTGACCGAAGTCCCGCTGGTAGGCCTTCAGCCGCTCGAATGCGGCTTCGTGCTGCTCCCGCGGGGCGACACCGCCAAGCCAGCGCATCACGGCCGGCGTATTGGTACGCGCGATGAACTCGTCCAAATCTTGCTCGTCCCAGGTCCGAAGCAGGAGACGGTCCGTCTCCGCGATCACTTCAGCCATTGAGCAGCCGGGCAGCGTCGAGCGCGTGATAGGTGAGGATTCCCGACGCCCCGGCGCGCTTGAAGGCCAGCAACGTTTCCAGGATCAGTGCCTCACGGTCGGCCGCGCCGGCGGCAGCTGAATGCTCAATCATCGCATACTCGCCGGACACCTGATAAACGAAGGTTGGCACGCCGAATTCCGCCTTCACCCGAGCGACGACGTCGAGATAGGGCAATCCCGGCTTCACCATCACGAAGTCCGCCCCCTCCTCCAGATCGAGATCCACCTCTCGAAGCGCTTCCTCGATGTTCGCCGAATCCATCTGGTAGGAGCGCTTGTCGCCCTTCAGCCGTCCGAGCGATCCGACGGCTTCGCGGAAAGGCCCGTAGAAGGCCGACGCATATTTGGCGGCATAAGCCATGATTGCGACGTTCAGGTGCCCTTCCCGCTCCAGAGCCTCGCGGATCGCTCCGATGCGGCCGTCCATCATATCGGAGGGAGCGACGATGTCGGCGCCCGCAGCGGCTTGCACCAGCGCCTGCTCCACCAGGATTTCTACTGTCTCGTCGTTGAGGACATAACCTGACGAGTCGACCAACCCGTCGTGGCCGTGGCTCGTGTACGGATCGAGCGCGACGTCGGTGAGCACCCCGATATCCGGAACCGCATCCTTGATCGCCTTGATCGCGCGGCAGATGAGATTGTCGGGGTTCAAAGCCTCGCGCGCATCCTCGGTCCGAAGATCGTTTGGTGTGTTCGGGAACAACGCGATGCAGGGGATGCCGAGGTCGGCGGCTTCGCGGGCCTTGGCAGCGAGGCGGTCGACCGACCAGCGGCTGACTCCGGGGAGTGAGCCGATCGGCTCCTCGCATCCCTCGCCGTCGCAAATGAACAACGGCCAGATGAAGTCGCTGGGGTGAAGCCGGGTCTCGGCGAGCATCGCGCGAATCCACGGCGCGGAGCGAGCGCGGCGCATTCTCAAGGCTGGAAAAGAGCTCATGCCGAGCCTCTAGCGCGGCAGGCACAAGGAAAGAAAGCCGCCGCTCAGGCATTGCAGCCGAGTGCCCCCGCTACCCAGACAAGCGATCCTGATCGTCAACGCCGCGAGCCGGAAAGGCGCGGAGGCCTTCGAAGGCGCCCGCGACAAGCTGGTCGAGGCCGGCATCCAGCTGATCGATTCACGAGCGGTCGAGGATCCAGGGCTGCTGGCGGGCGAAGTCACGGCGGCGATCGACCGGGCACCGATGGTGATCATCGGCGGCGGCGACGGGACGCTTTCGAAGGCTGTCGATCACTTCCTGGGGAAGGACGTGGTCTTCGCCTTCCTGCCGCTAGGCACAGCGAACAGCTTTGCGCGGACTCTCGGAATCCCGCTCGATCTCGATGGCGCGATCGGGGTGATCGCCAACGGAGTCGCCCGCCCGATCGATCTCGCAAACATCAACGGCGATTATTTCCTCAACAATGCCGCCCTCGGCCTGGCCCCGATGGTCGCCGAGACGGTGCCGAGCGGGCTCAAGCGGATACTCGGCCGGCTGGGCTATCTCGTCTGGGCGGGCTGGTCCGCGGCGAGCTTCGACGCATTCCGCCTGATCGTGGACGACGGGCGGCGCGAGCACCGGCTGTGGGCGACGGAGGTCCGGATCGCCAACGGCCGCTTCCACGGCGGAGTCGAGCTCATCGAAAGCGCCGACCTCGATAGCGGCGAGGTCGTCGTCCAGGCCGTCCAGGGGCGGAGCCTGACTAAGCTCGCCTGGAGCTACATGGCCAGCGCGCTGAAGGCGCCCTCGAGGCACGAGACGGTGCGCGAGTTCAGGGGGCGCAAGATGCGCGTTGCAACCAAGCCGCGGATGCGAGTGTCGATCGACGGAGAGCTGGGGCCCGAGACGCCCCTGGAGATCGAGGTCGCGCCCGATGCGATCCGGGTCGCGGCTCCTGCTCCGGACTAGCCTGCGGGCTTCAGCGCTCCGCCCGGCTCGCGAGTGCCGAGCGCCTCTTCGAGCGTTTCCTCGTCGCTCAGCGGCGCGGCCGTGTGCATACGCGCCTTCTTCCAGCTGCCGTTGAGATAGTAGCCGACGGACAAGGCAAGGTTGGCGAAGGAGCTGACCGGGAAGCTCCACCAGATCGCATCCGCGCTTCCAAGCCATTGGTCGGTCGCGAAGATGAAGCCGAAGCGCACCGGCAACAGGCCGATGCACAGGATGATCAGGGGCGCCCACACCGCGCCGTTCGCCCGAACCGTCGCGAACAGCACCATGGTGACTCCGAACAGGATGAAGTTCCACGTTGCAACGAGGTGGATGTGCCTGGCGATTGGAAGCGCCGGGCTCCCGCCGCCCATGAACAAGGCCATGACCGGGCGATCGGAGAGAGTCATGAGGAGAACGAGCGCGGTCGTTATTGCCACCGAATAGAGGATCCCCGAGCGGGTTACCGCCGAGACTCGATGCCACAGGCCGGCGCCGATGTTCTGGGCGACCATCGCGCTGACCGCCGCTCCCAGCGCCATCGCCGGCATCTGCACATAGGTCCACAATTGCAGGGCGACGCCGAACGCTGCCGCCGTGTCGACGCCGTTGCTGTTGACGAGGCCGATGAGCGCCAGCGCAGAGAGCGAGATGACGATCATCTGGATGCCCATCGGCAATCCCTTGACGACGATCGTCTTGAGCAGCGCGATGTCGCACCACAGATAGCGGAACTCGTTTCCGCGAAGGCGAAGCGGCAGGTCCTTGAAATAGATGTAGGCGAGAAGGCCGATCAGCGCGGCATAGTTGGCGATGAGGGTGGCGGTCGCCGATCCGGCGATTCCCATCTTCGGTGCGGGTCCGAGGCCGAGGATGAAGACCGGGTTGAGAGCGCTGTCGAGGATGACGGCGACGAGCATGAACCACAGCGGAGTCAGGCTGTCCCCGGCTCCTCTCAGGACCATCATCAGCATCGTCAGGAGGAGGAGGGCCGGCATCGCCAGGAAGATCACCCGCAGATAGGCGAGAGCGAGCGGCGTCGCGGGCGCCGGCGTTCCGAGCAGATGCAGGATCCCCGGCGCCAGGAACCAGCCCGCCACCGCTGCCACCATGCTGATAAGCAGGAAGGTACCGGCGGTCGTGCCGACGACCCGCCGCGCCTCGTCCATGTCCTTCCGCCCGAACGCCTGGCCGACGAGGATCGTCGCGGCCATTCCGAACCCGAAGACGAAGGAGATCAGCAGGAACATGACCATGTTGGCGTTGGAGGTCGCCGCAAGACCGTTCTCGCCGATGAAACGGCCGACCCAGATCGCATTCACAGTGCCGTTCATCGACTGGACGATGGAACTTGCGAGGGTCGGCAGCGCGAAAACGAGGAGGGTTTTGCCGATCGCGCCCTCGGTGAGGTTGCCGCGCTTCGGTTTGGGCGCGTCTGCCATCAACCGAGCCGGGTCAACGCCGCTCGATAACGTTCGGCCTCGGCCGATTTCTCAGCGTGGTCGGAGCGGGCCTTCTCGACGGCCTCGGGCTTGGCCCGCTCGACGAAGTTCGGGTTGCCGAGGCGCGCCCCCAGCTGGTCACGCTCCTTCTCAGCGGCCTCGATCGACTTCCTGAGCCGCGTTCTCTCCGCGTCGAGATCGATCACATCCCCGAGCGGAAGCGCATAGGTTGCGCCTTCGACCACCACCTGCACCGCTCCGGTGCCGGTGAACGGTGAAAGCTGAATGGATTCCAGTCGCGCCAGCCGTGAAACGGTGGCGAATTGCCGGTCCAGCCGCCCCGCGACCTTGTCGGACGCATCACCGGCGAAAAGACGCAGCTTCGCTGACGGAGGAACGCTGAGCTCGGTCCTGGCCGACCGAATCTCGCTGACCAGCGCGATCAGCCAGTCCATCTCGTCCTTTGCCGCCGCGTCCACCTTCGCTTCGGGCTGGGGCCATTTGGCGACGATGAGCTCGTAAGGCCTGTCCCCCATCTTCGACCAAAGCTCCTCGGTGATGAAGGGCATCAGCGGGTGGAGCATTACCAGGATCTGGTCGAACGCCCAGGCGGCGACGGCCTTGGTTTCCTCGTCGAACGCGCCCTTCACCAGCTCGACATACCAGTCGCAGTAGGTGTCCCAGACGAAGTGGTAGATGGCGTTGGCCATGTCGTCGAAGCGCAGATCGTCGAACGCGCGGTTGAGCTTGGCGAGGGTCTCCACCACTTCGCCGATGATCCAGCGATTGACGGGAAGATCGGCTGCCGGAGCCGCGATGCTCTGGCTCGCGCCGACGCCGTTCATCTGCAGGAAGCGCGCGGCGTTCCACAGCTTGGTCGCGAAGTTGCGGTAGCCCTCGACCCTTTTCTCATCGAGCTTGATGTCGCGCCCCTGGCTTTCCATCGCCGCCAGGGTGAAGCGCAGCGCGTCGGCCCCATATTTGTCGATGAGGCCGAGCGGGTCGACCGTGTTGCCCTTCGACTTGGACATCTTTTGGCCCTGCGCGTCGCGGACCAGGCCGTGGAGGTAGAGCGTCCTCCACGGCACTTCGCCCATGAATTCGATGCCCTGCATCGCCATCCGCGCATCCCAGAAGAAGAGGATGTCGAAGCCGGAGATGAGCACGTCGTTGGGGTAGTGGCGCTTCAGCTCCTCCGTCTGCTCCGGCCACCCGAGCGTGGCGAACGGCCACAGAGCCGAGCTGAACCAGGTGTCGAGGACGTCGTCATCCTGGCGAAGCAACTTGCCGCCCGCTTGCGCCCTCGCCTCTTCCTCGGTCTCCGCCACGAAGATTTCGCCGTCGTCGGCGTACCAGGCCGGAATCCGGTGGCCCCACCACAGCTGGCGCGAGACGCACCAGGGCTGGATATTCTCCAGCCAGTTGAACCAGGTCTTCTTCCACGTCGCGGGGACGATCTTGATCTTGCCGCTGCGCGTCGCCTCGATCACTGGGCCGACGAGCTTCGCGGCATCGACGTACCATTGGTCGGTTAGCCACGGCTCGATCACCACTCCCGAGCGGTCGCCGAACGGGGTCGGGATCACGCGGTCCTCGACCGAGACCAGCGCGCCTTCCGCCTCAAGCATCTCGACCACGCGCTTGCGCGCCTCGAACCGCTCAAGCCCGAGCAACTCGTCCGGGATCAGCCCGTCCTGGGTTTGAACGACGTTGCCTGACGAATCGAGCATGTTGAGCATGTCGGCAGCGGCGAAACCGGCGCGCTTGCCGACCTCGAAATCGTTGAAGTCGTGCCCCGGAGTGATCTTCACCGCGCCCGAGCCGAGCTCCGGGTCCGCATGCTCGTCGGCCACGATCGGGATGAGCCGACCGGTGATCGGATGCTTCAGCTTCTTGCCGACCAATGCCTTATACCGCTCGTCGTCGGGGTGAACCGCCACCGCCATGTCGGCGAGCATCGTTTCCGGACGTGTCGTTGCGACCTGGATCGCGCCGCTTCCGTCCTCGAGCGGATAGCTGAGCGTCCAGAACTTGCCCTGGACGTCCCTGGTCTCCACCTCGAGGTCGCTAATCGCGCTCTGGAATTTCGGATCCCAGTTCACCAGCCGCTTGTCGCGATAGAGCAGGCCGCGACGGTGAAGCTCGACGAACACCTTCACGACGGCCTTCGAGAAGCCATCGTCCATCGTGAACCGCTCGTGCTTCCAGTCGCACGAGGCACCGAGGCGGCGAAGCTGGCGGGTAATCGCCCCGCCGGATGTTTCCTTCCAGTCCCAGACGATATCGAGGAATTTTTCGCGTCCCAGATCCTGCCGCTTGAGCCCCTGCCCCGCGATCGTTCGCTCAACGACCATCTGCGTAGCGATGCCCGCATGGTCGGTGCCGACCACCCATAAAGCGTCCTTGCCGAGCATCCGCTCGCGCCGCGTGAGGACGTCCTGGAGCGTATTGTCGAGTGCGTGGCCGATGTGCAGCGAGCCCGTGACGTTTGGCGGCGGCATCACGATCGTCCACGGCTGCCGGTCGCCACGATCCGGGCGGAACAGGCCGTTGGATTCCCAGTGGCCGTACCAGCGCTGCTCGATTGCGGCGGGATCGAAGGTTTTCGGAAGCTCGCTCATGCCCAAGCGCGGTTAGCGGGGGCGCGATGGTGCGGCAACTAGCTGAGCTGCTCCAGTCGCTCGTCGGTCAGCGAACCGGGGATGATCATCACCGGGCACGGCAGCTTGCCCGAGTCCTTGCCCGCGAAATGGGCCACCAGCGGGCCCGGATCGCCCGAAGGCGCCGCGCCGAGCACCAGCGCGGCGATCTCGTCCCGGTCGGCCAGGTAATCGCGGACCACCTTCACCGCGTCACCCTGGCGAAGGACGATTGCCGGCTTGATCCCCGCCTCGTCGAAGATCCCGCCGACGGCGGAGCTGACGACTCCCTCAATTCGGAGCTTCTGCTCTTCCTCGAACGCGGCCTGCACCCCGCCCCACTGAACGAAATCCTGAGGCGCGACGACCGCCAGGACCTCGACTGCACCATCGGTTTTGGTTGCTCTGCGGGCGGCGAAGCGGAGCGCAACGCGCGCTTCGGCACTGTCGTCGATCACGACCAGATAGGTGCGCACCCGCTTTTTCCCCTGTTGTCGAAAAGAGGCTGCTAGAAACGGGCGCCAAGCGCAAGCGGCAACGGCTCTGGGCGGCAACTCGCGCTTGACCCGAACCGCGGCATTGGCTTTGTGCCAGCTGCCCGCCTTCCAAGAAGGACTCCGATGCCCATCGAGCTCAAGATGCCCGCCCTTTCGCCGACGATGGAAGAGGGAACGCTCGCCAAATGGCTTGTGAAGGAAGGTGACGAGGTGAAGTCGGGCGACATTCTCGCGGAGATCGAGACCGACAAGGCGACGATGGAGTTCGAAGCGGTCGACGAAGGCAAGATCGCCAAGATCCTGGTCGCCGAAGGCACGGACGGGGTGAAGGTCGGAGCCCCGATTGCGATCCTCGCGGGCGAAGGCGAAGATGCCAGCGACGTTGCTGCCGGGGGCAGCGAGCAAAGCGCATCTGTGAGCAAGGCGGCGGCCGGAGCTGCTCCTAAAGCGGATTCGCCCAAGCCTGCACCCGCGCCGGCCCCGAAAGCCGAGGAGCCTCCCAAGGCTGCAGCGCCTGCGCCCGCCCTTGCTCCACAACCAGCGCAACAGCAGCGCGACGAGGGCCAGCGAATCAAGGCGTCGCCGCTGGCCAGGCGAATCGCCGCCGACCAGGGGATCGATCTTTCCTCGCTCACGGGCAGCGGCCCCGGCGGTCGGATCGTCAAGGCGGACCTTGAGGGCGCCCCAGCGGCAGCTGCGGCTCCAAAGGCCGCTACTCCCGCAGCTGCTCCAGTCGAGCCCGGCGAAATCCCGCATGAGGTCGTCAAGCTGTCCAACATGCGCAAGACGATCGCTCGCCGCCTGACCGAGTCGAAGCAGACGATCCCGCATTATTATCTCACAGTCGACATCCAGCTCGACGCGCTGCTCAAGCTTCGAAGCGAGCTCAACAAGGGGCTCGAGCCGCGCGGAATCAAGCTCAGCGTCAACGACTTGCTGATCAAGGCGCTGGCGATGGCGCTCATCGAGGTGCCGACCGCGAACGTCAGCTTCGGCGGCGACCATATGGTCAAGTACAGCCGCGCGGACATTTCCGTCGCGGTCGCGACCGAGGGCGGACTGATCACGCCGATCATCGTCGGCGCCGACACGAAGAGCGTTTCGACAATCGCGAAGGAAATGCAGGACCTCGCCGGCCGTGCCCGCGAGGGCAAGCTGCAGCCGCAGGAATATCAGGGCGGCACAGCCAGCATTTCCAACCTGGGAATGTTCGGCACAAAGCAGTTCGACGCCGTGATCAACCCGCCGCAAGGCATGATCATGGCTGTCGGGGCGGGCGAAAAGCGGCCGTATGTGGTCAACGACTCGCTGCAGATCGCGACAGTGATGAGCGCCAGCGGAAGCTTCGACCACCGCGCCATCGACGGTGCCGAGGGCGCCAAGCTGATGGCCGCGTTCAAGCGCCTGATCGAGAACCCGCTGGGAATGCTGGCCTGAGATGAAATGGATCACCGCCTTGGTCGTGGGCGCGATCATCGCGTTCATACTGCCAACGGCGTTCGACGGCGGTTCCGGCACGTGGGTGCACAGCTGGGCCGGGGCGGGAACGGTTCGCCCGCTCGAGGGCTCACGCAACCTGCTCTTCTCCATCCCCTTATTCGTTGGCGTCAGCCTCGCCTTCCGCCTGATCTTCAACTGGCACAGGATCTGACTCCCTGCCTGGGCGGACGCCTCTCATTCGGGTCACGGCTATGCCCTCCGACACCAATCCCTATGGCGGCGTGTTCGGCGGCTGGCTGATGGGACAGATGGGGCTCGCCTGCGGGTCGTTCGCGTCGCGCCATTCCAACGGCAAGGCGATTCTGGTCGCAGCCGATGCGATCAAATTCCCTGGAGCGATGGCGGTCGGCGACGAGCTCAGCGTCTATGTGGAGCTACTCAAGCAGGGGCGGACGTCGCTGAAGCTGAAGGCCGAAGCTGTCGCGCGCGTTCGCGACGGTGACGAGGAGAAGCTGGTCGCTGAAGGTGAGTTCACCTTCGTCGCGCTCGATGAGGCCGGCAAACCCCGTGAAATTTAGCTTGCTCGCTCATGCCCCCGGCATGAGCTGCGCCAGCTAATCTTCTTGCATGTTGGGGTCGCGAAGCCCCTGGGCGACTGTTCCCCGCACCCGGTCGCCGAGCACGCTGGTCACCGGATAGGCGCAATAGTCGGCGGCGTAGAAGGCGCTCGGCCGGTGATTGCCGGACAGGCCGACGCCACCGAACGGAGCCGTCGACGGCGCTCCGTTGGTTGGCTTGTTCCAGTTGATCACACCGGCGCGGACGTGGCTCCAGAAATGCTCGTACTGATCCGGTGTGCCGCCGAGCAGGCTGGCTGCAAGACCGAAGCGCGTATTGTTCGCTTCCGCGATCGCTGAATCGAAATCGTTGACCCGGATCACCTGCAGGATCGGACCGAACAGCTCCTCGTCCGGAATGTCCCTGGCGTCTGTGACGTCGATCAGTGCGGGGGTCAGATAGGGCCGGTCCTCATAAGGCCTGTCGAGCCGCCGGATGGGCTTTCCGCCTTTCATCATCAACTCCACCCACTGCTCCTGCAGGTGCTGTGCGCTGTCGTTGTCGATCACCGGGCCCATGAACGGTTGCGGGTCCGCGAAGGGCTCGTCGACGATCATCCGGTCGATCAGCGCGGCGATGGCGTCGAGGAGCGGCTTTTCATGGCCGTCCTCCACGATCAGCCGCCGCGCGCAGGTGCAGCGCTGGCCGGCGCTGAGGTAGGCGGACTGGACCGCGATTGTGGCCGCGGCCTCTACGTCCTTCGGGTGCCAGACCACCAGCGGATTATTGCCGCCAAGCTCCAGCGCCAGGATTTTCTGCGGCATGTCCGCGAATTGCTCGTGGAGCGACCGGCCGGCGCGCGCCGAGCCGGTGAACAATAGACCGTCGATGTCCGGCTGGGCCGCGAGCGCCTTGCCCTCGTCGGGGCCACCCTGGAGGAGCCGGATCGCGCCTTCGGGGATGCCGGCGTCGCGATAGCATTGGACCAGGAATTCGCCGCTCGCCGGAGTCTTTTCGGACGGCTTAAACACCACGGTATTGCCGGCAATCAGTGCCGGGACGATGTGGCCGTTGGGAAGATGCGCAGGGAAATTGTAGGGACCGAGCACCGCGAGCACGCCGTGCGGCTTGTGCCGGACGACCACCTTGTTGCCCATCGCCGCCTCGAGCGTCCGCTTCGGAGTACGCTCGGCGAAAGCGGTGATTGAAATCTCGACCTTGTTTATGACCGCCGCGACTTCCGTCTGGGTTTCCCAGAACGGCTTGCCCGTTTCGCGCGAGATGAGGCTCGCGAAATCCTTTTCGCGCTTCCTCACAACGTTGGCGAAGCGGCGAAGCGCCTCCATCCTGTATGAGGAGGAACGAGCCGCCCATTCGGGGAAAGCCGCCCTGGCAGCGGCGACTTCGGCGGCGGCGTCGCCGGTCTCGCCGCTCCAGATTTCGCTGCCGGTGGCGGGTTCGGTCGAAGAGATACGCTTGAACATCGGTCTGCGCCCTCCACCACGCGGTGCTTCGCGGGTCAAGTTGAGCAACAGCCGTTACGATTGCATCGCTTCGCCCATTCGACGAACCGCGGCGATCTTCGCATCGAACGGGGCCCAGTCGTCGCGCTCGGCAATCGCATCCCAGATCGCCTCGACCTCGTCGATGTGCATCGAGCAGGGCTCCGAATCCGACCAATAGCCATGGCCGGGGGGGCGTTCGCGGCCGTCGAGAAGCGACGCCAATTTCCGGAACGGCACTGACGGATATTTGTCCGCTCCGGGGTCGCTGCCGCCTCTCCAGTCGAAGAAAATGCGGTCAATCGTCGCCGCGCGCGAATCCATCGCTTCCACGAGCGCCTTGGCCAGCTCACGGTCGCCGCCTTCGCCGCGCAGCTCCACGCCGAGCCTCCAAAGCAGCTTCTCGACCAGTGCCCGGTCGAACCGATCGCCCCAATCGGCGAGGATGTCGGACAGCGATGGTGCCTCGGCCAGGAGCGACAGGCAGCCGCCAAGCTGCGCCAAGTCCCAATGGATTGCCTCCGGTTGCCGCGCGAAGGCATAGAGCCCGTAATGGTCGAAATAGGCCGCGGTGAAGTCCCCGTCCCAATGAGGCGTGAATCGCCACGGCCCGTAGTCGAAGCTCTCGCCGGTGATGTTGATATTGTCGCTGTTGAGGACCCCGTGAACGAAGCCGGCCGCCATGTAGCTTGCCGCCAGGCCAGCCGTGCGCTCGGCCGCCAGGGCAAACAGCCGGACCGCATTTTCAGCGTCATCCGCGCCGGGCTGCTCCGAGTAGAGATGCTCCAGGCAATAGCGGACCAGCCGCCCCAGAGCGTCGACGTCCTTGAGAAACGCCTGGCGCTGGAACGTGCCGATGCGGAGGTGTCCGTGGCTCAACCGGGTCAGGACCGCCGAGCGGGTCGGCGACGGCTCGTCCCCGCGAACCAGCTGCTCGCCAGTCTCGAACAAAGCGAAGCTTTTGGACGTGTTGACTCCGAGCGCTTCCAGCATCTCGGTCGCGAGCACCTCACGCACTCCGCCTTTGAGTGTTAGCCGTCCGTCCGCGGAGCGGCTGTAGGGAGTTTGTCCGGACCCTTTGGTGCCGAGGTCGAGGAGTCGATCGCGCGCATCCCGCAACTGCGCGAAAAGGAAACCGCGCCCGTCGCCAATGTCCGGATTGTAAACCCGGAACTGGTGGCCGTGATATCGGAGGGCCAGCGGATGCTTCAAATTCTTCGGCAGCGGCTCGAACCGGCAGAAATGCGCCGACCACTCGTCATCGCTCAGCTGGTCAAGGCCGACGGTGGCGGCTGCCCGACGGTTTAGGAAGCGCGCGATGCACTGAGGGAATTGAGCCGCCTCGACAGCGTCGAAAAACCGCTCACCAAGCTCAAGGATCTTTACCTCCGGCCGGTAGGATTGCGCGAGCGCCATTCGCCCGCGATAGGGGAGGCGAACATTCGGGGGAAGCTGCGTGGGCTCTTGGGAAGACCGGTACTGGACCAGCCGCGATGGGCTGAAGCTTCACTATCGCGACTATGCCGGTCCGGCCGATCGCCCGCCCGTCCTTTGCCTCCACGGCCTCACCCGCAACGCCCGCGATTTCGAGAATATCGGCGAACGACTCGCGGGCGAGTGGCGGGTACTCGCGGTGGATTTCCGCGGCCGCGGCGGAAGCGATCATGACCCGCAATCCAGTCGCTACATGCCCCCCGTCTATGCTGCCGACGTTCTTCAGTTGCTCGACGAACTGGCGATCGGCGAAGCCGTGTTCATCGGCACCTCGCTGGGCGGGATCGTGACCATGATCGTCGCCGGATTTGCTCCGCAGCGTATTGCTGGAGCTCTGCTCAATGATGTCGGCCCGGAACTCAACCGCCCCGGTCTCGATCGCATAGCCAGCTATGTCGGACAGCAGCTGTTGTTCCGCGACTGGGACGAGGCCGCCCAGCAATTCGCTGCCAAATATCAGGACGTCCACCCCGGCTATGATCGCGACGACTGGATACGTTACTCAAAGCGCGTCGCGCGGCAGACCGGGCGCGGGATCGAGCTCGACTATGACATGGCGATCGCCGAGCCGTTCAGGCAGATGGACCCGAACACGGCTGCGGCCGTCGACGCATGGCCGTTGTTTCGCGCTCTCGACGGAAAGCCGCTCGTGATCCTTCGCGGCGAGCACAGCGACCTGTTCCCGCCGTCGGCAGCCCAGAAAATGCTCGAAGCGGTGCCAAGCGCAGAGCTGGTGACGGTCGCGAACGTCGGCCACGCGCCTGATTTCGACGAGCCTGAATCGATCGCCGCGGTCGATCGTCTGCTCGACCGCGTTCTCAAGCGTTAGCTGGCGGTAATCCGCTTCAGCTTGTCGAGAGCGGGCTGGTCCTGCTCGTCCGGCGAGACGGTCGCCACGAATTTTCCCTCACGATCGAACAGAAGCACGGTCGCCGTGTGGTCCATTGTGTAGTCGCCGCCGCCGGTCGGCGTCTTCTGCGCAAAGATGCCGAACTGCTTTTGGACTTTCGAAATCTGCGCCGGCGAGCCGGTAAGGCCGATGATCGGAGCGCCGAAGGCAGTCGAATAGGCGGCCATTTCCTTCGGCCCATCACGCTCTGGGTCGACCGTGACGAAGACGATGTTGAAAGCGGAATCCCCGCCCGAGTCTCGCCGGAGTTTCACCAGGCGGGCGAGCGTAGTGGGGCACGTGTCCGGGCAATGGGTGAAGCCGAAGAACAGCACATAAGGCTTGCCCTTCAGCTGCTCGCTTCCGAACGGCTGCCCGTTCGTGCCGACCAAGGTGAACGGCCCGCCGAAGCTGGTCGCAACGAGAGGCTGCTGTTGCGTGCTGCGATCGGGGGCTGTGAGCATCAGGACCGCGATGACAGCCAACACCGCCGCGGTGATGCCCCAGATGATCAGCCTCGCCCGCTTCACATCGACTCTCCGCCGGCCGCGCGAACCGTCGCCACGACCTGCTTCTTGCCGGACTTGGCGAAGCTGAGCTCAAGCGGAACGCTGGAACCGTCCGCCAGCGGCGCCTTGAGACCCATCAGCATCAAATGCGTGCCGCCCGGGCTGAGGCTGACGGTCGAGCTCGCCGGCACTTCCAGCCTTTCCAGAGGCCGCATGCGCATCACGCCACCTTCCATCGAGGAGGAATGCAGCGACGCGTCACCGGCCGGGCTGGTGACTGAGACCAACGCATCTGCCCCGCCTGCATTGGCGATCACAAAATAGGCTGCGGACGAGGTCTGCCCCGGAAGTGTTGCGCGGACCCAGGCGTTGTCCACGCTGATCGACGGCGCCGTCGCCGTCTGCGCATTGCAGGACGCGAGCAGGAGCGCTGCAAGCGCCGCGGCTGTCCGCACTGATTTCCTCCCACTGAGGGTGAATGGAGGCCCGAGCCGGAATCGAACCGGCGTGCAAGGATTTGCAGTCCTCTGCGTAACCACTCCGCCATCGGGCCGAGGACACGCATTTCGGGGCCTTTCGCTTCACGGTCAAGGCGCAATCGCGCTGGTGTGACCCAGCAGCCCAACAGCGCCAAAATTCGACGAACGGGAAGCGTTCGCCTTGGCGTTGGAGGGGCATGCCGATAAAGCGAGGGTTGCATCCCCACTGTATTAGCGGCATACGACACCTCATGACGATCCACGCTCCCGTACCTGATTATGCGGCTGCACGCGCGGCGATGGTCGACGCCCAGCTTCGACCTGAGGGCGTCAATTACCCGCCGGTCGTGGAAGCGATGGCCGCGGTGAAGCGCGAGGAGTTCGTGGCTGAGGATGCGCGGCCCATCGCGTACATCGACCGGACCGTTCCGATGGGCGACGGACGCATGCTGTCCGGGCCGGTCGTGCTCGGCACGCTTCTGACCGAGATGATGCCGGTCGCCGGCGAGCGGGCCCTCGTCGTCGGCTGCGGCACCGGCTATTCAGCCGCCGTGCTCAAGCAGATCGGGCTCGACGTGACGGGGCTCGAAAGCTCGGCCTTTCTTGCCGAACGAGCGCGGTCGCTCGGCATCAGCGTCGTCGAGGGACCGCTCGAGCAGGGCTGGGCCAAGGGTGCCCCTTACAATCTCATCCTCATTGACGGTGCGGTCGAGCGCATCCCCGACGCGATCGTCGACCAGCTCGCCGACCACGGCCGGTTGGGAACAGCCCTGATCGACCGCGGAATCTCGCGTCTCGCGGTCGGCCGGCGCGCCGGCAAGGGCTTTGGAATTCACACGATGGCGGATTCCGGAGCGGCCGCGCTTCCCGGATTTAGCTGCCCCCAGCTTTTCACCTTTTGATTTCGGAGTGACCGTGACCCGTTTCCGCCTTTTACTGACGGGAAGCATGCTGGCAGCGCTTGCCGGCGGCACCGCAGCGGCAGATACGCTGCGCGAGGCGCTCGTCTCGACATACGAAACGAATCCGACGATCACCGCCCAGCGCGAAGCGCTCAAAGCCACCGACGCCTCTGTGGCCATTGCCCGCGCCCAGGGGCGCCCTCATCTGAGCGCGACCGCCGGCATCAACCAGGATCTCTCCCGAAGCGGCATCCTCGACACGGGAGCCAGCGGACCGACCCTCTCTGTCGGTGCGGACGTGAGCATGCCTCTTTTCGCGGGCGGCAGGATCAGCAATTCCATCAAGGCGGCGAAGACCCGCGTCGAGGCTGGCCGCGCACTGCTTCGCGGGACGGAAGGCGATGTTTTCACTCAGGCAGTCGCGGCTTACATGGACGTCATCCGTGACCGCGCCATCGTCGAGCTCAACCAGAACAACGTGAAGGTGCTCGAAACGAACCTCGAAGCCACTCGCGACCGTTTCGAGATCGGCGACGTGACGCGCACCGATGTCGCCCAGTCGGAGGCTCGGCTGGAGCTCGGCCGGGCGAACCTCGCCACGGCTCGCGGGCGCGCTTCGTCGAGCGAGCAGGAATACCGCCGTGTGATAGGGCATGAGCCGGGGCAGCTGGCGCCGCCGCCGCCGCTTCCGCCGCTCCCGGCAACTCCCGAGGAAGCGGTTCGCATCGCCCTTGCCAACAACCCCGACATCGTCGCCGCGAACAGGCAGGCGCGGGCCGCTGGCTATGACGTCAGCGTCGCGCGCGCCCAGCGGCTGCCGACGCTTTCCGCGGTCGGCCGCGGAACCTACGTCAACGAAATCGGGGGTACGATCGGAAACCTGCCCAGCACCGGCGGGCAAACGAGCGTGGGTCTCGAAACGACCGTCCCGATCTATCAGGGCGGTGAAGCCGGCGCACGAATCCGCGAGGCGCAGGCGTTCGAGGGCCAGACGCTGGAGCAGGCCGTAGGAACCGAGCGATCCGTCGTCGCCCAGGCGCGTTCCGCTTTCGCCACCTATCAGGCGGCAACCGATGCGATCGCCGCCAACGAAGTGGCAATGCGGGCGAACGAACTGGCGCTCGAGGGTGCTCGGGCCGAGCGCTCGGTCGGAACCCGCACCGTTCTCGATGTGCTCAATGCCGAGCAGGAGCTTCTCAACTCGCAGGTCGCCCTGGTGACTGCGAAGCGCGATCAATATGTCGCCGGCTTCGAGCTCCTCAACGCGATGGGACAGGCGGAGGCCCAGGACCTCGGTCTCGATGGAGGCCCGCTCTACGATCCGCTTGGCAACTACCGCCGAGTCGCCGGCGATTGGAACGACTGGTCCAGCGACCCCCGCCACCTTCCAAAGGCAACCCGCACCGTCACTCCGGCGGAAGCGGGCGTCGCGCCCGCGACCCAAGGGGTGACACCGCCGCCCCAATAAGCGAATATCGCTCCGATGCAGCGCGAACCCTCGATGGAAGACATCCTTGCGTCGATCAAGAAAGTGATCGCCGAGGAAAAAGAGCTCCGGACCGCCGTCGACGCGGTCGAGGAATCGCTCGATCCGGCAGATTCGGATGGCGGCGACGATATTCTCGAGCTCGACGAGCCGATCGAGGCTGCGCCCCCCGCCGATCTCGGCCCGCCGCTGCTCGACCAGGATGCCGCGGAAACGACGCGTCACTCGCTCGAAGAGCTGTCGAGCGTGGCTGCGACCGTCCCTACTGGCCCGGCCGTCAATCCACTGGAAGAGATGGTCCGCGAGATGCTTCGGCCGATCCTCAAGGAATGGCTCGACGAGCATCTGCCCAACATCGTCAACGAGCATGTGAAGCGCGAGATTTCGCGGATAACGGGCCGTAAGCTGTAGAGGTTTTGCGCTTGGGCTAGCCTTTGCTAGGCCTGCGCCATGAACAAGCTCCTTTTGCTCGCCGCGACCGCAGCAGTGGCCGCCCTCGCTACTTCGCCCGCGCTCGCCCGGCCGATGACCGCAACCGACATGCACATGATGCACCGGATGGGCTCGCCCGACGTGTCGCCTGACGGTCGCTATGCCGTCTTCACGCTCAGCGACACGGACATGGCGGCGAACAAGCGGCGCAACGACATCTACGTGCTGGACCTGACCAAGGCCGGCGCCGTGCCGGAACGGGTGATCACCTCGCCGACAGAGAGTGAAAGCGACCCGGCCTTCTCGCCCGACGGCAAGCAGATCTACTTCCTGTCCGGGAAATCCGGTTCGCAGCAGGTCTGGCGGGTGCAGCGCGGCCAGAAGGCGATCCAGGTCACCCACGCGAAGGTCGACGTCAGCGGCTTCAAGATCTCGCCCGATGGCCGCAAGCTGCTCGTCTATGCGGACGTCAGCGACGGATGCGACCTGTCGGGCTGTGCGGCGAAGCCCGCCGCGCCCGGCGGATCGGCTCGCGTTTATGAGAATAGTGGCTTCGTCCGCCACTGGGATACGTGGGCGACTCCGGGCGAATTCAGCCGGCTGTACTCCTACGACCTGGCCAGCGGCCGAAGCGTTCCGCTGACCACAGGGCTGATCGGCCATGCTCCGGGCAAGCCGTTCGGCGGCAACGAGGAGCTGGCCTGGGCGCCCGACAGCCAGTCGGTCTACTTCGTCCTGCGCAAGGCGGACGCCAAGGAGCCCTTGTCCACCAATCTCGATATCTATCATGTCCGGCTCGACGGCTCCGCGCCGGTCAACCTGACCCAGGCGAACCAGGCGACGGATACGCTTCCGGCAATCTCGCCCGACGGGCGGACCCTCGCCTATGTGGCGATGGCGCGGCCCGGTTATGAGGCCGACCGGCAGGTGGTGCAGCTTCGCGATGTCGCGACCGGCGCCACCCGGCCCCTGACCCAGGGCTTCGACCGTTCGGTGGATTCGATCGAATGGGCGCCCGACGGAAGAAGCCTTCTCGTCACTGCCGGGGATACGCTCGAGGAGCCGGTGTTCCGCGTCGACGTCGCATCCGGAAGCGTCACGCGCCTGACCGGCGACGGGCATTTCGGCAACGTTCGCGCGCTCCCGAACGGGAGTGCGATCGCAACGATGAACAGCATCTTCGCTCCCGATGACCTCTACCGCATCGGCAGCGCCGGCGGGGTCGCGCAGCTGACCGCCGTCAACAAGTCGCTGCTCGACCAGCTCGATCCGGTCACCTTCAACAAGTTCAGCTTCGCCGGAGCGCACAACGACCGCGTGTGGGGCTGGACCCTGAAGCCCGTGACGAACAAGACTCTGCCGATCTCGTTCCTGGTGCACGGCGGTCCGCAGGGAAGCTTCAGCAACAGCTGGTCCTATCGCTGGAACCCGCGGCTGTTCACGGCGCCCGGCTATGCCGCCGTCAGCGTCGATTTCCATGGTTCGACCGGGTACGGACAGGCCTTCACCGACGCGATCAACCGCAACTGGGGCGGCTGGCCGCTGGAGGACCTGAAGAAGGGCCTCGCCTACATCACCGCGCACGACCCGCAGCTCCAGGCTGACAACGCCTGCGCGCTGGGCGGCTCTTACGGCGGCTACATGATGAACTGGATCGAGGGGAATTGGCCCGACCGGTTCAAGTGCGTCGTCCAGCACGACGGAGTTTTCGACGCCCGGGCGATGGCCTACGAAACGGAAGAACTATGGTTCGACGAGTGGGAGCATGGCGGCCACCCCTATTTCGTGAGCCCGCAGGACTATGAGCGCTGGAACCCGGTCAATTACGTCGCCAACTGGCGCACTCCGCAGCTGGTGATCACCAGCGAGAACGACTTCCGCATTCCGTACACGCAGGGAATTGCCGCCTACACCGCGCTTCAGCGGCGTGGAGTCCCGTCGCGGCTGATGATCTTCCCGGACGAGAACCACTGGGTCCTGAAGCCGAAGAATTCGATCCGCTGGTACGACGAGGTGTTCGCCTGGCAGAAGCGGTGGCTCGGCCAGTAGCTAGAGCACGCGCTCCAGGATCTTGCCGAGAGCAACGCAGCCGGCTCGATCCTCTTCGTCGAAACGGCCCGTCCTGGGACTGTCGATGTCCAGCACTCCGAGTAGCTCGCCGTCCCGAATCAGTGGGACGACGATCTCGCTTGCGGAGGCACTGTCGCACGCGATGTGAGTCGGGAAGGCGTTGACGTCCTCCACAAGCTGCACCTCGCGCGTGTCGGCTGCGACTCCGCACACGCCGGTTCCGAAGGGGATACGAATGCAGGCCGGCCGCCCCTGGAACGGGCCGACGACAAGCTCTCCACCGACATTGCGGTAGAAACCGACCCAGTTCACTTCCGACAGGCTTTCGAAGATCAGCGCCGAGGCGTTGGCCATGTTGGCGACTGCGTCTCGTTCGCCAGAGACCAGGCCTTCAAGCGCCGATGCGAGGTCGCGGTAAAGCGTCGGCTTGTCGGCAGCTTCGATCTTGAAGTCGTACATCAGTCGAAACTCACTTTCCCGCGCGTGCGCTTGACGGCGCTTCGCTGCTTTTTCGAATCCACCCGCTTCGCCTTCGCGGCCCTGCTCGGTCGCGTCGGCCTTCGCTTGGGTTGAACCATATGGGCGCTGGTGATCATCTCCGCCAGACGCCGCCGCGCATCCTGCCGGTTAGCATCCTGCGTCCGGAACCGACGAGCGGTGATCAGCAACTCGCCGGCGATCGTCACTCGCGACCCGCCGATGCGTATCAGCCGCTCAAGCGTGGGTTGGTCCAAGCCCAGCTTGTCGAGCTCGACCCGGAGCTGGACTGCGGTCGCGACCTTGTTGACGTTCTGGCCGCCCGGCCCGGTCGCGGCGAGGAACGCCTCGCTAAGAGCATCCTCCGGAATATCCTCAGGCTCCATCGCGCCATTCCCCGAACTGCTCGGGCACAGGAGCAGTGACGTCGATCGTGTCCTTCCCCTCGCGCGGAACGACCAGCCGGACCGCGTGGAGGAGCATCGGCTCGCCCCCGCTTCCATAAATCGGATCGCCGATGATCGCCGCGTCCAACCCGTACCGCGCATGCGCGCGTATCTGGTGAGTCCGCCCTGTTTCCGGCTTAAATTCTACCAGAGTGCGCCCGTCGTTCGAACGCAATGCCCGCCAGCGCGTCAGCGCGCGCTTTCCGCGTTCGTCGGCGACCATCCGCCACCCCTCCTCCACGGACGAGATCTTGGCCAGGGGCAGGTCCACCACACCCTCGCCCTCGATTTCTCCGTCCACGACGGCGATATACAGCTTTTCGACCTTGCCCGCCTCGAAGGTGGCGCCAAACCGCGCCCGCGCTTTCGGATGCCGCGCAAGGAGAAGGCAGCCCGATGTGTCTCGATCCAGGCGGTGCACCGGCACTGGCGGTCGCTGGAAACCGAACTTGAGCTCGTCGATCCGCGCGCTGAGGCTGTCTCCGCCCGCCTTCGGCCGGTCGACTGCGAGCCGGGCCGGCTTGTCGATGACGATCGCTTCGCCATCGATGAACAGCACCCGCTCGGAAAGCTCCCATTGGTCCGCATTGGATAGGGTGATTTGAAGCCTCCCGGCATGGTGCGCGTTTTGCCACTGATGCACTGCCGCAACGAATCAAAGGATTCCAGCCTGTTACACTTTATTAACCTTTTGCCTTCATCCCTCGAATGGTTAATGGACGCTTCAAGGCCGTTAAGAGCGAGTTACGCTTTGGGCCGCGAACGGGGGGACCAGCAATGCGCGTACTGCTGATCGAAGACGAGCCGACGACTGCCCAGAGCATCGAGCTGATGCTCGGCACCGAAGGCTTCAATGTCTACACGACCGACCTTGGCGAGGAAGGCCTCGATCTCGGTAAGCTGTACGACTACGACATCATCCTTCTCGACCTGAACCTTCCGGACATGCACGGCTATGACGTGCTGAAGAAGCTTCGGACGTCGAAGGTTTCGACTCCGGTCCTGATCCTTTCCGGAATCGGCGAAATGGACAGCAAAGTCCGTGCGCTCGGTTTCGGCGCCGACGATTATGTCACCAAGCCATTCCATCGCGACGAGCTCGTGGCGCGCATCCACGCGATCGTCCGCCGCTCGAAGGGCCATTCGCAGTCGGTCATCCGCACCGGCAAGCTGGCAGTGAACCTGGATGCTAAGACCGTCGAGGTCGACGGCGCCCGAGTGCACCTGACCGGCAAGGAATATGCGATGCTGGAGCTGCTTTCGCTCCGCAAGGGCACGACGCTCACCAAGGAAATGTTCCTCAACCACCTTTACGGCGGGATGGACGAGCCCGAGCTCAAGATCATCGACGTGTTCATCTGCAAGCTTCGCAAGAAGCTGAGCCTGGCCTGCGGCGGCGCCAACTACATCGAGACCGTATGGGGCCGCGGCTACGTGCTTCGCGATCCGGATGAGGCGATCGAGCCGTTGCCGGAAGCCGCGGTCGCTTAAGCAGCCAAGTTCAAGACAGGGTGGAGAAAGGCGGGGCCGAAAGGCTCCGCCTTTCGCTTTTCAAGCGTCTGACATTGACCGGCGAGGAGTCCGGCGGAGCGGCAGATCGCTGGACGAACGCCTGATATCTTCGTCGACTGCATCCATCCGCCGCCATCCCTCGCGGCTGAGCCGCTCGAGAGGCCGGAAGCGCGTCTTATAGTCCATGCGCTTGGAGCCCTCGACCCAATAGCCGAGGTAGACGTAGGGCAGGCCGGCGCGAGCCGAGCGGATGATATGGTCTAGGATGATGAACGTCCCCAGGCCTTTGCGCGAGCGCGGCCCGACGTCGAAGAAGCTATAGATCATGGAAAGACCGTCATTCTGCTGATCGGATAGACAGCAACCGACGAGCTTGCCGGGGCGCCCGCCCTTGGACGGCTCGCGATATTCGATCATGAAAGTCCGAACCGGTGTCTGCTCGACCATATCTGCAAAGTCGGTCTCGTCCATTTCGGCCATCCCGCCGCCCGGGTGCCTAACGGCCAGGTAGCGGCGGAGAAGCGCATATTGCTCCTCGGTCGTCCACGGCTTGCAGGCGGTGACTTCCAGGTCGGCATGCCGTCGAAACAGCTTGCGCTGGGTTGCGCTCGCCTCGAACTCCGAAGCGACTACCCGGACCGACACGCAGGCGGTGCAATCGATGCAGCTTGGCCGGTAGGCGACCGACTGGCTCCGGCGGAAACCAATCCGGCCGAGCGCCTCATTGAGCTCGCTCGCGTTGCGGCCGGTAAGCTCCGTGAACACCTTCCGCTCCACCTTTCCGGGGAGGTACGGGCACGGCGAAGGGTTCGTCACGAAGAACTTGGGAAAGCGGAACGGTGCGCTCATGGTTACGCCGCTGTTTATGCGACTGGTAAACGCGCTTGAAAAGACTTGGTCGCGCTATCCGGTGCGGTTCGCGAAGAACTGTCCCGGATCAGGACGGGCGATCAGTCGAGCGACGCGCGCTCGACGTTGAACCCGGCCGCTTGGAGCATCTGCTCGACCTTGTCGATCGCCGCCGCGTCGCGGGCTTCGCATTCGACCTCGATCACCGTGTCCTTGGCCGGAAGGGCGGTGAAGATCCGGCTGTGGCGGATCTCGATGATGTTGACGCCGGCGTCGTGAAATTGGGCGGTGATCTTCGCCAGCGCCCCCGGCTGGTCCTGCGCGGCGACGCGCAGCCGTGCGATGCGTCCCTGGCGAACGAGGTCGCGGACAAGCACGTTGGCGAGAAGGTGCGTGTCGATATTGCCACCGCACAGCAAAGTCCCGACCTTCTTGCCCTTGTAGCGCTCAGGGTCGGACAGCATGGCGGCGAGTCCCGCGGCTCCCGCACCCTCGACCACCGTTTTCTCGAGTCCCGCGAGCATCGCCACCGCGCGCTCGATATCGCGCTCTTCGACGAGGACGACGTCGTCGACGTGATCCTTGAGGATGGCCGACGTAAGCTCGCCCGGCTGCTTGACCGCAATTCCTTCGGCGAGCGTGTCGCCGCCGAGCGGAAGCTGGCAGCCCTGGAGAGCGCATTTCATCGATGGGTAGAGCAGCGCTTCGACGCCGATCAGCTCGATATCCGGCTTGATCGCGCGCGCGGCGATCGACACTCCCGACATCAACCCGCCGCCGCCGATGGGCACGACGAGCATGTCGAGGTCGGGCGCCTGGTCGAGCATCTCCAGCGCCACCGTTCCGGCCCCGGCGATGATTTGCCCATCGTCGAACGGGTGCACGAACACGAGTCCTCGCTCGAGCGAGAGTTCGCGAGCTTTGGCATAGGCGTCGTCGAACATATCGCCGTGAAGAACGACCGTCGCTCCATAGCCTTCGGTCTTCGTGACCTTCACCGTCGGAGTTGATTCCGGCATCACGATAGTTGCCGGGATTCCCAGCCGCGTCGCGTGATACGCAACCGCCTGCGAGTGATTGCCGGCCGACGCGGCGATGACGCCTCGCGCCCGCTCCTCCTCCGACAGCTGGAGCAGCTTGTTGAGCGCTCCACGCTCCTTGTAGGCCGAGGTGAACTGAAGGTTCTCGAACTTCAGCCAGACTTCCGCGCCGGTGACCTCGGACAAAGTCGCGCTCTTCAACATCGGAGTTCGGACGACCGAGCCTTCGATCCGCTTTGCGGCGGCGCGGATGTCGTCGATGGTCGGCGGCTGCATCATCGGCGCCGAGGCCTAGCCGTTCACTCGTGAACGAACAATGCTATGGCTCGCGACCATGAAAACTCCGCTACTCGCGCTCGCGGCCGCGCTCCTCACCTCTCCCGCATGGTCGTCCACGCTCATCGAAAACATAAACGGCATCCAGGTCGGGCCCGACGGCAAGCTCCAGCACTTTTGCAGCCTGATGATCGGCAATGACGGGAAAGTCGCCGACGTGATCGGCTGCAACGTGCTCGCTCAGGCCGGCGGCTTCGACCAGGCGATCGACGGCGGCGGCAAGACCCTGCTTCCCGGCTTCATCGATGCACACGGCCATGTGCTCGGCCTCGGCTTCTCCGCGCTGCAACTCGACCTGGTCGGCACGACCTCGCTCGAAGACCTGCAGCACCGGCTGAAGGACTATGCGGCGGCGCACCCCGACAAAGGCTGGATCGTCGGGCGCGGATGGAACCAGGAGCTGTGGCCGGTGAAAAGATTCCCGACCGCTGCCGACCTCGACGCTGCAGTCCCCGACCGTCCCGTGATCCTCGAGCGCGTCGACGGTCATGCAGTCGTCGCAAACAGCGCGGCGATGAAAGCCGCGGGGGTTACCGGTTCGACGAAGGCGCCTGCAGGCGGGCGCATCGAGAACGGCCTGTTCGTCGACAACGCAATCGAGCTGGTGACCAGGGCAATCCCCTCCCCCACTCCCGCTGAGTTCGACCAGGCGCTGGCAAAAGCGCAGGAAATCCTCCTCGCCTACGGAGTCACCGGCGTCGGCTCAATGAGCACGGGACTGGGCGATTGGCACGCGATGAAACGTGCAGGCGAGGCAGGGCGGCTGCAGGTCCGCTTCATGGTCTACGCAGACGAGCTGAAGCTGCTTCCCGAGGTGCCGCATCCGACCGGCTGGCTCTACGGCGACAAGCTCCGCATGGTCGGCATAAAATATTATGCTGACGGAGCGCTGGGTTCGCGCGGCGCCTGGCTAAAGAAGCCGTATGCGGACAAGCCGGATACCAGCGGGCTGCAGTTCCATTCGGACGCCGAGATGTTGAAGTTGGCGGACGCCGCGGCCGCGGCGGGTTTCCAGGTGGCGACTCACGCGATCGGCGATGCCGCCAATGCTCAGGTTATCTCGGTCTACGAGCAGCTGTCGAAGAAATATGGAGCGGACCGCCGCTGGCGTATCGAGCATTTCCAGATCGCCGATCCCGCCGACATTCCGCGGCTGAAACCCGCCGGGATCGTCGCGTCGATGCAGCCGACTCATCAAACCAGCGACCGGCTGATGGCGGTGGCCAGGCTCGGTCCGGACAGGCTGGCAGGCGCTTATGCGTGGCAGTCGGTCGAAAAGCTGGGAATCCCGCTGGCGTTCGGCACCGACTTTCCGGTGGAATCGGCAAACCCATTCCCCGGGCTGTCGGCGGCCGTCAGCAGGCAAGACATCAACGGACAGCCTCCCGGCGGCTGGTTGCCCGCCGAACGTCTGACGTTCGAGCAGGCACTCGGCGCCTATACCCGCGGCGCTGCCTATGCAGGCTTCGCCGAAGACAGGATCGGAGCGCTCGAGAAAGGCAAGTGGGCGGACTTCGTCATCGTCGACCGCGATCCGACGAAGGTCGACCCGCAGTCGCTCGCCCGCACCCAGGTGCTGGAGACCTGGGTTGCCGGGAAGAAGGCGTGGAGCGCTTCGGCTGCGGCTACCGCTTCGCCCGAGCGCGGGAAGTAAGCATCGCGGGTGTGAGCACCTGCGGAAGCTCTTCGGGTTCCGCTTTCCCCGGCGAGTACCAAAGGTAGAGCGGAACGCCCGCCCGCCCGCGATCTTCCAGGAAGCGGGTGATTTTTGGGTCGCCCGTCGTCCAGTCGCCTGCAAAGAGCTTTACATCCGCCGCCTTGAACGCCTCGCGCACCTCGCTTCGATTGATGGCGGCCGCTTCATTGACCTTGCAGGTGAGGCACCAGTCGGCGGTAAAATAGACGAACGCGGGATGGCCTTGCGCGACTTGCGCGGAAACCGCCACTTCATCCCAGGGCGCCGCTCCCGAGACTGCGTGAGCGGCGGCAGCGCTCCGGCCGGGCATCGCCCACACCCCGGCGACCGCCACGACAAAGGCTGCCAGCGCGGCGACATAGCCGGTCTGCTTGCCTTTTCTCTGAAGTACGCCGGCGCCGACCAGTTGAAGACCAACGAGGGCACTTGCTGCCAGGCCGATTTGCAGCGCCTGAGCGCCACCCAGCCGCCACAGCAGCCAGAGGCCCGCAACGACTGTCGCGGCCATCGGGATGGCCAGGAATCGTTGCAGGCGGACCATCCACGGGCCGGGCCTTGGAAGCATCCGCCGTAGCGCAGGGATAAAGGCGACGGCGACGAACGGCAGCGCGAGCCCCAGTCCAAGTGAGGCGAACACCGCGATCGCCCCGGCCGCGGGAAGCAGGAGCGCCGTTCCCAGCGCGGCACCGAGGAACGGGCCGGAACAGGGAGTAGCGACGAAGGCGGCGAGTGCGCCGGTCGCGAAGCTGTCGTTGGGAACTGCAGAGCGTACCAGCACGGGCACTTCGAAGATTCGAAGCAGGTTGAGTGTGATTGCGGTGGCAAGGAGCACGAGCACGAGAACCGTTCGCGGGTCCTGGAGCTGGAAAGCCCAGCCCGCCGCGCTTCCGCCCGCGCGCAGCGCGAGAAGCGCGAGGCCAAGCGCGCCGGTTCCGATGACGGCTCCGGCGGCATAAGCAAGCGCATCGCGCCTGGCCTCGGTCTCGTCCCCGCCGCTTTTCGCGAGATGCAGCGCC
Source organism: Sphingomonas anseongensis (assembly GCF_023516495.1). Lineage (NCBI taxonomy): Bacteria > Pseudomonadati > Pseudomonadota > Alphaproteobacteria > Sphingomonadales > Sphingomonadaceae > Sphingomonas > Sphingomonas anseongensis. The sequence continues at coordinate 1,086,439 of NZ_JAMGBC010000001.1, forward strand.
TTGAGCGTCAGGATCGGGAAGACGCACGGCATCAGGTTGAGAAGGATGCCACCGGCGATTGCTCCCAGTACCGCCCACAGAAGCGCGAGCGCGCCGCCCCCGCCGATCGGGCTTCCGCCGCTCGGAACCGGTCCAGGCACAGCATCGATGTGAAGCCCGCGCCCGTCGCCGAGCGCAAGCACCGCCGGAAGCCGGGCCGGAGCCGCGCCACCCCTGGGAAGCTCTGCGATCAGCAGCTCGCCCTTGCGGGTGAAGCTTTGCTTGCCTGCATAATCAACCGGCCCGTCCGCTTCGGGAAAAACGTAAGCGTCCTCGACCTTCACGTCGCTTGGAAGCGGGATTCCGACGCGGATTCGATTTCCCGCGATCTCGAAATGCGCAACGCTTGCGAGCGGCGTCGGGAGCGCCCGGCGCCATTCGTCGAACCGCGTGCGATTGGGCGTGCCGATGCCGACGGGAAGGTCCAGCGACAGTTCGCCGCTTTCGGGAACGCAGACCTTGTCCGTGCATGCGAGCCAGTTTGCCTGCGCCCGGATGGGGATGGTGCCGGCCGCTCCGGGCGGCGCCTTAAGCCGGACGAGGATCGCGTAATCCTGCTCGTACACATAGTTCATCAGGCCGGCGATCGTCAGGCGCGTCGGCACGGGATAGCGTAGCGGCCCGGCCGTCCAGCCCGGGGGAAGAGTCCACTCGACCTTCATCGGAAGCCCGGCATCGCCCGGGTTCAGCCAATAGCCGTGCCACCCCGGCTTGGTGTGCATGACGATCGCAAGCTCGACCTCGCCGCCCGCCGCCGCGGGCCCCTCCGCGACCAGCTGCGGGTCGATGCCGCGAGCGTGCGCAACTGCCGGCGCGAGCAAGAGGGCCAAAAGGATCAGGACGCGCCGGACCATCCCGCTGCGCTAGTGGCTTGTTCCCGCCTAGTCGAGGTTGGGCCTGAGCCAGCGCTCCGCCTGCTCGATCGAAACATCGCGGCGCTGCGCATAATCGCGAAGCTGGTCGCGCCCGATGCTCGCGACTCCGAAATACTGGCTGTCGCGATGGCCGAAATAGAAGCCGGAAACCGCCGAGGTCGGAAGCATCGCGAAATTCTCCGTCAACACCACCTCGCCAGGCTGTCCACCGAGCATATGGAACAGCATCGGCTTGAGGCTATGGTCGGGGCATGCCGGATAGCCAGGGGCCGGGCGGATCCCGTGATATTTTTCGCGGATCAGCTGCTCGTTGGAGAGATGCTCCTCCGCATACCCCCAGATCCGGTTGCGGACCTCGGCATGAAGCACTTCGGCGAAGCTTTCCGCCAGGCGGTCGGCAAGCGCCTTCAACAGAATGTCTGAATAATCGTCATTTCCCGCCTTGAAGCGCTCGAGGTGCGGCTCGAGGCCGTGAATGCCGACCGCAAACCCGCCGATCCAGTCCTCACCTTCCGGATTGATGAAGTCGGCAAGGCACATGTTGGGCCTGCCTTCACGCTTCTTCATCTGCTGGCGAAGCATTGGCAGCCGAGTCCAGTCGTTGCCTGCGAGAACGAGCACGTCGTCGCCTTCGCGCTTGCAGCGCCACAGCCCGACGGTCGCCTTCGGCGTCACCCACCGTTCGGCGATGATCTGGTCGAGCATCGCCTGGGCATCGTTGAACAGGTTGCGAGCGCTTTCCCCGACGACCGGATCGTCGAGGATCGCCGGGTAATTGCCCGCCAGTTCCCATGCGCGGAAAAACGGCGTCCAGTCGATCGTCGACTTGAGATCGCGCAAGGGCCACTCGCCGATGTGGTGGAGGCCGGGCATCGCCGGCTGCGGCGCCTGCCCCGAAGGGTCGAAAGGAAAGGCGTTGGCGCGCGCTTCCTCGAGGGTCGAAAGCGCACTTCGGCCGCTTCGCTCGCGGGCCTTGCGAAGCTTCTCATAATCGTCGGCCGTTGACGCGATCAGCGGCTCGCGCTGCGTGTCCGATACCATCGACGAAGCGACTCCAACCGCGCGGCTGGCGTCGAGCACGTGGATCACCGGCCCTTCATAGGCCGGGTCGATGCGAAGGGCCGTGTGCACCTTGCTCGTGGTCGCGCCGCCGATCAGCAAGGGGGTCTTGAGCCCAAGCCGCTGCATCTCGCCGGCGACCGTCACCATCTCGTCGAGAGACGGGGTTATCAGGCCCGACAGGCCGATCATGTCGGCATTGTTGTCGTTGGCCGACTTCAGGATGTCCTGCCACGGCACCATGACGCCAAGGTCGATGACCTCGAAGCCGTTGCACTGAAGAACGACGCCGACGATGTTCTTGCCGATGTCGTGAACGTCGCCCTTGACCGTCGCCATCACGATCCGGCCCTTGCCCTGGGTCGCGCCGGTCTTTTCCTTCTCCGCCTCGATGAAGGGGATCAGGTGGGCGACCGCCTTCTTCATCACCCGAGCGGATTTGACCACCTGGGGAAGGAACATCTTGCCCGATCCGAACAGGTCGCCGACGACGTTCATTCCGTCCATCAGCGGCCCTTCGATCACCTCGATCGGCCGGTCGAACTGGAGCCGCGCTTCCTCCGTGTCGGCGACGATGTCCGCGTCGATCCCCTTGACGAGCGCATAGGACAGCCGCTCGCCGACGGGCAGCGAGCGCCATTCGGCAGCGGCCTTTTCCTGGGCCGCGTCGGTGCCTTTATAACGTTCCGCCAGGTCGACGAGCCGCTCGGTCGCGTCGTCGCGGCGGTCGAGGATCACGTCCTCGCAGGCCTCGCGAAGCTCCGGGTCGATCGTGTCGTAGACGTCGAGCTGGCCGGCGTTGACGATCGCCATGTCCATTCCCGCGGGGATCGCGTGGAACAGGAAGATGCTGTGCATCGCCCGCCGCACCGGCTCATTGCCGCGGAACGAGAAGCTGAGGTTCGACAGGCCGCCTGAAATATGGACCCGGGGGCAGCGCGCGCGGATCTCCTTCGTCGCCTCGATGAAGTCGAGTGCATAACGGCGGTGCTCGTCGATTCCGGTCGCAACCGCGAAGATGTTGGGGTCGAAGATGATGTCGGCAGGGTCGGTGCCGTCGGCGACGAGCAGCTTGTACGCGCGGTCGCAGATCTCGATCTTGCGCTCCTTGGTGTCGGCCTGGCCGACTTCGTCGAACGCCATGACGACGACCGCCGCTCCGTACGACCGGCATTTGCTGGCCAGCTCGAGGAACGGCCCCTCGCCTTCCTTCATGCTGATCGAATTGACGATCGGCTTGCCCGACACGCACTTGAGGCCTGCCTCGATCACCGTCCACTTCGAGCTGTCGATCATGACGGGCACGCGGGCAATGTCCGGCTCGGCGGCGATGCGCTTGAGGAAGATCGTCATCGCCTCCTCGCTGTCGAGAAGGGCCTCGTCCATGTTGACGTCGATGACCTGGGCGCCGTTCTCGACCTGCTGGCGTGCGACCTCGACCGCCGCGTCATAGTCGCCGGCGAGAATCAGCTTCTTGAACCTGGCCGACCCGGTGACGTTGGTCCGTTCGCCGATGTTGACGAAGCGGGCGCCGGCGGCGGCGCGAACCTGGTCGGGATCTGCAATCACTTCTGCAAGGTCGTTCACGCGGCGATCACCATCGGCTCGAGGCCCGCGAGCAGGGTGTCGCTTCGGGGGGCGGGAATCTTCCGCGGCGGCTTGCCGGCAGCAACTCCTGCGATAGCGGCAATATGCGCCGGAGTGGTGCCGCAGCAGCCTCCGACGACGTTGACCAGGCCGTCGCGGATCCACTCGGCGACCTGCGCCGCGGTTTCCTCGGCCGCCTCGTCATATTCGCCAAGCTCATTGGGCAGGCCGGCATTGGGGTAGGCCATCACCAAAGTCTCGGCGGTTGCCGACAGCGCGGCGAGGTGCGGGCGAAGCTGCGCCGCTCCAAAGGAACAGTTGAGACCGATCGTCAGCGGCTTTGCATGCCTCACCGATGCCCAGAACGCCTCGACGGTGTGGCCTGAGAGATTGCGGCCCGAAAGGTCGGTCAGCGTCATTGAGATCATCAGTGGAAGCTCGCGGCCGAGCGCCTGCTCCGCCTCCAGCGTCGCCATGATCGCCGCCTTGGCGTTGAGCGTGTCGAACACGGTCTCGACCAGGATGAAATCCACTCCGCCTTCGACCAGCGCGTCCACCTGCTCGCGATAGACTGCCTTCACCTGGTCGAAATCGACCTCGCGAAAGGCCGGGTCGTTGACGTCCGGAGACAGCGACAGGGTCTTGTTGGTCGGGCCGATCGCCCCGGCTACCCACCGTTTCCTGCCGTCATTGCCGGAAGCGCGGTCCGCGACCTCGCGGATGATCCGGGCCGCCGCCCGGTTGATCTCGGCGGACAGGTCCTCGGCGCCATAATCGGCCTGGCTGATGCGGTTGGCGTTGAAGGTGTTCGTCGCGAGCACCTCGGCCCCGGCCTGGGCGAACCTTTCGCAGATCCGGCTCACGACCTGCGGCTGGGTCAGGTTCAGGAGGTCGTTGTTGCCGCGCTGGTCCTTCATCAGGTCGAGCCCACCGCAATAGGCTTCGGCGGGCAGCTTCTCGCACTGGATGCCGGTGCCATAGGGACCGTCCTTGATCAGGATCCGCTTTGCCGCTTCGGCCCTGAACTCTGCGGCACTGCTCATTTCGCCCTAACTCCAAGTAGGTGACAGATCGCGTAGCTGAGCTCCGCGCGGTTCAGCGTGTAGAAGTGGAAGCAACGGACGCCGCCCGCGTAGAGCTGGCCGCATAGCTCGGCGGCCACCGTGGCGGCGATCAACTGGCGAGCGGACGGGAGGTCGTCGAGCCCCTCGAACAACTCGTCCAGCCATTTCGGGATCGATGCGCCGCAGGTCTGGGCAAAACGACGTGTGGTGGCGACGTTGGAAACCGGCAGGATGCCGGGGACAATCTCGATGTCGATTCCGGCCGCGGCAGCCGCATCACGGAAACGAAGGAAGCAATCGGCCGAGAAGAAGAATTGGGAGATCGCGCGGTCCGCTCCGGCGTCGATCTTGCGCTTCAGATTCTCGAGGTCGAACGCCTTGGTCGACGAATCCGGATGGCACTCCGGATATGCCGCGACCGAGATGTCGAAAGGCGCGACTTTCTTGAGTCCGGCGACCAGCTCGGCCGCGTCACGATAGCCTTGCGGGTGCGGCTGGTACTTCGCACCGGGCTCGGGCGGGTCGCCGCGAAGGGCGACAATGTTGCGCACGCCCAGGTCCCAATATTCCCGGGCGACCTCGTCGACCTCGCCCTTGCTGGCGCCGACACATGTCAGGTGCGCCGCCGGGGTCAGCCGCGTCTCCTTGAGGATACGCTCGACCGTCGCGTGGGTGCGCTCGCGGGTGGAACCGCCGGCGCCATAGGTGACGGAGACGAAACGCGGCTGGAGCGGCGCGAGGGTCTGGATCGATTCCCACAAGGTCTCGGCCATCTTCTCCGTCTTCGGCGGGAAGAATTCGAAGCTTACCGCGATGTCGCCGCGGGCCTCAGCGAACAGCGGCTCTCGGCCCGCGATATGATCGAGCCTGTTCACGCGGCTTTCCTCCGGCGGGCATTGGCTTTGGCTCCGCGCCAGACGGTGACCGTCAACTCGCCGCCTTCGAGATGCTGGACGTGGTCGACTTCGAGCCCCGCCGAGGAAAACCAGCCGGCCATCACATCGTCGGCAAATCCGAGGCGGAGGTGGGCATCGCGGGCGCGAAGCTCCTCCCGCTCGTGCGCCGCGAAGTCGATGACCAGCAACGTGCCGCCGGGAGACAGGACCCGCGCCGCCTCGGCAATCGCGTCGGCGGGCGCGTGGGCATAGTGAAGCACCTGGTGGATAATGACGGAGTCGGCACATCCGTCGAGCAGCGGAAGCGCGTACATGTCACCCTGGCGAAGGCTCGAGCGGACGCCGGCACTTTCCAGCTTCACCCGGGCGAGCCGGAGCATTTCGGACGAGCGGTCTATTCCGATCGCCTCGCTGGCTCGCGGCCCGAAAAGCTCGATCATCCGGCCGGTGCCGGTGCCGATGTCAACGAGGGTGCCAAGAGGACGGTCGGCAAGCGCCCGGTCGATCGCCCGCTCGACCTCGGCCTCGGCCACGTGGAGCGATCGGATGGAATCCCACACTTGTGCCTGCGCCGCGAAATAACGCTGCGCAGCCTCGGCCCGGTCGGCGCGGACTGCATCGAGGCGCTCCGAATCTTCCACGAAGGCGGCGCGACTTCGGTCATCGGTCCAGGCCTCGACCAGCGCCAGCAGAGGACCGGTGCGGTCAGCGTCGGCAATCGCAAGGAAAACCCAGCTTCCCTCCTTCCGGCGCTCGACGATCCCCGCGTCGGCAAGGATGCGCACATGGCGGGAGACACGCGGCTGGCTCTGCTCCAGGAGCTGGGCGAGCTCTCCAACGGACAATTCCATCCGCGAAAGAAGAGCAAGGATCCTCAGGCGCGTCGGGTCCGACACGGCCTGGAACAGCTCGGCTAGGGGAAGGGTTTGCATGGCTTCGATGGGCATATAAAGAAATCTTTATATCGTCAAACGAAGCTGGCCGATTGTTGCAGGAAAGGCTGCAACTTCGCGTGGCACTTCGGAGGTAATTGCACGACCCTGCCCTCCACTGTAATGCCCCGCGCTGGCCTGTTCGATTCGCGTACCAGGCCGAGCCCACGGCCCAACAGGGGCTATTAGAGGGAGTGGAACGATCATGAAGAAAGTTGCAGTGACCGTTGCGGTCCTCGCGCTCGGCCTTGCCGCGTGCGCGAAGAACAACGACGCCAACAATATGACTGCCAACGACACCTACACCGAGAATGCGGCCGACAGCGACCTGAATACGTCGATGAACGCTGCCGAGAACGCTCTCGAGAACGCCGGCAACGCGGTCGACAACGCGACCGACGCCGTCCAGAATGCGGCCGACAACGCCGCCGACGCCACGACCAACTCCTAAGGTCACCGGCGAATGATCAAGGGCCGCATGCCTTTACTGGCGTGCGGCCCTTTTCTTTTGGCGCTGTCGCTGAGCTCCTGCCGCGAGCCGGACACGCCGTCGGCTGAAGAGAACCGTCAGCTCGACAATGCGGCCGAGATGCTCGACGCCGCTCCCGACGCGCTCTCCAACATCGACGAAAATACGCTCGAAGAGAGCGATTCCAACGCCCTTAATACGGACGGATCAGAGCGTTGAGCACCTGCTGCACAAGCATGGTCCTGGGGTCGACGCGGTAGAGGTAATTGTTGTCGTAAATGTAGCGCGCGCGCGGATCGAGCTGCTGTCCGTAATAATTGCGGAGTTCGTACGGCACATTGTTGTAGCCGAGCAGCCCGTTATAGCCGAGCGGAACCCGCTGCCCGACCCCGAACATCTTCTTCGCCTGGCCCGGCGGCACGCAGGGCACAGCCTTCTTCGCCAGTCCCGGCGGGCAGCCGCCCACGCCGTAGCCGACGGGGCCCTGCACGCCGTGGGCATGCACATTGCCGTTGCCGTGAACGTTGCCGGGCTTTGCCAGCGCCGGGCCGGCGAAAGCGAACGTCGCAGCGCCCGCGAGGAGGATGAGCTTTTTCATAATGCACCTCTTGGACTGGACTCGCTGAACGCACGTTGAAGAACTTCGTTACCGGGGCGTCAGGAATTAGGCCGGCGGCACCGGTTGCCCGACTCCGGCGAGCGGTCTAGAGCGCGGCCACAATTCGGGGCGCCGGTCCTCGGCGCCGGACACACAGCTCGAGAGGAAGCAACCAGCTCCATGGCCCGTAAGAAGATCGCGCTCATCGGCTCCGGAATGATCGGCGGAACGCTCGCCCACCTCGCGGCGATGCGGGAGCTTGGCGACATCGTCCTGTTCGACATTGCCGAAGGAATTCCGCAGGGCAAGGCGCTCGATATCGCGCAAGCCGGGCCGGTCGATGACTTCGACGCGAACCTCAAAGGCAGCAGCGATTATTCGGACATCGAAGGCGCGGACGTGTGCATCGTCACCGCCGGGGTCGCCCGCAAGCCTGGAATGAGCCGCGACGACCTTTTGGGAATCAACCTCAAGGTCATGAAGTCGGTCGGCGAGGGCATCAAGGCCCACGCCCCCAACGCCTTCGTCATCTGCATCACCAACCCGCTGGACGCGATGGTCTGGGCCCTGCGCGAGTTTTCCGGCCTTCCCCACAACATGGTCGTCGGAATGGCCGGCGTCCTCGACAGCGCCCGCTTCCGCCATTTCCTCGCCGAGGAGTTCCAGGTCAGCGTCGAGGACGTGACAGCATTCGTGCTCGGCGGCCACGGGGACACGATGGTGCCGGTCGTCGAATATTCGACTGTCGCCGGGGTCCCGATCCCTGATCTCATCAAGATGGGCTGGTCGACCAAGGAGCGGATCGACGCGATCGTAAAGCGCACCCGCGGCGGCGGCGGCGAGATCGTCGCGCTGCTGAAGACCGGAAGCGCTTACTACGCGCCGGCCACCAGCGCGATCGCGATGGCGGAGAGCTTCCTCAAGGACAAGAATAGGGTGCTTCCCTGCGCTGCGCACCTGACCGGGCAATATGGGGTCGACAATCTCTACGTCGGCGTTCCCTGCGTCCTCGGCGCGGGCGGCGTCGAGAAAGTGGTCGAGATCGAGCTCAACGCCGAGGCGAAGGCCAATTTCCAGGTCAGCGTCGATGCGGTGAAGGAGCTTCTCGACGCCTGCAAGCAGATCGACGGAAGCCTCGCGTGAGCATCCTCGTCGACAAGACCACCAAGGTCATCACTCAAGGGATGACCGGCGAAACCGGCACCTTCCACACCCGTCAGGCGCTCGATTACGGAACGCAGATGGTCGGTGGCGTGACGCCGGGCAAAGGCGGCAGCGAGCATCTCGGGTTGCCGGTGTTCAACACCGTTGCCGAGGCGATCGAGAAGACCGGCGCCACCGCGTCCGTGATCTACGTTCCGCCGCCATTCGCAGCGGATTCGATCCTTGAGGCGATCGATGCCGAGGTCCCGCTGATCGTCACCATCACGGAGGGCATTCCGGTGCTCGACATGGTCAAGGTGAAGCGGGCCCTTTCTGGCTCCAAATCGCGGCTGATCGGGCCCAACTGCCCAGGCGTCCTCACTCCCGAAGAGTGCAAGATCGGAATCATGCCTGCGAACATCTTCAAGAAGGGCAGCGTCGGCATCGTTTCGCGGTCCGGCACGCTGACCTACGAAGCCGTGTTCCAGACGACCAACGAGGGCCTTGGCCAGTCGACCGCGGTCGGTATCGGCGGCGACCCGGTGAAGGGCACCGAGTTCATCGACATCCTCGAGATGTTCCTTGGCGACGACGAGACGCAGTCGATCATCATGATCGGCGAGATCGGCGGAAGCGCGGAGGAAGACGCAGCGCAGTTCCTAGCCGACGAAGCGAAGCGCGGCCGCAAGAAGCCCGTCGTCGGCTTCATCGCCGGCCGGACGGCTCCCCCGGGACGGCGGATGGGCCATGCAGGCGCCATCGTTTCGGGCGGCAAGGGCGACGCCGAAAGCAAGATAGCCGCGATGGAGGCGGCTGGAATAACCGTCAGCCCGAGCCCATCTGAGCTCGGTAGGACCCTCAAGGAGCTGCTTGCTTCCTGACATGAACGACGTCGCCGGCGCAATCGAACCCAAGCAAGGCCCAAGCTGGGCGCGCGCCAACTGGCCGCTCGCCGAGCTGGACGACATCAATCTCGGCCTCGATCCGACGCAGGCGACGATCGAGGCGGTGAAGAAGGCTGCCGGCGACCGTGCCGCCGCGGCCACGTCGGATCCTGATGCGATCCGACGCGCCGCGGAGGATTCGATCCGCGCGATGATGCTCATCCGCACCTATCGCGTGCGCGGGCACCTTGGCGCGAGGCTCGATCCGCTCGGCCTCCATCACAGCGCGATCCCGGCTGACCTCACCCCGGCCTATCACGGCTTTTCCGACACCGACCTCGACCGGCCGATCTGGATTGGCGGCGCCCTGGGGCTGGAGCGGGCGACGGTGCGCGAGATCGTCGAATGCCTGCAGGCCAATTACTGCGGCACCATCGGCGTCGAATATATGCACATCAACGACCTGGAGGAGCGCCGCTTCATCCAGGAGAAGATCGAGGGCAAGGCCGAGACCGTCCAGTTCACGCCCGAGGGCAAACAGGCGATCCTGGCCAAGGTCATCGAGGCGGAGCAGTGGGAGACCTTCCTCGCCCGCAAATATGTCGGCACGAAGCGGTTCGGGCTCGACGGCGGCGAAAGCGCGATCCCGGCGCTGGAGGCGGTGATCAAATATGGCGGGATGATGGGCGTCGAGGAGATCGACGTCGGTATGGCCCATCGCGGCCGCCTCAACGTCCTGTCCAACGTGATGGGCAAGCCGACCCGCGCGATCTTCCACGAGTTCGCCGGCGGAGCTACCAACCCGGCCGATGTCGGCGGGTCGGGCGATGTCAAATATCACCTCGGCACTTCCTCCGACCGCGAGTTCGAGGGGATCAAGGTCCACCTGTCGCTGCTTCCCAACCCGTCGCACCTTGAAGCGGTCGATCCCGTCGTCCTGGGCAAGGCGCGCGCGACGATGGGTTACAAGAACGACAAGCACGGCAAGAAGGTGCTTCCGCTCCTGCTGCACGGGGATGCCGCATTCGCTGGCCAGGGCGTGGTCGCGGAATGCCTGAGTTTCTCCGGGCTTCCCGGCTACGGCACGGGCGGGACGCTGCACTTCATCATCAACAATCAGGTTGGCTTCACCACCAGCCCGCAGTTCGCCCGCTCCTCGCCCTACCCGTCAGACATCGCCAAGTCCGTCCAGGCGCCGATCCTGCACGTCAACGCCGACGATCCGGAGGCGGTCACCTTCTGCTGCAAGCTCGCGATCGAGTTCCGGCAGACCTTCGGGCGCGACATCGTCATCGACATGTGGTGCTATCGCCGCTTCGGGCACAATGAGGGCGACGAACCGAGCTTCACCCAGCCGCAAATGTATTCCGCGATCCGCAATCACCCTGCGATCAGCGCGATTTACGGCAAGCGGCTGATCGCCGAGGGGGTCGTCGACCAGAGGTGGATGGACGACCATCGCGAGAAATATATCACCTTCCTCAACGAGGAGTTCGAGGCGGCGGGAAGCTACCTGCCCAATAAGGCCGACTGGTTCGAAGGCCGCTGGAGCGGGTTCGGCAAGCCCGAAGAGCCGGTCCTCGGCCGCCGCAACACGAACACCGCGGTTACGGACGAGCTGTTCACTCAAGTTGGGAAGGCGCTCACGACCGTTCCCGAGGAGCTTCACGTCCACAAGACGTTGCAGCGGATCCTCGATGCCAAGAAGGCGATGTTCGACAGCGGCGAAGGCTTCGACTGGGCTACCGGCGAAGCCCTGGCGTTCGGGACTCTGATCGCGGAGGGCCACAACGTCCGGCTATCGGGCCAGGACAGCGGTCGGGGCACGTTCAGCCAGCGGCACGCGGTTTGGGTCGACCAGCTCAGCGGCGAGAAATACGTGCCGATCAATTCGATTGAAGGCGGCCGTTTCGAGGTCCGCGATTCGCCCTTGTCCGAGTTCGGCGTGGTCGGGTTCGAATACGGCTATTCGCTCGCCGACCCGAAGACCTTGGTATGCTGGGAAGCGCAGTTCGGCGACTTCGCCAACGGCGCCCAGACGATCATCGACCAGTTCGTTGCAAGCGGAGAGGCCAAGTGGCTTCGCGCAAGCGGCCTCGTCATGCTCCTTCCCCACGGGTACGAAGGCCAGGGTCCGGAGCACAGCTCGGCGCGGCTCGAGCGCTACCTGCAGCTGTGCGCCGAGGACAATATGCAGGTCGCCAACTGCACGACCCCGGCCAATTACTTCCACATCCTTCGCCGGCAGCTCTTGCGGCCCTTCCGCAAACCGCTGGTGATGATGACTCCAAAGTCCTTGCTTCGTCACAAGCTCGCGGTGTCGAAGGCGTCGGATTTCACCGGCGACAGCCACTTTAAGCGGATTATGAGCGACCTTGCTCCGCCCGCGGAAGGCGAGACGAAGCGGCTCGTGCTTTGCTCCGGCAAGCTCGCCTACGAGCTGATGGAGGCACGCGACCAGGCCGGCGATGCGCAGACCGAGATCGTCCGGATCGAGCAGCTTTACCCCTACCCGTCAGAGCCATTGGTCAAGCGGCTCAAGGCAATGCCCAAGCTCGAGGACATCGTGTGGGCCCAGGAAGAGCCGCAGAACAACGGCGCCTGGTTCTTCGTCGCGCCGCTCCTGGAATGCTGCCTGGACGACGCCGACTTCAAGGGAATGCGGCCGCGCTATGCCGGACGAGCCCCGGGCGCATCGCCCGCGACCGGCCTTGCCAAACGCCACGCGTCCGAACAGGCGGCCTTGATCGCCGACGCTCTGGGGCATAGCAGCCCCTCACGCGGCGAAACCGCCCGTCGCGCGTCTTAGCCAAGCAAGGGAGTGAAATGGCCACCGACGTGAAAGTCCCGGCGCTTGGGGAATCGATCACCGAGGGCACGCTCGCCCAGTGGCTGAAGAAGGCCGGCGACGCGGTCGCGGCCGACGAGCCCATCGCGAGCCTCGAGACCGACAAGGTGACCGTCGACGTGCCCTCGCCGGTCGCGGGCGTACTCACCGAGACAGTCGCCAAGGAAGGCGACACGGTCGCCGTCGGAGCCGTCATCGCGCGCGTCGACGAGGGCGCGACTGCCGCTTCCACACCTGCCGAGAAGGGTGCGGAAACGTCACCCACGAATCCGCCTGGAGCGGGCGAAACTCCGGCGGTGCGCGGCGACGAGAATGCGCCCGACGCCGCCCCGCAGGGCGACGACCACATCACGACCTTGTCGCCGGCCGTCCGCCGCGCGGTGCTCGAGCATCACGTCGATCCGACGGCGATCAGGGGCACCGGCAGGGATGGCAGGATCACCAAGGACGATGTCCTGGCCGCAGCCAAGGCGAAGGAAAGCGGTGCCGAGCCCGAGGCCAAGGCGCCCGCTGCTCCTGCCGCCCCGGCTGGAGGTGCGGCCCCGGCCGCGCCCGCCGCGGCTAAGCCCGCAGCGGCGCCCGGCGAACGCCGCGAAGAGCGCGTCAAGATGTCGCGTCTTCGGCAGACCGTCGCGAAGCGGCTGAAGGAAGCACAGAATACGGCGGCCATGCTTACGACGTTCAACGACGTCGACATGTCGGCGGTGATGGAGGCCCGCAGCCGCTACAAGGATCTGTTCGAGAAGAAGCACGGGATCCGGCTCGGCTTCATGAGCTTCTTCGTCAAAGCGGTCGCTCTCGCGGTCCGCGACGTACCCGCGGTCAACGCCAGCCTCGAAGGCGACGAGATCGTCTATCGCGACTATCTCGACGTTTCGGTGGCGGTCTCCGCGCCGAAGGGGCTCGTCGTCCCAGTCGTTCGCAACGCCCAGGCAATGAGCTTCGCCGAAATCGAGAAGACGATCGCCGAATATGGCAGGAAGGCGAAGGAAGGCACTCTCACCGTCGACGAGATGACCGGCGGCACCTTCACCATCTCCAACGGCGGCGTTTTCGGCTCGCTTCTTTCGACGCCGATCCTCAACCCGCCGCAGTCGGGCGTGCTCGGGATGCACCGCATCGAGGAGCGGCCGGTGGCGATCGACGGCCAGGTGGTGATCCGGCCGATGATGTACCTCGCACTCTCCTACGATCACCGGCTGGTCGACGGCCGCGAGGCGGTCACCTTCCTCGTGCGCGTCAAGGAAGCGATCGAGGATCCGACGCGGCTGCTGATCGATCTTTAGGAAGATACATGCCTGATTATGATTTCGACGTCCTGGTAATCGGGTCCGGCCCCGGCGGCTACGTTGCGGCCATCCGCGCGGCTCAGCTGGGGCTGAAGACCGCTTGTGCGGAAAGCCGCGAGACCCTTGGCGGAACCTGCCTCAACGTCGGCTGCATCCCGTCCAAGGCGTTGCTCCATGCGTCGGAGCTGTTCGAGGAAGCCGCGCACGGAACGCTCGCCAAGTGGGGCGTGAAGACGAGCGGGGTCGAGGTCGATCTCGCCGTCATGCATGAATCCAAGGACACCGCGGTGAAGGGCCTGACGGGCGGAATCGAGTTCCTGTTCAAGAAGAACAAGGTCGAGTGGCTGAAGGGCCATGCGACCTTCGAGGACGCGCACAAGGTCAAGATCGGCGACCGCACCGTCACCGCGAAGAACATCGTCATCGCCACCGGATCGTCGGTCACCCCGCTACCGGGCGTCGAGGTGGACAATGACAAGCACCGGATCGTTGATTCCACCGGCGCGCTGGCGCTTCCGGCTGTTCCGAAAACGATGGTGGTGATCGGCGGCGGAGTGATCGGGCTGGAGCTCGGTTCCGTGTGGCGGCGGCTCGGCGCGCAGGTGACGGTCGTCGAGTTCCTCGACGAGATTCTTCCAGGAATGGACGGCGAGGTCCGCAAGGAAGCGCGCAAGATCCTCAAGAAGCAGGGCTTCGAGTTCCGGATGGCGACCAAGGTCACCAAGGCGGAAGCGAAGGGCGACGGAGTGACGCTGACGGTCGAGCCGGCCAAGGGCGGCGCGGCCGAGACGATCGAAGCCGAGGTGGTACTGGTGTCGATCGGCCGCCGGCCGAACACCGAAGGGCTCGGCCTCGACAAGATCGGCCTCGAGCTCAACAAGCGCGGGCAGATTGAAACAGATCGCGACTTCCGCACCAAGGTCGACGGAGTCTGGGCGATCGGCGACGTCATCCCCGGACCGATGCTCGCCCACAAGGCGGAGGACGAGGGGCTGGCGGTCGCCGAGAACATTGCCGGGCAGACCGGTATCGTGAACCACGCGGTGATCCCGAGCGTCGTCTACACCTATCCGGAGATCGCTGGCGTCGGGCTCACAGAGGAAGAGGCGAAGCAGGACGGCGAGGTGAAGGTCGGCAAGTTCCCGATGCTCGCCAACAGCCGCGCCAAGACTAACCGCGAGCCCGATGGCTTCGTGAAGGTGATCGCCGACGCCAAGACCGACCGCGTGCTGGGCGTGTGGATGATCGCCACCGTCGCCGGCACGATGATCGCTCAGGCCGCGCAGGCGATGGAGTTCGGAGCGACGTCGGAGGACATCGCCTATACCTGCCACGCGCACCCGACCCACTCGGAAGCGCTGAAGGAAGCGGCGATGGCCGTGACAGGCAAGCCCATCCACATCTAGAAGCCTTCCGATGGGGGTTGTCCGTTCAAAACTTCGCCGCTGGCACATCTGGCTTGGCTGGATCGTGGGGCTGCCGATTTTCTTCTGGGTCGTGTCGGGGCTGGTCATGGTCGTTCGGCCGATCGACGAGGTGCGCGGATCGCATCTGCTTCGCGATCCCAAGCCCGTACACCTCGCCGCAGCGCCGGTTGCACCCGCGATCGAGGGGCTGCCGCTAGCGTCGCTGGCGCTGAAGCAGACTGCTTCGGGGCCGCGCTGGGTGGCGACGCTGGATGACGGCACGGCGAGGGCCGCCGACCCGCTAACGGGTGCATGGCTTCCGGAGCTCTCCGCGATCGCCGCAGCTCGCGAGGTCACGGCGCGCTACACCGGCTCTGCAAGCGTCGCTTCGGTCGCCCGAACCGATCCACACAAGCCGCCGCTCGACCTTCGCAGGGAAATACCGGCGTGGCAGGTGACGCTGACAGACGGCACGCATTTCTACGTCGACACGCGGTCAGGCGAGGTAGTGGCTACCCGAACCCGCTTCTGGCGCTTCTACGATTGGATGTGGGGCCTCCACATCATGGACCTGAAAGGCCGCGAGGACACGCACAACCCGCTGATCATCGGCTTTGCGATCCTGTCGCTTCTGACGACGCTTCTGGCGCTGGTAATGCTCCCGCTTACGATCAGGCGCCGACGGAAGGCTAAGGCGTCACAATAGCCAGGCCCGAACGGCGGCCCAGAAACCCACGTCTTGCTTGCTCACCCGCGCCGGGGCCACCGGCGGGCAATCGAGGCAGCGAGCCTGGATACGGGGGCTCGACAGCACCGACCGAAGCTCGGCCATTGCATCGGTGATGCGCGATTCGGGAGCGATCGCGGAAAAGGCGTCCTGGTCCTGCCCCTCGGTCGAGGAGTCCCTCGCGAGCATCGCGACCAGCTGGTCCTCAAAGGACGGCGGGCGCTCGAGGTAGCGCACCTGGTCCTGCGGGTTTGAGATCTTTGCCAGAGCCCCCGCCTTCTCGATCGCGTCGGAAAGGCCGCCAAAGCCGTCAACGAGGCCGAGCTGGCGAGCGGTGCCGCCGTCCCAAACGCGCCCCTGCGCGATCCTGTCGACCTCGACAGGCTGCTTGTGCCGCGACTGGGCGACGATGCCGAGGAAATGGCGGTAGATCGAATCCACACCCGCCTGCAGCATCTGGTTCGCCACCGGCGACGGCCCAGCCAGAAGGTCCGGCTGACCGGAGAGCGGAGTCGTCTGGATTCCATCCGCGCCGATGCCGAGCTTCTTCAACGTGCCCTGGAAGCTGGGGAGAATCCCGAACACGCCGATCGAGCCCGTGATGGTCGAAGGCTCGGCGTAGATGAAATCGCCCGGAGTGGAGACCCAATAGCCGCCCGACGCCGCGACGCTTCCCATCGATACGACGACCGGGAGCTTGTGGCGCTTGGCATTGAGGATCGACTGGCGGATCCGCTCGGAAGCGAGCACCGAGCCGCCGGGGCTGTCGACCCGAACGACAAGCGCCTTCAGCGAATTCTTCTGCACCGCCTTGTCGATGAGCTCGGCGATGCTGTCGCCGCCGGCGGTTCCGGGCGAGGCCTGCCCGTCGACGATCATCCCGGCGACGGTGATGACACCGATCGTCCCGTCACTGTTCGTCGGGACCGCGTCGTCGACATAATTGTCGAGCTTGATCGCCTTGTAGCCCGTGGGCGAGCCCGAATCTTTTCCGCCGAGCTGCGCCATCCGAGCTTCGAACTGTTCGCGGCTGCCGATCTTGTCCACGAGGCCAAATTCGATCGCCGCCCGCGAGAGATCACCCCCGCCCGCAGCAAGAGCGCCGACGGGGTTCATCATGTAGGGCTCGACCTTCGCCTTCGGGCGGTTGCGGGCGACCGCCTCCCGCCAACTCTCGAGGAGGGCGCCGGCGAGCGCCTGCGCATTTTCCTTGGCGGCCGGCGACATGTCGCTCCGGGTATAGGGCTCCACTGCCGCCTTGTAGGTGCCGACGCGATAGACGTTCGCGGTGACCCCGAGCTTGTCGAGAAGGCCCTTGAAATAGAGGTTGCTTCCGCCCGGCCCGGCGATCGCGACGGCACCGAGCGGGTCCATCCACACTTCCGAAGCTGCGGAGGCGACGAGGTAGCTGTCGTCGCTGTAGGCGACCGCATAAGCGACCACGGGCTTGCCGGAGGAGCGGAGGCGGCGGACCGCGTCGGCAAGGTCGCTCATTGCCGTCTGCCCGCCGCCGATGAAATTGCCGAGGTCGAGCGCGACGGCTTTCACCCGGTCGTCTGTCCGGGCGGCGTCGAGCGCCCCAATCAGGTCGCGAAGGCGATATTCCCGCGGAGTCCGGCTTCCACCGGCAATGTCGGCGAAGCCGGCCCTGCTCGGCTGCTCGACAACGGCGCCGTCGAGGTCGAGCGCGAGGACTCCTGCCTCGATCGCGGCTGGGCGCGAGGACAGCCCCGCATAGAGGAGCCCGAAGAACAGCAGCATGAAGATCAGGACCAGTGCATCCTTGATCCCCACCAGGAGCTTCCACACCGCTTTGACGAACTTCATCTGACGCGACCTCGGCTGTTTCGATTTCGCTACCCCAGAAGGCTTGCCATTGCGAGTGGGAGAGGCGCCCCGCCCTCACGCCGCTTGCCTGCGCGTTCCGCCCCCCGCATTGCGGCCGAATGGACGTTTCATCGGCTCTGGCAGACTCTCGAACTGCGAGACTTTGGAGCGCCGAGCTCAGGGCGACGCTCTCGCTCGCCTGGCCGCTGATCCTCGCCAACCTGACCCAGCAGCTGATCCAGGCCACCGACGTGCTGCTGATGGGCTGGCTCGGAGCGACGCAATTGGCCGCGGCAACGCTTGCGCTCAACCTCACCTGGACGTTCAACCTGTTCCTGTTCGGGCTGGTGACCGCGTGCTCGCCGATGATGGCAAGGGCGCTGGGGCAACGATCGAACGCCGTACGCGATGTCCGGCGGACCTTCCGCGCCGGGCTCTGGCTGCTCGTGTTCGCGCTCCCGCCCTACTGGCTCCTGCTGTGGAACGTCGGCGAGCTCATGCGGGCGCTCGGGCAGTCGGAGGAGCTTGCGAGCCAGGGCCAGACCTTCCTTCGCGCCTACATGTGGAGCACCGCGCCGTGGCTGCTGTTCCAGCTGCTCCGCAACTTCGTCTCGGCGCTGGAGCGGCCGCGGATCGTGCTTTGGCTCAGCCTGTTCGGGATAGCCCTCAATGCTTTGGTCAGCTGGTCGCTGATCTTCGGCCATTTCGGGCTTCCGGCGCTCGGGCTGGTAGGCGGGGGTGTCGGGACGACGCTGACCTGGATGATGCTGTGCGCCGCACTGATCGCGGTTACCTCCAGCGACCGGCAGTTTCGCCGCTTTCATTTGTTCGGCAACTGGTGGCGGTTCGACCGGCAGCGGATCCTCGAAATGGTCCACCTCGGGCTTCCGATCGGAATCACGATGGCTCTTGAGATGGGAGTCTTCGCGCTCGCCGCTTATTTCATGGGGTGGATTGGCGCGGTCGCCGTCGCGGCGCATGCGGTCGCTCTCCAGATCGCCGCCGTGACGTTCATGGTCCCTCTAGGGCTGGGCCAGGCTGCGACCGTGCGCGTCGGGCTGGCCGCCGGACGCCGTGACGAAGCAGGGATTACGCGCGCTGGCTGGACGGCTTGGACGCTCGGCGTCGCATTCATGGCCAGCATGGCGGCAGTGATGTGGGCCGTGCCGTATCGGCTGGTGACCTTGTTCCTGGCGGAATCTCCCGCAAACCTGGTCGTGATCGGCCTCGCCGTCACCTTCCTGAAGGTCGCTGCCGCATTCCAGCTGGTCGACGGCGCGCAGGTGATCGGCGCAGGGATGCTGCGCGGCCTTCACGATACGCGCTGGCCGCTCCTCTTCGCCTTCGTGGGCTATTGGGTGGTCGGGCTCGGAATCGGCACCTGGCTCGCCTTTGGAGCCGACTGGAAGGGCCTCGGCATCTGGATCGGTCTCGCGAGCGGGCTTGCCGCGGTCGCGATGCTGATGCTCGTCCGTTGGGTCATGCGCGACAGGCTGGGACTGACTCGGATCGTCTGAGCCAGCACCAGCGGGTGTTGACGGATGAACGCCCCACAACCATATGCCCGCCATCGCTGGCACTCTCAGGCCGAGAGTGCCAGACACATGTTCAACAACCTAGAGAGAGGGGCAAACCAGATGGGTTTCAGGCCGCTTCATGACCGAGTCCTCGTCCGCCGCGTCGAGGCCGATGAAAAGACCGCCGGCGGGATCATCATCCCCGATACCGCCAAGGAAAAGCCGCAGGAAGGCGAAGTCATCTCCGTCGGAACCGGTGCTCGCGCCGACGACGGCAAGGTCACGCCGCTGGACGTCAAGGCCGGCGACAAGATCCTGTTCGGCAAATGGTCGGGCACCGAGGTGAAGATCGACGGTGAAGACCTCATCATCATGAAGGAAAGCGACATCCTCGGGATCGTCGGCTGACCTTCGCAACGCAGTTCATTCATTCTTAAAACGGAAAGGTAGCCCAACATGGCAGCCAAAGACGTGAAATTCAGCCGCGACGCGCGTGAGCGCATCCTTCGCGGCGTCGACATCCTCGCCGATGCAGTCAAGGTGACCTTGGGTCCGAAGGGTCGCAACGTGGTCATCGACAAGAGCTTCGGCGCTCCGCGCATCACCAAGGACGGTGTCACCGTCGCCAAGGAAATCGAGCTCAAGGACAAGTTCGAGAACATGGGCGCGCAGATGGTCCGCGAGGTCGCCTCGAAGACCAACGACATCGCCGGCGACGGCACCACCACCGCGACCGTTCTTGCCCAGGCGATCGTTCGCGAAGGCATGAAGTCCGTCGCAGCGGGCATGAACCCGATGGACCTCAAGCGCGGCATCGATCTTGCCGTCACCAAGGTCGTCGACGACCTCAAGAAGCGGTCGAAGCCGGTCGCCGGATCGAACGAGATCGGCCAGGTCGGAAGCATCGCCGCCAACGGCGACACCATCGTCGGCGAGAAGATCGCCGAGGCGATGGAGAAGGTTGGCAAGGAAGGCGTGATCACCGTCGAGGAAGCCAAGGGCCTCGAGTTCGAGCTCGACGTCGTCGAAGGCATGCAGTTCGACCGCGGCTATCTGAGCCCCTACTTCATCACCAACCCGGAGAAGATGCAGGTCGAGCTCACCGACCCCTACATCCTCATCCACGAGAAGAAGCTTTCGAACCTGCAGGCGATGCTCCCGATCCTGGAAGCCGTCGTCCAGTCGGGCCGTCCGCTTCTGATCATCGCCGAGGACATCGAGGGTGAAGCTCTTGCGACCCTCGTCGTCAACAAGCTGCGCGGCGGCCTCAAGGTCGCGGCGGTCAAGGCTCCGGGCTTCGGCGATCGCCGAAAGGCGATGCTCGAGGACATTGCGATCCTCACAGGCGGCGAGATGATCAGCGAGGATCTCGGGATCAAGCTCGAGAACGTCACCGTGCAGATGCTCGGCACCGCCAAGCGGATCACCATCGACAAGGACAACACGACGATCGTCGATGGCGCGGGAACTCACGACGCGATCAAGGCTCGCACGGAGGCTATCCGCCAGCAGATCGAGAACACGACGTCCGACTATGACCGCGAGAAGCTGCAGGAGCGGCTTGCGAAGCTGGCCGGCGGCGTTGCCGTGATCAAGGTCGGCGGCGCGTCCGAGGTCGAGGTGAAGGAGCGCAAGGATCGCGTCGACGACGCGCTCCATGCGACCCGCGCCGCGGTCGAGGAAGGAATCGTCCCCGGCGGCGGTACCGCTCTCCTCTATGCGACCAAGGCGCTCGAGGGCCTCAAGGGCGGCAACGATGACCAGACTCGCGGCATCGATATCGTCCGCAAGGCGCTCTACGCCCCCGTCCGCCAGATTGCCTCGAACGCCGGCCACGACGGTGCGGTGATTTCGGGCAAGCTGCTCGAGGGCAATGACCCGACGCAGGGCTTCAATGCCCAGACGGAGGTTTACGAGAACCTGGTGAATGCCGGCGTGATCGATCCGACGAAGGTCGTTCGCACGGCTCTGCAGGACGCGGCCTCCGTCGCGGGGCTTCTCATCACCACCGAAGCGGCGGTGAGCGAGCTGCCGGAAGACAAGCCCTCGCCCGCAATGGCCGGCGGAATGGGCGGAATGGGCGGAATGGACTTCTAAGTCCTTCGCTCAACCAAAAAGAAGGGCCGGAGGAGCGATCCTCCGGCCCTTTTTTGTTGCACTGAGACCGCCTCAGCTCGCCAGGTCTTTGACCATCCGTTCCCAGTGCAGGATGTTGTCCCACAGCGACTGCACGGGGATCCGCTCGTCCTTCCCATGCGCTCGCTCGTCGTCCGGCGAAACGCCCCATTGGCCGTCGACTCCATAGACCGGCATTCCGCGCGCGCGGAACTCCAGGCCGTCGGTGGCACCGGTGCTCATCTGCGGGATGATCGGGACGCCCGGGAAGCGCGCGTGGACCGCGTCGGTATAGGCTTTGACAATGTCGGGCCGAAGCGGTGACACGGGCGTCGGCCGGCCGGCGTCGGGATAAGGCGTGACTTCGACGTTCGGTCCGACCGCTTGCTTCAGCTCAGCCTCGACCGCCTTGGGCTCGACTCCCGGCATGATCCGGCAATTGACCGTCGCTTCGGCAAGCTGTGGAAGCGCATTCTCCGCGTGGCCACCCTTGAGCATCGTCGCGACGCAGCGGGTGCGGGTCACCCCGACTTCGAGCGGATTGGCCTCGATGATGTCCGCGGCCGCTCCGTCATTCGGGTTGGCAAGCCAGGCCCGCATCGCATTGCCGAGCTCGGTCGGCCCCTCCTGCTGGGCCCGGGCGGTGAAATAGGCGCGCGTCGTTTCCGTCAGCATCGGCGTGAACCGGTGCGCCTCCAGCTTCTTGAGCGCGTCCGCAAGCTGGTAGATTGCGTTGTCGGGCCGCGGCCGCGAGCTGTGGCCGCCTGGATTGTGCACCCGAAAATAATAGCTCTGGAACGTCTTTTCAGAAGTCTGGATTCCGAAGCCCAGCGGCGCTCCGTCGCGGGTGAAGGCCCCGCCGCCGGCATCGGCGTTGAGGACGAACTCCGCTTCAGTCCACTTGCGCCAGTCGGTCGCTCCGAGCTCGGCGCCCCTGCCCTGCGTTTCCTCGTCGCCAGTGAACTGGATGACGATATCGCGGTCTGGCTTGAAGCCGGACTGGCGAAGCTTCATCAGCGCGACCATCGCCGGCACCAGCCCGCCCTTGTCGTCGCCGCTTCCGCGTCCGTAGAAATATCCGTCCTTTTCCACCAACGTGAACGGATCGGTCGTCCAGTCGCTCGGAAGCGCCTCGACGACATCCATATGCGCGATGATCAGCATCGGCTTGTGCTTGGGCGTTCCGGCCGCCGGCCAGCGCGCGATCAGCGCCGCCGTCTGCTTGTCGTTCGCCGATTCATAGGGAAGCACGTGAATGTCGTCGGCTGACCAGCCCGCGGCCTTCAGTTGGTCTGCGAGATAGGCTGCGAGCTTCGGCACGTTGTGCCGTCCCGCGACGGTCGGCGTTTCAACCGCCGTCTTGTAGATCTCGCGCGCCTTCTGCTCCCAGACCGGCGGAAGCTTCGGCGCTTTGGCCAAAGTCGCTGGCGGCGGCGAATTGATCGCAATGGTCGGGGCCTGCGCAAGCGCAGTGCAGGATATGCAGGCGAGCAGGACGGCAAGGCGGCGCATGATGGTGAATCTCCCCTGGAATAAGTGGCGGAAAGCTACGCGTCCCGCGCAGCCCGTCAAGCAGCCGCTTGTTCGGCGTCCTCGGCGCCTCGCCTGGCGCCAATCGCCACAACCGCGACGAGAACGACAGCGAGGCACAGTGAAGCAACCGGCCGCGACAGGTCGAGGCCGCCCTTCGAGAAGGGCTTGTCGAGAAAGTCGCCCACCGTGGCTCCGAGCGGACGGGTAAGGATGAAGGCTGCCCAGAAAAGGGCAGTGCGGTTGACCCGGGTCGAAAAGTACAGGGTGGCAACGACCGCAATCGCCCCACCGAATAGTGCGGCCCCGCCCAGGTACCCAAGGCCGCCATCGTCGGCGGCCCAATCACCAAGCGCCGTGCCTAGCGTCTGGCTGAAAGTGATCGTCATCCAGTAGAAAAGTTCGGTACGGCCGCTCACCACATGCGTCGAAGACACCCGGCCTTCGACCAGCTTCCAAAGCGCAAGCGACCCGAGAACCAGCACGAGAAGAACCAGTGAGCCTCCCGCGTAGCCTATCCCCAGCGAGCGGTCGGCAAAATCCGCCAGGGTCGTCCCGGCCGTTGTCGAAGCAATGATCGTCGCCCAGTAAAGCGCAGGCCGATAGGTTCTGGCTCGCACCTGAAGCGCAACGAGAAGGGCGAGCGCCAGTCCAAACAGACCGGTCCCGACGAGATAGCCGTTGATGCCATTCTGGCCGGCCTGTGCGGTCGTCTCGCCAAGCCAGCTCATGCTGACGGTGTCGCCGGCAGTCTCGCCGAGCGTTGTCGCGAGGATCTTCGCGATCCAGAAGCCAAGCGTGACGGCGGGGACCTTGCTTGGCCCATGCTCGGCGACTTTGACCGTCAAGATTTATTCTCCCGATCCGTGCCGTGGCCTTTGGCAAGATATTCGACGCTTCGCATCTCCTCGAGGCGGCTTGAGGTCCTCTCGAACTCGAAACGGCCATCGCCCAAAGGGTACAAGCCGGCCGGCTCGGCATCGGCGGCAGCGAGGAGCTTCACGCGGTGCTCGTACAGCTCGTCCACGAGGGTGACGAAGCGGGCCGCTTCGTTTCGCATCTCGGGCCCCATGACCGGGATTCCGACGATAATCACGGTGTGGAATCGCTGCGCGATGGCGAGATAGTCAGCCGCTCCGCGCGGCTCTCCGCACAGGCGCCTGAACGAGAAGACGGCGACTCCCTTGAGGCTCTTGGGCACGTGCAGGCTCCGTCCGCCGCCTACGGGCAGTTCCTCGCTCGGCACCTTGTCGCGGTTTTCGACTGCATAGTCGGTGAGCTGGAAGAAGGCGCGGCTGAGCGCCTCGGTCGCCTCAGGGCCATTGGGCACATGCCACACCTCGACGCCTGCGAGCCGGTCGAGCCGGTAATCGGTCGGTCCGTTGACCTCCACCACATCGAAGCGAGTTTCGATCGTCGTGATGAAGGGCAGGAAGAGCTCGCGGTTCAATCCATCCTTGTAGAGGTCGCTCGGCGGCCTGTTGGACGTTGCGATCACCCGCACCCCGCGCTCGAGCAGCTTCTCGAACAGGCGCGAGAGGATCATCGCGTCGGCGGCGTTGGTGACCTGCATTTCGTCGAAGCAGAGGAGTTTGGCTTCCTCGGCGATCGCTTCGGCTACGTCCTCGACCGGATCGCCTTCTTCGGTCGCGCGCGCGGCCTTCAGCCTTTGGTGGGTCTCGAGCATGAAGGCGTGGAAGTGCACGCGGCGCTTGGGCTCCACGTCGATGCTTGCGTAGGCGAGGTCCATCAACATCGACTTGCCGCGACCTACCCCGCCCCACAGATAGACGCCGGCGAGTGCGGCCTTCGGCTTTCCGAACAGGCCGAGGATGCCGCGGCCGTTGGCCAGCGCCTGCGCAAGCCGGTCGAGGGCGACGACGGCGCGCTGCTGCGCCGGGTCACCCTTGAGCTCCTGATCCTGGAGTAGCCGCGAGTACGCGTGGCCCACTGGCCCTGTCATGCCGGCGCGTTTCGGTCCCGGATGCGCTTCAACGTGCCCGTGAAGCTGTAGCAGGGCTCGCCGTCCTGCCTGACCACGCCCTGCAGGAAGACATGCCCGCGCGTCTGCTTCACCAGCTCGACGTGCGCGTCCAGCGGCACCCCGGCCTTGCCGCGCGCGAGGAAATGGGTGGTCATGTCGAGCGTGACGTAGTGCCCCGACGCCATTCCGGCGCAGCGGCCGCCGGCGAACATGCTCATGTCGATGAAGCTCATCACCGCTCCGCCGTGAATGGAGCCGCCCATGTTCATATGCGCTTCGGTCGGGAACATGCGGCAGATTCCGCGGCCGGGACCGTCCGGCTTGAACAGCAGCCGCCCGGTCGCGGCGGCGAAGGAGCTCGGGGGAAAATCGCCCCAGGTGAACCAGCCGGGATTGTCGGCGTCTTCCTTTGCCCCCGACGGCAGGCCGACGTCTTCCATCAGCCCGGAGTCGTCGCTCAAGCAGCGCGCTCCGCGATGAGCTTCTTCGTCTCCGCAATGGCTTTTGCAGGCGAGAGGCCCTTGGGACACACGTTCGCGCAGTTCATGATCGTATGGCACCGATACAGGCGGTAGGGGTCTTCTAGCTCGTCGAGGCGCTCGCCGGTCGCCTCGTCGCGGCTGTCGGCGATGAAGCGATACGCCTGGAGGAGGACCGCGGGGCCGAGGAACTTGTCGGCGTTCCACCAATAGCTCGGGCAGCTCGTCGAGCAGCAGAAGCACAGGATGCATTCGTAGAGGCCGTCGAGCTTCGCTCGGTCCGCCGGCGACTGCAGGCGCTCCTTACCCGACGGAGCGGGGGTCACCGTCTTAAGCCACGGCTGGATCGAAGCATATTGCGCATACTGGTGGGTCAGGTCGGGAACGAGGTCCTTTACCACCTCCATGTGCGGAAGCGGCGTGATCTGCACTTCGCCTTTGAGATCCTCGATCGGAGTGGTGCAGGCGAGGCCGTTTCGGCCGTCCATGTTCATGGCGCACGACCCGCAAATGCCCTCGCGGCACGACCGGCGGAACGTCAGCGTCGGATCGATTTCGTTCTTGATCTTGATGAGCGCGTCGAGGACCATCGGGCCGCATTTCGACAGGTCGATCGTGTAACGGTCCCAGCGCGGGTTGGCGCTGTTGTCCGGATCGTAGCGATAGACTTTGAACGTCTTCAGCTTCTCACCGGTCTCCGGCTTGTAGATCCGACCCTTTGTGATCTTGCTGTTCCGCGGAAGCGTGAACTCGGCCAACGCGCTTGCTCCTTCAGGCTTGGGCGGGCGCTATCACGGCGGCGCCGCCCTTTCAAACGCTGGTGGCTTGTTCGCGAACTGCGGCGAGGACCTCCTGCGCGTGGCCGGGCACCTTCACCTTGCGCCAGCTCCTGACGACCTTGCCGTCGGCGGCGATCAGGAAGGTGGAGCGCTCCATCCCCATATATTTGCGCCCGTACATGGACTTCTGGACCCATGTTCCGAACGCGTCGGAGATCCGTCCGTCCTCGTCCGATGCGAGCGGCACCTTCAGGTGGTACTTGCCGATGAACTTCTCGTGCTTCTTCATCGGGTCGCGTGAAACTCCGACGACCAAAGCGCCGGCCTTTTGGAAGTCGGATGTCAGGGCTGTAAAATCCTGGGCCTCGCGGGTGCAGCCGGACGTGTCGTCCTTGGGGTAGAAATAGAGCACGAGCGGCTTGCCCGGACCGGCGAGATCGATGGTCCGGCCTTCGCTGGTTTCGAGGTCCAGCTTGGGCGCCTTGTCACCGTCAGAAATCATTTATGCGCTTCCTTTCACGCGTTCCCACAGCTTGGAGACGCTCTGGCGCGCTTCGTCGTGGCGGGCAAGGAGGTCGGCCCAACTGTCCGACCCGCAAGCACGCGCCATCAGCTCGCAACTTTCCTCGCTGGGGCTTGCGGTCTCTGGCGCGAGGAGGCGCAGAGTCACCAGCATTTCAGTTAGCAAATGTTGTGCAGAGATAATATTTTGCTCAACCAATTCAGCGTCCGCAAGCTGCTTCACGGCGACTTCGAGCCGAGGATCGAGCCCGATCTTGCGGGTCAGCTGGAGCACGTGAATCGCGAATTCCAGGTCGACCAGCCCGCCTTCGCTGAGCTTTACGTCGAGGGGCCCTGACGGCGCCTTGTGGCGGGCAATTTCGGAACGCATCCTGACCGCGTCCGCGACAACCTTCGCCGGATCCGCCGGGAGATTGAGGACCTCCGATATCAGCGCGGAGACCGTCGCACGGGCCGATTCGGAGCCATAGACGGGGCGCGCACGCGCCAGCGCCATATGCTCCCAGGTCCAGGCCTCGCTCCGCTGGTAGTCCGCGAACGCGTCGACCGTCACTACCAGCATACCCTTGGAGCCCTGGGGACGAAGGCGCGTGTCGACATCGTAGAGCGGCCCTGCGGGCGTGGGAACGCTCAGCGCGGCTGTCACCCGGTTGGCCAGCCGGTTGAAGTAATTGGCCGGACCGAGCGGCTTCGGTCCAACCGACTGTTCCGCTTCGGGCTGGGTGAACAGGTAGATGATGTCGAGGTCGGAAGCGTTGGTGAGCACCTCGCCTCCAAGGCGCCCGAGACCAATGATGACGAGCTCGGCTCCGGGGAACTTGCCGTGCGCCTCCTCGAATTCCGCAACCGTCGCATCGGCGAGCGCGACCAGCGTACCTTCGGCAACGCGTGCATAGCCACGCCCGACGGTCAGCGGGTCCTCACGAAGGTCGATTAGCTGCACGCCGAGAGCAAAGCGGCGATCGTTGATGGTTCTGCGGGCGCGGTCGATCGCCACCTCATAGGGCTGGCCGCGTATCTCTTCCTTGAGGAAAGCCGCGAAATCCGAAGCGCTCGGCACCGGATCGAAGCATGAGGAATCCAGTAACGAGTCGAGGAGTGCCGGGCGCCGGGCAAGCAGCTCCGAGAGTGCCGGAGCATGGGCGAGGATTCGTGCCACGAGCGTGGTCAGCCCGGGCCTTGCCTCCAGCAGCCGGTAGAGGTTCACTCCGCTCGGGATTCGCTCGATCACGTCGGCCAGGCGGTTGAGCGCTCGCATCGGGTCGGCGCTCGTCGCAATCGCCTCGATCAGCGCGGGAAGCATGGCCTCGAACGCCTGCTTCGCCGCAGCAGACCGTAGCGACCGGGGCCGACCGGACCGCCATTCCGTCACCCGGCGGACAGCTGACTCGGCGTCTGGAAAACCCAGCTTCTCCAGGTCCGAGCGCAACGCGTCGGGATTTGCCGGAAGCCGCGCCGAATTCCCGCCCGCAAGTTCGTCGAACGCGGCGCCGACACGTTCGACGGAAGGACCAAGCCAGTCGAGGAGCTCGTCGCCTGCCTGGAAGCCGTGCAGCCGGGCAACGTTCGTCAGACCCTCCTCGCCCGGCGGAAGCAGGTGGGTCTGCTGGTCGTCGACCATCTGCACCCGGTGCTCCGCCGTGCGAAGCCGGCGGTAAGCCTCGGCAAGGTCGTCGCCGAGCTTCTTCTCCAGGTGCCCAGCCTTCTGAAGCACCTCGATGGCGTCAAGCGTGGCGCCGGGGCGAAGCTGCGGCTCCCGGCCGCCGTGCACGAGCTGCTGAGCGTGGACGTAGAATTCCACCTCGCGAATCCCCCCGCGCCCGCGCTTGAGGTCGAAGCCGCGGCCGAATTGCTGGCGGTCGGAATAATGGTCGCGGATCCGTTCGCTGATCGA
The DNA here is from genome assembly GCF_023516495.1 of Sphingomonas anseongensis. Classification (NCBI taxonomy): domain Bacteria; kingdom Pseudomonadati; phylum Pseudomonadota; class Alphaproteobacteria; order Sphingomonadales; family Sphingomonadaceae; genus Sphingomonas; species Sphingomonas anseongensis. Next base: position 1,114,902 of record NZ_JAMGBC010000001.1, read on the forward strand.
GCGCACCTCCTCGATCGCCCCGAAATCCAGTGCGCGCCGCCATACGAACGGCTCGATCGCCGAAAGAAAGGCAGCACCGACCTCGCGGTCGCCGGCGCAGCAGCGAGCACGGATGAGAGCCGCCCTCTCCCATCCCACTGCCGCCGATTCATAGTAGGAAATGGCCGCATTTACCGGCAGCACGATCGGAGTGACCTCCGGCGACGGACGAAGCCTGAGGTCCACCCGCTCCACGAATCCGTCCTCGGTCCGCTTCTGGAGCAGTTCGACGAAGCGCCGCCCGATGCGCACGGCCGCGTCGCCCGGCTCGTCGCGTTCCCGGCGCGGAAGGGTTTTCGGATCGAACAGGAGAAGCAGGTCCACGTCGGAAGAAAAATTGAGCTCCCGGCTGCCGAGCTTTCCCAGAGCGATCACCGACAGTCCCTGCGGCTCCTCTTCGGGGAAAAGCTCGGCCATTGCCGCTTCCACCGACCGCTGGATCGCGGCGTCAGCGAAATCTGACAGGAATGCGGTCACTTCGCGAAGAGACAGCTCACCGGAGAGGTCACCGAGCGCGACCGCGAGCGAAAGCGCCCTGCGCCGCCGTCGCAATTCGGCGTCGACCGTTTTCCCGCCGGTTTCGATTGCCTCTGCAGCAGCCGCTTCAGGCCCCGAGGTGACGAAGCGCTCGACGATGTCCGGCCGCGCCGCGCTCGCTTCACGAAGGAAGGGAGCGTGCGCATTCGCCCGTTGGATTGCACCGAGGCGGTCTGGCGATGGTTTGGCGCTCACCATTTCGTCTGTGCCCCAATCCGGCAAAGGAGGAAACTTCCCCCCTTGGTCAGTCGTTCTGCTGGGAGATGAAGGTAACAAAGACGATGGCAACGAACGCGATGGACATGGATCGTCGGCCGATCCGTATCGACATGCCGCCCGAACATGCGGGCGTCATGCGGGCGCTTCGTCGTGCCTTCCAGGCGGCCGCGAACGAACCGTCGGACCGTGATTTCGCCGAGCTTTTGCGAAAGTTGAACTAAACGCGCCTCAAAGGTCGCGGCTGAGTTCGTCCACTTCACCCATGATCGTCTGGAGCGCCGACTTGTCGGGGTCCGTCTTGTGCTGCCGGCGTGACGGCAGCTTGCCGCTGGAAAGGAGCCCTTCCAGCGCCACCCGGCCGCGCGCGACCCGGCTCTTGATTGTCCCGACGGCGCAACCGCAGATTTCCGCCGCTTCTTCATAAGCGAAACCGCCGGCACCGACGAGGATAAGCGCCTCGCGCTGCGGCTGCGGCAGGTGCATCAGTGCGCGCTGCATGTCGGCAAGCTCGATATGCCGGTCCTGGCTGGCCGGCGCGGCGAGGATCTTCGAGGCCGTCAGCTCGTCCCATTCACCCTTGAAGCGGGCTCGGCGCATCTGGCTGAGGAAGAGGTTGCGAAGGATGATGAACGTCCACGCGCGCATGTTCGTCCCCGCCTGGAAGCGCTTGCGCGCAGCCCAGGCCTTGAGGAGCGTTTCCTGGACCAGGTCGTCGGCCAGGTCGCGGCTTCCGGAAAGCGAGCGGCCGAAGGCGCGCAGGTGCGGGATCACCGCCGCAAGCTGATCCTTGAACTCAGGATCGGAGAGCGGAATCAGCTCTTCGGGCTTGTCAGCCGCGTCGTCGTCGTCAGTTGCGGCCATTATTCCCCGTCACCTTTGCTCACACGCCGCCCTGGGGGACGGACGCTGAACCTGAACTTACCATGTTGGTTGCGGGTCAAGCGAAACAAGAGGTCATCCACCCAGCCCGAAAAGCAGGAGGAATATGATGACTACCAGTACGAGGCCTACGCCGAGCACATAGCGAGTCATGTGCGGAGTGGCGCCGCCGCGCGCCTCCGTGGTCGTCACATGTTCAGTTGGCTCGTTGGTGCTCATGGCCTCCGCTCAATCCCTGTTTCCCCAGCCAACGCCGCTTGCGGAACCATGTTCCCGACGCGCAACGATTGAGCCGACTGACCGCCCGTTTCGGCCGTTCGAAGGGACCTCAGGCCGGCACTGTTGCGGCGTCGAAGAAGAGCGCCTGGGCGATCGCCGCCTTCACCGTCGACCGCTGGAACGGCTTCGTAATCAGGAAGGTCGGTTCGGGTCGCGTCCCGGTCAGGAGCCGCTCGGGAAATGCGGTGATGAAGATCACCGGCACCGAAAATTCGACGAGAATGTCGCGAACCGCGTCGATTCCGCTGGAATCGTCCGCGAGCTGGATATCAGCGAGGACGAGTCCTGGCGGGCTCTGGCGAGCCATGGACACTGCTTCGTCGCGCGTGACCGCAACTCCGGTGACGTTATGACCCAGATCGCGGACGATCGTTTCGATGTCCATCGCGATGATCGGCTCGTCCTCGATGATGAGGACGTCGGTCAGGGTCTGACGCTCGATCTCGCTAAGCGCTTCGGCAACCAGCGATTCGACGTCGTCGGGGCTGGCGCCGATCAGGTAACCGGCATCCTCCGACGAAAATCCCTCCAGCGACGTAAGAAGGAGCGCCTGGCGCGACAGCGGTGTGATCTTCGAAAGCCGGGCGTGGGCAATGCCCTCGGCGCCGGAAATGTCCTTCGACGGCTCCTCGCCCTCCTCCACGTTGGCAGTCGACCAGATGGCGTGAAACGTCTTGTAGAGACCCAATCGGGGGTCGACGTCGCGCGGGAACTCGTCCGGCTGCGCGACAATGGCTTCCAGCGTAGCGCGCACGAAGGCGTCGCCATGGGCCTGGCTGCCGGTCAGCGCGCGCGCGTAGCGGCGCAGGAATGGCAGATGTGGCGCAAGTTCCTGTCCAAGCGACATGGGTCACGGATCTCCTAATCAGGGACGTTTCCTCCCTATTGAGGAGCGGTCCGGTCGTTGCAACCCTCGAAGGAACGGCACTCGCGTGCCGAGGCGCTCCCCCGCAGAGATATGCGTTGGAACAAAGCATCAGCCATTTGGTTTCCGCCCATGTGGCGGGGTCGCCGTCTGGTCGTTGACGAGACGGGAGCGCCAAAGTTACGGCACGAAACGGCGCTCCCTCATGGAAAACCGTTGCACTGCGCTTGATACTCGCCTCAAGGGCGAAGCGCACATACCCGCACAAGGGGGGATGGATAGGTTGAGTGACAGCAAGGTGGGCGATTCGGGCGGGCCCAAGGTGAGCAAGAAGATCAGTGCGGCCAGGCGGCCGATCAAGCCGCGCGGGAAGCGCGGTGCCGACGTCGGCCGGGCGCTTCGATCCGTCTATGACGAGACTTTGCGCGAAGAGGTGCCCGACGATTTCCTCGACCTGCTCGGCAAGCTCAATTGAGATTCTAAAGGAGCCGACTCGGTGATGGCCGCTGCCGCCGAGCGTTTCGCCCGTCTCTCGACGCCGGCGAAGCTGTTGCTGATCCTCACCGCGGCGCTTCTTCCCATCGGGTTCGGACTGGGTTGGGTGGCCTATGCGGGCATTCGCGAGGCTAATGCGACCCTCCAGGCGCAATCGAACGACAAGGCGCGCAATGCTGCCCGCGCGATCGAAAGCCTCGTTGCCCGAAACGCGCTCGCGCTCCGAGTGGCCGCTAACGGGAGGATGGAGGGCCCCGACCCGTGCGGCCCGGTCCAACGCTCGCTGACCATCGCCCCCGCCGTGGCACAGCAGTTCCGCCTCGAAACTCCAGAGGGGCAGCCGATGTGCAGTGTCGGCGATATCGGCGATACCGGCCTTCTTTCCCCGGTCGCGCCCGGAGACATCCGGCTTCGGGTCGCTCCCGACGAGGATTCGCTGATCCTGCAGGTCGGCGTAGTCGGCGGCATCGCGACAACCACCCTTTCGACCACCGAGCTGCGCTCTGCCGCACTTGACGGCGGAAGCGTGGTTCACGGCGTCGCGATCAAGGACGGACAGCGCCAGATCGACATTATGAGTGCGGAAGAGAATTCCGAACCTGGGCATGAGCCGTCGGTGACCCGCTGGGCGATCGCCAACGGCCGGCTGATGGTCGAAGTCGAGGGCCAGGTGCCGACCGTCACGACCGGCGACCGGATCGTGATCCTGCTTCCCGTCGTCATGTGGTTCATCGCTGCGCTGATGACGTGGTTGATGGTCACGCGGCTGCTGATCCGGCCTCTCCGGCGGCTGCAGCGCGTGGTTTCGCAATATGAACCCGGCGGTCCTGCGCTCGAGCTCCCAAGGAAGCTTGGCCCGGCGACCGAAATCCAGGAGCTTCGCGACGCTTTTGCCCGTGCGGTGACCCGGGTCCAGGAGTCCGAAGGGGAAATGACCGCCGCACTTGAGGGCCAGCGCCGGCTTGTTCGCGAGGTTCATCACCGGGTGAAGAACAATCTGCAGGTGATTGCCTCGCTACTCAGCATCCATGGGCGAACCACCGAAAGCGAAGCCGGCAGAGCCGCTTACGGAGCGATCGGGCGAAGGGTAAGCGCGCTCGCGATCGTCCACCGCAACCATTATGCGGAAATGGAGGAAAACCGCGGAATCTCGATCCGGCCCCTGTTGTCCGAGCTCGCAGCCGAGCTTCGCGCCGGAGCGCCCGAGCAGGCCCGACGGGTTTCCGTCGACCTGGAGGTCGAGCCGCTTCACACGACCCAAGACGTCGCCGTGTCGGTCGCTTTCCTGATCACCGAGGTCGTCGAGTTCGCGATGCTCAACCGTCCCAGCGACCCAGTCGAGATTTCGCTTCGCCGAACAAGCGAGTTGACCGCTCGAATGACGCTGGCAAGCCCGGTCCTGAACCCGGATGCCGAGGATGTTCGCGAGCAGGTTCAGTTTGAAAGAATCATTGCCGGCCTCGCAAAGCAGTTGCGTTCGACGCTCGATCGGCGGCTCGGACGCTACAGCGTCGACCTCCCCGTATTTCCCGGGAGATAGGGGATCGTTTCGCTGGTGGCGAAAAAAAATCTGTCTGTGTCGGAACCGGGGCAAAAGAAGGGGCGTTTGGTACTTCGGATAGTGACCTTTTGCCCCCCCGCTCTCGCTATCCGATTAAATGGGCCCGGAACCGCCAACCCTCCCCCCCCCCGGTGGCGCTTCCGGGCCCTCACTTTTTTCAGCTGAAGCCGACGCCGACGCATTGCGCGCGGCTCGCCAGTGCGTGACCCGAATCGCCAGGATCGCCAGCTCGTAAAGTGAGTAGAGGGGAACAAGCAGAAGCATCATCGACACCGCGTCCGGCGGGGTCAGGACGGCGGAAACGGCCGCTGACGCGACGATCGCGTAGCGACGGTGCTTGGTGAGCTGCTGCAGAGTGACGATCCCGGTCCGCTCCAGAATCATCAGCAGGATCGGAGTTAGGAATGCCACCCCGAAGCCGAACAGGAAGCGGGTGCAGAAGGTGAGGTAGTTTCCGACGCCCGGAAGCGCCTCGCGCTGGACTCCGCCGACGTCGCCCTGGAACCCCAGCAGGAAGTGCAGCGCCCAGGGCATCGCGACGTAGTAGGCGAAGGCTGCCCCTGTGAGGAAAAACACCGGCGTCAGCATCAGGAACGGAAGCAGCGCCTTCTTCTCCTTGGCGTAGAGCCCGGGAGCGACGAACTTCCAGATCTGGATCGCGAAGAAGGGGAAGCCCAGCATTAGGGCAGCGAACAGCGCGACCTTCACCTCCGCGAAGAAAGCTTCGAAGACATCGGTGTAGATAAGTCGCCCTTCGCCGGCCTGGAGAAGCGGCTGGACGAGGAAACCGAAGATCGGCTTGGCGAAGTAGAGGCAGGCGGCGAACAGAAGCACCAGAAGCCCGACCGACCACAGGAGCCGACGCCTCAGCTCGATCAGATGCTCCATCAGCGGCGCCTTGGTTTCGTCGATGTCTTTCACGGAAGCTCGCGCTTCCCGGCTTCGCCCAAGGGCAGGCGCGGCTCCTCCACAGAGTCGGGAGGGATCGGAGCGGCCTCAGCTGTCGGTGGCTCCAGCGCGGGATGCTCGCGCATGATCCGCTCGTTCTCCTCACGCCACTTCTTCTCCATCTCCTCGAGCTCGGCTTCGCGGATCATCGCTTCAATCCCGCTGGTGAAATGCCGCGACATGGCGCGAATCTTCCCGACCCAGCGGCCGATGGTGCGCATCGTCGCCGGAAGCTCCTTCGGTCCGATGAACAAAAGGGCCAGCACGGCGACGATAATGAGCTCGGTGGAATCGACGCCGAACATGGCCCGGCAGTCCTCCTCAGCCGCGCGGCTGTTCGTCCTCGCGGGGGCGGGGCTCGGGCGTGACTTCGATCGGCTGTTCAGGCGCCCGGCCCTGGGGCGGGAGCTGGCGCGGGTCGTCGCGCTTGTCGGCGGGCTTGTCGTCCTCGCTCATCCCCTGCTTGAAGCTTTTGAGGCCCTTGGCGACGTCGTTCATCATTGCCGAGAAGCGGTTCCCGCCGAACAGCAGCAGGAGGAACAGGCCGAGAATGATCCAGTGTATGAGGCTGAAACCGCCCATGAGCACACTCCAATCTAAGGGCTATCTAGTCCGCCTCTTCCTGTGATTCCAGCCGCTCCTCGGATTCGGAGTCCAGGTCGAGCTGGAAAATCGCGTCCTCGAGCGGATCGAGAAGTCCCGCCGCCTTCAGATCGTCGATTCCCGGGAGGTCCTTCCGCGAGCCGAGGCCGAAGTGAGTCAGGAACTCCGGAGTGGTAGCGTATAGGAGCGGCCGGCCGGGCACTTCGCGCCGCCCGGCGGTCTTTACCCACCCGGCCTCCATCAGCACGTCCAGCGTGCCCTTGGAGATCTGGACCCCGCGAATGGCCTCGATATCAGCCCGGCTGACCGGCTCGTGATAGGCGACGATTGCCAGAGTCTCGGTCGCTGCACGCGACAGCCGGCGCGGCTCCTCGCGAGTGCGGCGAAGCAGGTGCGCGAGGTCCGGAGCGGTCTGGAAGTGCCAGCGCCCTCCCCGCTCGACCAGCTCGATTCCGTGGCCCTGGTAGCGCTCGGCGAGCTCGGCAAGAGCGGCGGCGACATCGCCCTCCCCTGCATACGCAGCGATTTCAGCAGCGCCGAGCGGCTCGGCAGACGCGAATACCGCGGCTTCAACCGCCCTCACGAATTCGTCCATCAGGCGGCAACCTTCAGGCTCAAGGGAGCGAAAGCTTCCTCCTGCAACAGGTCGAGGCGGCCGCGGCGGGCGAGCTCGAGAGCCGCGAGGAAGCTGGACGCGAGCGCGGAGCGGCGAAGCTGGGGATCGTCGGTCTGGGGAAGGAAGGCCTCCAGCTGCATCCACTCGATCGCCATCCCGAGCATCGCGCTGACCCGCTCTATCGCTTCTTCGAGAGTCATCACGGAGCGGGCATGGACGACGTGCATCGGCGGCTGGCTTCGTGCCTTCACCGCTCCATAGGCTGCGTAGAGATCGAAGGCGCTGACCTGCCAGGCGGACTTGCGGACGAGCCGGAGCCCTTCCGGCGCTCCGCGCTGGAACACGTCGCGGCCAACCCGGTCACGGCCAAGAAGGCGCGCCCCGGCCTCGCGCATGGCATCCAGCCGCTGGAGCCGCATCTGGAGCCGGAGAGCGATCTCCTCGGGGCTGGGATCTGCCTCCGGATCCTTTGGAAGCAGGAGGCAGGATTTCAGGTAGGCGAGCCACGCTGCCATCACGAGATAATCGGCGGCGATCTCGAGCTTCAGCGCGCGCGCATCGCTCAAATAGGCAAGATATTGCTCGACGAGGTCGAGGATCGAGATTTGCGCGAGGTCGACCTTCTGCGAGCGCGCTAAGCTCAGCAGCAGGTCGAGCGGGCCCTCCCAGCCGTCGAGGGTGAGATTGAGCTCGTCGCCGTCGCGAGCAGCCGAATTGAGCGTCACAACCGCCACAAATGAAGATTAGCTCAAATCCCGCACATTGTAAGCGAAGGGCGCTCGCCGCGACCCTGCACAATCCACAAATATGTGGACGAACGGGCTACTTCGCCTGGGACACGGCCCGATTGATGAAATCCTGGACGTCCAGGCGCATCCGGTGGAGCGCCTCCGGGTTCAGGTAGACCATGTGTCCCGAGGGATAATAGCGGAACTCCAGGTTCTGTTGCTGGGCCGGCTCGAGCATCATGTGGTTGAGGTCATATTCCGTGCCGAAGAACGGCGTCGCCATGTCGTAATAGCCGTTGAGCGACAGCACCTTGAGATAGGGGTTGGTGCGCATCGCCGAAGCCAGGTCGATCGCCGTATTGGGATTGTTCAGCGCGAAGCGGACGCCCGGCGCCTCATGCTTCCAATCCCACTTGTAGCCTTCCTCCTCGCTGGCGCTGAGGCGGTACTGCATGTCGGTCTGGTAGCCCAGGCTGGCCAGATAATCGTGATGGACGCCAATGAAGCCGCCGCTGATTGCGACGTCGGAAGCGTCGAATTCCGGGCTGTCGCCAGACGCGTCGGCATCGACCCCCATGTATCGCGAATCAAACCGCCCCACCGTCTGGCGCTGGTCGCGAAGCAGCTCCTTGCGGAATTGCGACAGCCCGACGCGCAGGTCAGCATTTTCGATGAACCTGGGCGAGAGGCCCGTGAGCTGGCTCATCTGCTGGGCTATGCTGGCGCGCTCTTCGGGGCTGATCGTCTGCCCCTTCTCCAGAGCCGTCGCATAGGCGCCCTGGGCGAATGCCCGGCCCTGGGCGACCGCTTCCTCCAGCGTCGTGGGAGGATTGGCCATCTTGTGGTGGTACCAGGCGGTCGCCGCATAGCTTGGGATATAGTTGATGAAGTCGCGGTCCAGGCCCGGCTGCCGGCGGCCGTAGTTCATGATCGACGACAACAAGACGACGCCATTGAGCGCCATTCCCCGATCCTGGAGCTGGTAAGCGAGCGCTCCGGACCGGGTGGTGCCGTAGCTTTCGCCGAACAGGAACTTGGGGCTGCTCCATCGATCGAACTTCGTCACGTAGCGGATGATCGCCCGGGCGAATGCGTCGGCGTCTTTATCGACCCCGTAGAAGTCGGCCGGCTTGGCGTCCCCGAGCATCCGCGAATAACCGGTTCCCGGAGCGTCGATGAACACCATGTCGGTGCTTCCTAGCAAGGTGTCCGGATTGGGCCCGTAGTTGAACGGCGCCGGCCGGATGTAGCTGGCGTTCTCGGTCTGGATGCGGGTCGGGCCGAACGATCCCATTCTAAGCCACAGGGAAGCGGAGCCCGGACCGCCGTTGTAGAAGAAGGTCACCGGCCGGCGGGCGCCCGGCACTCCGTCGAGCGTGTCCGCTGTGTAAAAAATGCTCGCCGTCGGCTTGCCGGCCGCGTCGCGGATGGTCAGCGTTCCCGCTGTTGCGGTATATTTCAGGCTGCGCCCGTCAACGGTGACACTGCCGCGCTTTGAGACCGTTCGTTCCTCAACAGGCGCGACGGCCCAGGCAGCCTTTGCGGCGTCTGCCATCGCCTGCTTGTGCAGCTCTTCAACGCTATTGGCCTTTGCTTGAGCAGGCTCCGGATCGGCGGCCGCTAGCGGAGTCCCGAGCATGAGGGCGAATGCGGCCAAAGCATGAAGCAAGCGCATCAAGACAGGTCTCCGGTGCGAGTTCAGGAAGACTCCCATCTTGGCCAAACTTAGTTGCGCACCGCAACCCTCTTCATCGACGAACCGCCGGTCTCGCTCTGCGAGCGCGCCGGTGCTCAGACCAGCGCGAGAAGCTCGTCGCGCTTGGCGATCAGTTCCTCGAAGCCGGGACCGTCCGCGGGGTCGGAGGCGATCACCATGGCCTGCCGGAGCCGCTCTTCGCCTTCGCTGGTCATCCGCGGGGCGGCCGCGGCGACCGCGACCATCTCGTCCATCTTGCCCGAGCAATGAAGGGCGGCGTCGCAACCGGCGGCGATGACCCCCGCGGCTCGCGCTCCAAAATCGCCCTGGAGCGCCTCCATCCCGATGTCATCGCTCATCAGCCAGCCGTCGAAACCGATGCGGCCGCGAACGATGTCGCGGATCACTACGGGCGACAGGCTCGCCGGACGTTCTTCGTCCCAGGCGGTGTAGACCACGTGCGCCATCATCCCCATCGGCGCCCAGTTGAGCTTCGCGAACGGCTCCAGGTCCACCGCGAGCTCATCCTCACCGGCCTCGACGATCGGAAGTTCCTTATGGCTGTCGCACAACGCACGGCCGTGACCCGGAATATGCTTCACGACCCCGACGACTCCCGCCGACGCGAACCCGTCGAGCACCGCCCGGCCCAGCGCAGACACCTGCATCGGTTCGGCGCCCAGAGCGCGGTCGCCGATGATATCGTCGGCACCCTCCTGGCGGACGTCGAGCAACGGCAGGCAGTCGACGTTTACGCCGCAATCCCTGAGCATCAGCGCCAAAGCGCGCGCGTTCGCCATCGTCGCCTCGATCGCCGACGTGGGCGCCTTGGAATAAAGGTCGGCGAACGCCCATGACGGCGGGAATCTGGGCCATTCGGGCGGCTGCATTCGCGCGACCCGGCCGCCCTCCTGGTCGATGAGGATGGGGAGGTCCGCACGGCCGGCCAGGCCGCGAAGTTCTTCGGTCAGCGCCCTTAGTTGCTGAGGGTCTATGCAATTGCGCTTGAACAGGATGTACGCCGCCGGTTCGGCGTCCCTAAAGAAATCACGCTCGTCGTCGGTGAGAACGTCGCCTGCGAGGCCGTAAATCGCGGCCTGCATCAGCGGGCGATGAAGCAGCTCTCGCCGCCCGCCTGGATTGCCTGGCACGCCTGGCGAGCAGCGTCGGGGGACGATGCCGCGGCGCGAAGGCGGTAGCCGCTGCTGCCGCCCGCGGAATAAGGCACGACCATCTTCGTGAGCCCGGACAGCGACGGAAAGCGGGTCTTCAGCACAGTCCACGCGCGCTCCGCCTGCGCGGTGTTTTTGAATGCGCCGAGCTGGATCACGCTGCCGGCGGCACCCGAGGACTTCGGCTGCTGCGGCGGGGCCGGTTTTTCCACCGGAGGCGCAGGGGTTTGGCTCGCAGGCTGTTCCGTCGGGGCGGTTGTCGCAGGAACGTCCTCGCGTCCGTCGCCGAGGTTGAGCCGCGAATCCACGTCCTGACCGGCGCTGGTTTCGAAGGTGGTCTGGCTTTCGCCGGCGATGTCGAGGCCGCCCGGGTCCTCCGGCTTGACCTTGTAGGGCGTCGTCGGCGCCCTGATCAGCTCCGGCTCGCCGGCGCCTGCCTCACCGTCCCGGCTTCCGAGCCAGAAGAAGGCGGCGGCGATCGCGGCAGCGAGCAAAAGCACGACGAGAACTCCGACGAGCATCGCGCGTGCGGAAATTCCGCTCGGCGCATCCTCGTCCTCGACCTCCTGAAGCCAGGGCAGAGAGTCTTCGTCATAGCCGCTGCGGCTGTCCGTCATCTCAGCGCATCTCCTCGGCGGCTTCGACACCCATCAAATCGAGGCCGCTGCGGATGATTTGCCCGATGCCGAGCGCCAGTTCCAGACGCGCCCGAGAAAGCTGTGGGTCGTTCTCGATAAGGAATCGCCGGCCGGGATCGTCGTTGCCCCGGTTCCACAGCGCGTGGAATGCCGCCGCAAGGTCGTACAGATAGAAAGCGATCCGGTGCGGCTCATGCGCCATCGCCGCGCTTTCGACGGTGCGCGGGAATTGCGCCGAGAGCTTCACCAGCGCCAGCTCCTCGTCGTCGAGAAGCGAGAGGTCCGCCGCCGCATCGAGCTCCACGCCGGCGTCCGCGGCCTTGCGCTTCAGCGAGCTGATGCGCGCATGCGCGTACTGGACGTAGAAGACGGGATTGTCCTTCGACGCCTCGACAACCTTGGCGAAGTCGAAGTCGAGCGGTGCGTCGGCGCGGCGGGTCAGCATCATGAACCGAACCACGTCCCTGCCCACCTCGCGAACGACGTCCGCGAGAGTAACGAACGTGCCGCCGCGCTTCGACATCTTGACCGGCTCGCCGGCGCGGAACAGCCGGACCATCTGAACCAGCTTCACGTCGAGGTCGACGCGGCCATCAGTCAGCGCCCGGACCGCAGACTGGACGCGCTTCACCGTCCCGGCATGGTCGGCGCCCCAGATGTTGACTAGGTGGTCGGCGCTCTGTGCCTTGCGAAGGTGATAGGCCGCGTCGGAGCCGAAATAGGTCCAGCTTCCGTCCGACTTCTTCATCGGCCGGTCCTGGTCGTCGCCGAACTCGCTCGATTTGAAGAGCGTAAGCTCGACCGGCTCCCACTCGTCATGCTCGTCGAGGCTCTTCGGCCGCTCGAGCGCGCCTTCGTATACGAGGCCCTTCGACCGCAGGGTGTCCAACGCGGCGTCGACGGCCCCTTCCTTCTGGAGCTCGGCCTCCGAAGCGAACTTGTCGAAGTGAATGCCGAGCAGGCCCAAATCGTGGCGGATCAGGTCGAGCATCGCCGCGACCGCGCGTTTGCGGAACAGCTCGAGCCACTCGGCCTCCGGCGCGTCGGCATATTGGCCGGCAAACTCGGCCGCCAGCAGCTCCCCGATCGGCTTCAGATAGTCGCCCGGGTACATGCCCTCGGGGATGTCGCCGATGTCCTCACCGAGCGCCTCGCGGTAGCGCAGGTGCACCGACCGGGCGAGCGTATCGACCTGACCGCCCGCGTCGTTGACGTAATATTCCTTGGTGACCCGGAAACCCGCCGCCTCGAGCACGCGCGCGAGCGCGTCGCCGACCACTGCGCCGCGGCAATGGCCCATGTGCAGCGGCCCGGTCGGGTTGGCGGAGACGTATTCGACATTCACTCGCTCGTTCGCGCCGATCGTCGAGCGGCCGTAATTTTCCCCATCGCGCAGGATCGTCTTGAGCTCGTCGCGCCAGGCGTCGGCGGAGAGCCTGAGATTGATAAAGCCGGGGCCGGCCACATCGACCGAGATCACCGCCGGGATCGCCTCCAGCTTCGGAGCGATCGCTTCGGCAAGCGCACGAGGGTTGGTCCGCGCCTGCTTGGCGAGCACCATCGCCGCGTTCGTCGCCAAGTCGCCGTGACTTGGGTCGCGCGGAGGCTCGACCGCCACCGCCTTCCGGTCGGCGTCGGCCGGAATGAGGCCTTCGGACTGAAGCTCGTCGAGCGCTTCGTCGAGAAGCGCCGAATATTGCGCGTAGAGGCTCAATTGCTCACCTGTGGTCGGGAGCGAGCGCGTCTAGCGCAGCGTCACCGGCTCGTCACTACGATGTGATTCGGCCTTAGCCGACCTTCAGGCCGGCCGAAGCAAAGCAGGCCTCCATTGCGCGCTGGCCGGCGGGTGTCAGCTTCACGCTGACGGCTCTCTTGTCCCTCTTGTTCGACGAGAGCGTCACGAACCCATGCCTGTGCAGCTCGCGAAGCCAGCGAACGGTCGTGGTGCGGGGGATTTCGGCACGGATTGCGAGATCCCCAACGCACAGGTCGCCTTCGGCTGGAGGCAGCCCGAACAGCACGAGCAGCAGGTCCCATGCCGGACCGGTTGCATCGACGGGCATCAAGTGTTTGCGCCGCTCCTGGCGCAGGCGCAGCAAACGCCGCGCCAGGTGGCGCGGCTCGTCAGCCGACCAATCGTGATGCGCGATATCGACAGTAGGTCTCCCGAATCTTCATGCTTAACTTTAGCTAGTATCCCGTTGAATAAATGTTTCGCAAGACAGCGAAATTCAAGTGCTTGATTCCTGACCCAAGTTAGAAACGGTCCGGCAGCTCCACCGGGCCGATCAGCTGCGCATGTTGGGCGATCGCGAATCGGTCCGTCATCCCGGCGATAAAGTCGGCGATCCGCCGTACCTGCTGCGTTTCGCCATTCTCCGTTCGCCACTCGGACGGAAGCAGGGAGAGATCGGAGCGATAGGCCCGAGCCAGGCCGGCGACGACTCGCTGCGCCTCCACGCGTACCGACACCAGTTCCGGCGCATTGTAGAGATTGTCATAGAGGAAGCGCTTGAGCCCCTTTTCCTCATCCCTCAGCTCCGCTGAAAATCCGGCGAGTTGCCGTTCCGCTGCCCTAACCTCGTCGATGGAGCGGACGCCGCTTTCGGCGACCCTGCGTTCGGTCTCCGCGATTACGTCGCTCACCATGGTTCCGATCATGTCGCGGACCAGCGCGCGCTGCATCTTCTCGCGCGGAAGCTCCCCCACCCGAGCTACGATCGCCTTCCAGTGCCGCCCGACCAACGCGACTTCCAGCAGCGCATGGAGATCGATGAGCCCCGCGCGCAGGCCGTCGTCGATATCGTGATTGTCGTACGCAATGTCGTCGGCGATCGCAGCGACCTGCGCTTCGAGCGAGGGCCAGCTGTCCAGCTCCAGGTCGAACTCGGCGTTGGCCTCCTCAAGCGCCCAGCGAGGGTCTGTCACCGGACCGTTGTGCTTTGCGAGACCTTCCAGCGCTTCCCAGCTCAGGTTGAGCCCGTCAAAGCCGACATAGGGGGTCTCCAGCCGGGTCACGATGCGGACCGTGTGCCCGTTGTGGTCGAAGCCGCCGGCGTCCGCCGTGGCCTCCTCCAGCGCATCTTCCCCCGCGTGGCCGAACGGCGGGTGCCCGAGGTCGTGCGCGAGGCACAGCATCTCGGTCAGGTCCTCGTTCAGGCCAAGCGCTCGGGCGATGGTGCGCCCGATCTGCGCCACCTCCAGGCTGTGGGTCAGCCGCACCCGGTAATGGTCGCCGTCCGGAGCGACGAACACCTGCGTCTTGTGACGGAGGCGCCGAAAAGCGACGGAATGGATGATTCGGTCGCGGTCGCGCTGGAAGATGTCGCGCGGACCTCGCGGGCCGTCGTCGCTTTCGGGATGAAGCCGGCCGCGCGACAGGCGTGGCTGGGCGGCGAGGCTGGAGAGCACCGGCATGCGGTGCGCTCTATTGGGTCGACAGCTTCCTGACCACCTGCCCGGGCTGGCTCGTCCAGCTGAACGCCTTGATGCTCACCGTTGCCAGCGCATCGGCAAACTCTCGCGCGTCGTCGGCGGTGTGGAACGGACCTATCAGGAGCCGCGCCCGCGGCCCTTCGGCGACCCATCCGCCAAGGCCGGCGAACAGCGAAGGGTCGCGCGACCGGATGCGCTTGAATTCATGCGGCAGGTCCGCCGAGCTGGTGCCGGAGGCGAGCTGGAGCCAGATTTTCCTGCCGCCCGGATCGGAAGCGACGCGCGCCGTCTGGATCAGCTCGTTATTGGGCGTCGCGGCGCTGATGATCTTGCTCCGCGATACCGACGCGACCTGAACCCGCGGCGGGGCCTGGTTGTAAGCGACTGCCGGTGCAGGCGTTGGCGAATAAGCGTAGGAAACCGGCGCCTTCTGCGGCTGCGGCTGCGAATCCGACTGGTTCAGCAATTGCTCGATCGAGGCGAGACGATCGCCGGCGGGCGTGCTGTTGGAAGCGAGGGCAACGCCGGACTCTGGGAAAATTCCCAGGTGGACGGCAGCCGCCTTTTGCACCGGAGTGAGCATCGGAAGGCGCCGGAAGAATGGATCCATGCGTGCCGACGCGCCGGGCATCGTGAAATCGAGCGCGGCCTTGGCTCCGGCCAGGTCTCCATCGACGGCAAGGACGAGCGCCCTTACGCGCTGTGCAGCGACGTCGCGGCGCTGGAGGAGCGGCTGGAGCGCTTCCAGCGCGAGAGCCTTTTTGCCGCTGATCGCGAGGCTGAGCGCCAGGCGGCGGCGCGCCTCGTCCCGGTCGGCGCCCATAAGCGCCGCACGATAATCAGTCTGTGCAGCCTCCTGGTTGCCGAGGAGGTCATAGGCGAGGCCGCGGTCGCAGCCCATGCTCGCGGCAGTCGCGCCGAGGCGCTGGGCCCTAGCGAAATAGGTGAGAGCGCCGGTGGGGTCGCCGGTGCCGACCAATGCGGCGCCCATCCCTTCCTGCGAAAGCGCGCTGTTGGCGTTTACCTCTTCGGCGCGGCCGAAGAATCCAGCCGCGGCCTGCGTGTCGCCAAGCTTGAGCGCGGCCTTTCCGGCTGCAATCAGCGCGTTGAAATCCTTCGGGTTGGTCGCGAGCGTTCGAACGTTGCGCGCAAGCGCGTCGGCCGCGCTCTCAGAATAGACGGGAACGCCCTGCGACAGTGCCGCAGACGGAATCGCCGCCACGCCGAGCGAGAAGCTCGAGACAAAAAGCGTCGCAATGCGCACGCGCATCATAGAAAACCCCACCGCATTCGATCCCCGTGGGGCAGAGAATCTTGCCGGAACCTTTCTGGCTAGTCCTTTAACGACGAGCCGTGCCGACGAGGCGGTGAGCGGGGCGAATTAACCGCCCCGCGGCCGATTACTGGTTGTTCTGGCGGTTCAGGAAGCGCGGGATGTCAAGCGGTTCGCGGCTGAAGCTCGCGCTCGGCTCGTCGTCGTCGATCTGCGCCCTCGGGGCACCGCGGGCAATGCTCGACATACGTTCGAACAAAGTGCCGCCACCGGTTGCCGCCTTCGGCTGTTCCGCAACCTGCTCCTGAGGTTCGTCCGCAGCGGCGCTGTCATCCTCATCCGAGGGTGGCTCGATCGGAGGCGCGCCCACCGGAGTGGTGAGGATGTCGTCGCTGTCGAGCAGCAGCTCTTCGCCGCCGTCCTGCTCCGAAGTCACCTGCTCGGTCAGGTCCAGAGTCTCTTCCTCGTCCGAAGCTTCAGCTTCGGCGGAGTCCGTCACCGGCGCGACTGGAGCCGACACTGTCCGTGACGGGAAGGTGAACACCTTGGCAGGCTGCGGCTGGACCATGTTGTCCGCTTCTATGCCGGTCGCGACGACGGAGACACGAACCTTGCCGTCGAGGTCGTTGTTGAACGCCGATCCCCAGATGATGTTCGCGTCCGGGTCGACCAGCTCCTTGATGTGGCTGGCGGCCTCGTCGACCTCCATCAGCCGCATGTCCTCGCCGCCGGTGATCGAGATGATCACGCCCTTGGCGCCCTTCATGCTGACGCCGTCGAGAAGCGGGTTGGAGATCGCCTTTTCTGCGGCTTCGATCGCGCGATTGTCGCCGGAAGCCTCGCCGGTGCCCATCATCGCCTTGCCCATCTCGCCCATCACGGAGCGAACGTCGGCGAAATCGAGGTTGATGAGGCCGGGCATGACCATCAGGTCGGTGATCCCGCGGACGCCCTGCTGAAGGACCTCGTCGGCCATCTCGAACGCTTCCTTGAAGGTCGTTTCGGAGTTGGCGAGACGGAAGAGATTCTGGTTCGGGATGACGATCAAGGTATCGACGTGCTGTTGAAGCTCCTCGATGCCGCTGTCGGCTGAGCGGGAGCGGCGAGCGCCCTCGAACGCGAAGGGCTTGGTGACCACGCCGACCGTCAGGATGCCCTTGTCGCGAGCAGCCTTGGCGATGACCGGAGCAGCGCCTGTGCCGGTGCCGCCGCCCATTCCGGCGGCGAGGAAGCACATATGCGCGCCTTCCAGCGCCTTGTTGATCTCGTCGAGCGATTCCTCGGCGGCGGCGCGTCCGATTTCCGGCCGCGACCCGGCACCCAGGCCCTGGGTGATCTTGAGGCCCAGCTGTATCCGGCGATCTGCCGAGGAGGTGTTGAGCGCCTGGGCGTCCGTGTTGGCCACGACGAAGTCGACCCCCTGGACGTCCGCCCTGATCATGTTGGCAACCGCGTTGCCGCCTGCACCGCCGACACCGATGACGCTAATCCGCGGCCGAAGCTCGTCGACTTCCGGCCGGATGAAATCAATGCTCATGGGTCCCACCCCTAAATTCGCAGCAACGCTTTGTAGCGTCGGATGAATCTTTGAATCATCGCGAGTCGCAAGCCAAGCGAAAAAGTTAACCAACGCAAAAAAATGTGGGGGTGAGTCCCCGTCACCTCAGGGCGTCCGCGTGGGAACGGCAGCAGCGATGCGCTTGTTCAGCATCTGTCGCGAGGGAGTCGATGCTTTGATCAGGAACGTCGCCAGGTGGAAGGCGGCCGTCGCGGGCGCCGCCGGCGCAGCGGCGATGCAGGCTGCCGCCTATGCGTTCAAGGCGGCGCACATCCCGGTTATCGATTTCGCCTCGGAGATCGGTTCAATCGTCTATCCCAACGGGGGCTTCATGGCCCTGTCGGCAGGCCTTCTCGCCCATGCGGCGGTCGGCATCGCGTGGGCAATGTTCTACGCCTACTTCTTCTGGGGCCGGCTGCGCCTCGCGAGGCCGCTTCAAGGGCTGGTCTTTGCAGCCATTCCTGCCGTCCTGGCGATCGCGATCGTTCACCCTCAGCTTCAGCTGATGCAGCTTCATTCGGAGGTGGTGAAGGTCGGCTTGACCGATTTCCTCGACGTCGCGCCGCTCGCGGTTCTGACCGTCCTGGCGATCCACGCCGTTTACGGCCTGACGATGGGCGCCGTGTACACGCATCCGGTCGGCTATCGCGTCGGTCGCCAGCCGAAATATCCGCACCGGCGAAGGGAGATCGAGCGAACCGCCGAGCGCGGGCGAACCAATGACAACGGTTTCATCTTCGCGACGGGAGTGGAGTGCAGCTACCCGACGATCGATCACGGGCGCTGGAGGCGCGACGAGCTGCAATCGACCCGCCATTACCAGAATTGGCAGCGCGACTTCGAACAGTGCCGTCAGGTCGGAATCACGCATTTGCGCTACGGGCCGCCGCTCCACCTGACGTTCCCCGGGCCAGGCAAATATAACTGGGGCTGGATCGACGAGCCGATGGCGGAACTGGAGGCGCATGGGCCGGAGCCGATCGTCGATCTTTTCCATTTCGGAGTGCCGGACTGGCTGGAAACAGTTCAGAACCCGGAGCTTGCACCGGCGATGGCGGAATATGCGGCGGCGTTCGCGGAGCGCTATCCGTGGGTGCGCTTCTACACACCGGTCAACGAAATGTACGTCTGCTCCAGGATGAGCGCGCTCGACGGCAATTGGAACGAGCAGGAGCAGGATGAGGGCGCTTTCGCTCGAGCGGCGGTCAACCTCGCCGCCACGAGCAGGGCCATTTGCGGCGCCATCGTCAAGGCGCGGCCGGACGCCATATTGATCAACAGCGAGAGCAGCGATTTCACCCAGCCCTGCTGCCCGGACCCGGAGATCGTCAGGCTCGCGGATTTCGAGAACGAGCGCCGTTTCCTACCGCTAGACCTGATCTTCGGCCACGAGTTGAGCGGCGTGATGAAGACCCATCTCCGCGATCACGGCATCGGCGATGAAGAGCTGGCCAGCTTCAAGGGCATCGATGTGCCGCGCCGTTCCGTGCTGGGGATCGATTATTACGAATGGAACGAGCGGATGATCGACAGCGACGGGGAGCTTCGTTCGCTCGGGGAGCTGTTCGGCTGGTACGTGATCGCCAACCAATATTACGACCGATACCGCCTCCCGATGATGCACACCGAAACCAATCGCATGGACGGCGACGCACCACGTTGGCTTTGGAGGCAGTGGCACAACGTGCAGATGTTGCGCAGGTCCGGAGTGCCTCTGATCGGCTTCACCTGGTACAGCCTGACCGACCAGATCGACTGGAATATCGCGCTAAGCAAATCGCTCGGCCTGGTGTTTCCGGTAGGCCTGTTCGACCTCAATCGCGACATTCGGGACGTCGGCCTGGCTTACAAGCAGTTGATCGGCATGTTTGCCGACGCGCCGGATTTCCGCGAGTGCGAGCATGTCGCGGAGCTGATGCGCTGATGGTCAGCCTCCTTTCGGCACACGGCTATGATCCCGGTCCGACGCAGCGGCCGCTGCTCGTCGGCGCGCTGTGCGGAGTCGCGGCCGCCATCCCCGCCGTGGGCATCCTCTGGCTCTTCGGTTCGATCCTCGTCGAAGCGCGCATCCTTCACCTCGGGGTCACCGCTACGCTCGCCGCCGGCTTTGCGACGATGGCGATGGCTGGAGCGATCTACGGCCGAGCGTTCGGGCGGGCGGCGAACGACAAGCGAGGCGGCTGGCTTTTCGGGATGGCCTATGCCTTCAGCCTGTGGGCTGCGGGCGCGGTGTTCGTTCTTCCGATCGCGAGCGGCGGCGACGCGCCGGCCGGAATCGCCGCCGTCGGCGTGTTCGTGTCGCTGCTGGTCTGGGGCTTCGGCCTGGGGCTACTGGTGCCGATCGTCCAGCCGCACCTGCACGAGGGGCTGGAGACGGGCTCGAAGGTCGCTGCGGTCGGACCCAGGGCGGCCGCGCCCGACAAGCAACGCGATCCGAGGCGCCCGGGATCGAAACAGAAGAGCTAATCGAGCTCCACTTCCCGTATCGCGGGAATTGCGAGCAGCCACCAAAAGGCACCGAACAGGGCGACGGCAGCAGTGACCACAAAGGCCATCTGGTACCCCGCGGCCGCGACGATGAAGCCAGTCACGATTGGCCCCACAATCCCCGAAAGGTTGCCGAGCGCGTTCTGCACACCGACCCACGTGCCCGCCGCCTCCCGGCCCGAGAACATCTGGGCCACCGCGTAAAGATTGAGCGACAGGGACGCGGTTGCCACACCGGCGATGCACAGCAGGATTGCCGTCATTGCCGTGCTCTGCGCGAATGCGAGAGCGAGGATGGCGGCGGCCGAAGCGGCTTGGCTAAGAACCATCATCCAGCGACGCATCGTCCCTTCCGAACGGCCGGAGCGAGTCCACTTGTCCGAAAGGTGCCCGAAGCTGAACGCCGCGACCGCCTGAACCGAATAGCCGGCAGTCGCCAGCAGGGTCATTTGCGCGATGGAATATCCGCGCGACTGGACCAGGTAGAGCGGCAACCAGGCAAGCAGGAAATAAAAACAGTAATTGCCGGCCGCGTGAGCGATCGACATCGACCACAAAGGCCATTTGCCGATGAGCGCCCCAACCGGCACTCGCCTTCCGGTCTTTTCATGAGCTGCCGTATCGAGGCTTGCGACCAGGCTCCGCCACGGGAGAAGCCAGAGCAACGTAAGCACGCCGAACGTGACGAACATCACTCGCCAGCCGAACCCGGCCATGATCATGCCGCCGGCAAGCGTTCCGACCGCCGGCCCGAGGGCGATTCCCGCCGCCACGAACGCGTTGGCCATGCCTCGGCTTTCGGGCGGCACGTGGCGGGCGATGATTTTCGAGCTTCCCGGGAAGCTGATGCTTTCGCCTATGCCAAGCATGACTCGAAGCACGAGCAGCGAAGCGAAGCCGCCGACGAAGCCTGTCAGCAGGGTGCTTCCGGCCCAGACGAGGATTCCGAGCGACATCAGCCGGTAAACGGAGAAGCGATCGCACAGCCAGCCGGCGAACAGCTGGATCGGCGCATAGACCCAGAAGAATGCGGAAAAGGCGATTCCGTAGGTCTCGGGCGAAAGATGAAGGTCGGATTTCAGCAGCGGCGCTGCGATCCCAACCGCCCCCCGGTCGACATAGTTGAGGAAAACCGCTGCCCCAAGGAGCAGCACAAGCATCCCGCCGACGTTGCGCTGGCGGCGAACCGCTGTCGCCATTTCGCCCTCCCCCAAAGACAGCGACGGTTAATGCACTTGCGAGCAGTGTGACGCCAGTCCAACTTGCTGCGTTCACGAGTCCAGCGCCCGTGGAACGTGCTGTTCCACGCGAACGTTTGGTGAATCGCAGCGCACGGAGGCCCTTATGTTGAGTATCAGGAACTACAGGAGGTTGGCGGCGCCGATCGCGGCCCTTGCGATCCTCGCGGGCTGCACCACGGCGACGCCGTACCAGCCTCTCGGCTCCACGAGCACTCGGGGCGGCTTTGCCGACCAGCAGCTTGACGCCACGCACTATCGCGTCAGTTTCTACGGAAACAGCCTCACCTCGCGCCAGCAGGTGGAGAATTACCTGCTGTATCGCGCAGCCGAGCTGACCGCGCAGCGGGGCTTCAACTGCTTCATCATCGTGAACCACGGCACCGACAAGAACACGACGGTGCAGGTGAACCCGTACGGCCCTTATGGCGGCGGATATTACGGTGGCGGATATTATGGCGGCTGGTCGCCTTATTGGCGCCTTCATGGCCCTGCCGGTTGGTATTCATATGATCCGTTCTACGGCGGACCGTTCTTCGGCCAGTACGACATCAACACCATCGACCAGTATCAGGCGATGGCGGACATCGCGGTGAGCAACACCTGTCCAGCCGGTCCGGCGACGTTCAATGCGCAGCAGGTAATTGCAAACCTGCATCCGTATCTCGTCTATCCGCGGACGCGATAAGCAGTCCTGGCCCGCGCCGGCGGTGCGGGCCTAATAGCCACCTTTCATGGCGGCGATCAGTCGGCCGAGGACGCCCTTGGCCGGGGCCTGCCTGACGATGGTGCCAAGCGCGATGTCGCGGATGTCGCCGCTTCGAGAAGCACCGATGCACGCCAGCCCCACAAGCGTCGAAAAAGCCGGGCCGCTATGCGCGTCGGGCAGCCCCGGAAGCACACGCGGACGTCCCACGCGAACGGTTCGACCCAGCACGCCCTGCATATAATCCGCGATATTCTTGAGCTCGGCTCCGCCTCCGGTCAGCACGACAGGCCGTCCGACCGGTCCGGAAAAGCCAAGGCTCTTCAGCGCCTTGTCGATCTCATTCGTCAATTCCTCGACCCGGTGGCGTATCACCGTCATCAGCTGCGCCCGGGTGATCCGAACGGGCTCGGAAGCATCCTCACCGCCCGCCTGGTTGGCGTCGATCAGCTCGTGGTTGTCGCGCGGCGAGGTCATCGCCGAGCCGTAGAAGCACTTCAGCCGCTCGGCGTCGCGCCGGTTGACCCCGAAAGTGGCGGCGATGTCGTCGCTGATGTCCTTGGCGCCCAGCGGGATCGAGCGAAGGCCGACGAGTATCCCGCCATAGTGCAACGAGACGTTCGTGACCCCTGCGCCCAGCTCCACCAGCGCCACCCCAAGGTCCCGCTCCTCTTCCGACAGGCAGGCAATCCCCGATGCGATCGGGGAGGCGACGATCGCCTTAACCCCGAGGTGAGCGGCGCGGATGATATAATCGACGTTCCGGAGCGGCGCCGGATCTGCGGCGATGACGTGGATATCGACGCCGAGGCGATCGGCGTGAAGTCCGACCGGCTGCTGAACCTCCTGCGCGCCGTCGATCGTGTAGAGCGCCGGATGGGCGTGGAGCACCATCTTGTCGCCGCGGTCCAGTGCCGCGCGCCCCTGGCTGAGAAGCTGCTCGATGTCCGACGGCTCGATCTGGTGGCCGCCGAGCTCGACCTCGATATTGGCGATCTCGCTGGTCAGTCCGCCGGCGCCGTAGCTCGCCCACACATGGTCGATGGTGACGCCCGACATGCGCTCGGCGAGCTCGACCGCTTCGCGGACCGCGAACTCGCTCTTCTCGATGTCGGTGATGTAGCCGCGCTTCACTCCGCGGCTCTCGCGCTGCCCGGTCCCGAGGACTCGAAGCCGGTCTTCGCCGTCCCTCGCCGCGATCAGCGCGCTGACCTTGGACGAGCCGATGTCCAGAGCGGCAATGAGCGGCTGATCGTTCGGCGCGGCCAAGGGGCTATCCCTGAGTCGGGGAGTCGGCGCCGGCATCGCCGGGCGGGTGCGGAAGCTGCACGATCATCTTGCCGGCAAGCCTGAGGTCGAACCGGATCAGTCCGCGGCCGAGAAGCCCGGTCGCCTTGTCGAGCTCGGCGAACTTGGCGAGCGCCCGCTTCGCTTCCTCGGTGCCTTCGGGAAGCGCGATCGTCTCGCCAGTCTGAAGCGTCAGGTCCCAGCGCCGATCGCCGACCCAGGTAGCCGAGACCAGCTGCGGCTTGAGCGTCGGCGCAGCTTCAAAAAGAGTGTTCAAATCGGTCTCGTGCAGGTTGGCCCGCGGCCCGACGAGAAGCGGGAGGTCCGGCATTTGCGTGACCGGCACCCGGTCGATCACGACCCCGTGGGAATCAATGAGCGCAAGCTTGCCGTTCGCTTGCCACAGGGCCGCAGGCTCTCGCTCCACGATGTCGACAACCAATGTGTCGGGAAGCCGCCGCGACACGCGCGCATCCTTGACCCAGCCGAAGCGAAGGAGGCGCTCACGGATGTCGCTGACGTCGACGAGCGGCATCGCCATGCTCTTCTGGTCGAGCGCGATTCGGTAGACCGGCGCGCTGTCCATGTGGCGGATACCGACGACCTCGACCCGCTTCACCGTGAAGCCGGCCCTCCCGATCGCTTCGCCCGTGGCTGTCGCCACCTTGTGCGGGACGTCGAGCGCCACCAGGACCACTGCGGCGATGAGTGCGAGGAAGAGGCCGAATGCAAGCGCCGCCCAGCGGGTCACCCGCGACTTATCGCCCGGCAGGCGCTTGGCGATGCGGTTCGGAACGGTGACGCGAGCGCCTTGCTTGCGCTGCTTGGGAGATCCGCCGCGCCTGACCCGCGCCGCGCTCATTTCAGCGCCTCGGCAATTAGCGTTTCGACGAGCTGCGCATAGCTGGTGCCACGCTGCTTGGCCTGCTCGGGAACAAGGCTCAGCGGAGTCATTCCCGGCTGCGTGTTCACCTCGAGCAGGAATATCCCTTCCTCGCCCCGCTCATCGTCCCAGCGAAAATCCGAGCGCGAGGCTCCGCGGCAGCCGAGCAGCCGGTGCGCGTTCAGAGCCATGTCCTTCATTGCCGCGGCAATTTTGTCCGGAACCTCCGCCGGACAGACGTGCTCGGTCAGCCCGTCGGTATATTTGGCGTCGTAATCGTAGAAACCGGCGAGAGGCTTGAGCTCCGTCACCGCCAGCGCTTCGTCTCCGAGCACGGCGACCGTGAGTTCCCGCCCACGGACGAACGGCTCGGCCAGAAGCCGGTCGAAATGGTGCCAGGGGCCTTCGACATCGCGGCCGATCGGCGAGCCGTAATTGCCGTCGTCGGTGACGATCGCAACACCGACCGACGAGCCTTCGTTGACGGGCTTGAGCACGAACGGGCGCGCAATCGGGTCCTCGCGGAACAAGCTCTCACTCTCCACGATACGCCCCGCAGGCATTCGGATGCCGTGAGGCACGAGGACCATCTTGGTCAGTTCCTTGTCGATCGCGATGACGGACGTCTCGAGCCCGCTGTGCGTATATTTCAGGCCCATCAGGTCCATCATGCCCTGTACGCTTCCGTCCTCGCCGGGAGTCCCGTGGAGGGCGTTGAAGACGATGTCGGGCTTAAGCTCGGCAAGCCGCCGAGCGACGTCGCGGTCCATGTCGAGCTCCGTCACCCGGCTCCAGCCGTTGCCGCGGAGCGCTTTGGCAACGCCGCGCCCGCTCATCAGCGACACTTCGCGCTCGGCCGACCAGCCGCCCATCAGCACGACGACATGGAGGTCGCGGTTCAATCGTAGCTCCCGATCCGCTGAATTTCCCATTCGAGCAGGATGTTCGTCTTATCCATCACCCTGCGACGCACTTCCTCACCCAGATCCTCGATCTCCGCGCTGGTGGCGTTGCCCAAGTTGAGTAGGAAATTGCAATGCTTTTCCGAAACTTGCGCGTCACCGACGCGAAGCCCGCGGCAGCCCGCGGAATCGATCAGTGCCCAGGCCTTGTGGCCGGGCGGGTTCTTGAACGTGGATCCGCCGGTTCGGCTTCGAAGCGGCTGCGAGGCTTCGCGCTCGGCTGCGATCCGGTCCATCTCCGCGCCTATCGTCGCGGAGTCGCCGGGAGTCCCTTTGAAGAGCGCTTCGACCACGACCGCGCCTTCCGGCACGTCGCTATGGCGATAAGTGTAGCCGAGCTTGTCCAGAGGCCAGGTCTCGGCGCTGCCGTCGCGAAGCACGACGCGAGCCTCGACCAGGACGTCCTTGACCTCGCGCCCGTAAGCGCCCGCGTTCATCCTGACCGCGCCGCCGACCGTGCCGGGAATTCCGCGGAGGAACTCAAGCCCCGCGACGCCGGCGTCACGGGCAGCGGAAGCGACGGTGATCCCCATCGCCGCGCCGCCCGCGCGCACTTTGTTGCCCGGTTCGATGGTCACATCCGCGAAACTCTTGGGCAGCCGGACGACGACGCCATCGACTCCGCCGTCACGGACGATCAGGTTCGATCCCACTCCGATGGGCGTGACCGGTACCTCGTTCGGAAGCTCGGCGAGGAATCGCGCCAGGTCCGCTTCGTCCTTTGGTCTCACCAGCCATTCCGCCGGCCCGCCGGTCCGGAACCAGATGAAGCTGGCGAGGCTTCCGCCTCGTTCGGCACTTCCCTCGAGCTGCGGAAGCGTCAGCTGGTCGGAGGCGGTCATTTCCCCTGCCTCGCCTTGGTAATCCCGTCGGCGAGCCCCGCTGCCCATTTGGTGATGTCGCCGGCGCCCATGCAGATGATCGTGTCGCCTTCCGCCGCAATATCGCGAAGCGACTGGGCGAGGTCCTGCGGGTCCGCGACGGACTTGACCATACGGTGGCCGTGCGCGCGAAGCCCGTCGACAAGCGCGTCCGAATCCACGCCTTCGATCGGCTCCTCATTGGCGGCATAGACCGGCGCGACGAACACCATGTCGGCGTCGTTGAAGGCCGCCTGGAAGTCCTCCATCAGCGACTGGAGCCGGGTGAAGCGGTGCGGCTGCATGACCGCGATAACCCTGCCCTCGGTCGTCTCACGGGCCGCGGAAAGCACCGCTCGGATTTCCACCGGATGATGCGCATAATCGTCGATGACGGTCGCGCCGTCGACTTCGCCGACCTTGGTGAAGCGGCGCTTGACCCCCTCGAACCGCTCGAAGCCCGTGACGATCTTGTCGTCCGGTATTCCGAGCTCGAGGGCCACCGCCACGGCGGCGAGCGCATTCTGGACGTTGTGCCGGCCCGGGATCGGTACGTGGATGCCCTCAATCGTTCGGTGCTCGCCGTCACGCTCGTACACCAAAGCGTCGAACCGGCTTCCCAGCCCGTCGGGCTGGACGTTCTCGGCGCGAAGATCGGCAAGCGCCGAAAATCCGTAAGTGACGATCCGGCGGTCCTGGATCCGGCTCAAGATGCTCTGAACTTCCGGATGATCGACGCACAGCACCGCAAGTCCGTAGAAGGGCACGTTCTCGATGAACTCGCAGAAGGCGCGCTTCACTTCGTCGAAGCCGCCCCAATGCTCCAAATGCTCCGGGTCGATGTTGGTGACGACCGCAATCGTTCCGTCGAGGCGAAGGAAACTGCCGTCGCTCTCGTCGGCTTCCACGACCATCCACTCGCTCTTGCCGAGGCGGGCGTTGGATCCGTAGCGGTTGATGATGCCGCCATTGATCACCGTCGGGTCCATCTCCCCGGCGTCGAGCATCGCCGCGATCATCGACGTCGTGGTCGTCTTTCCGTGGGTCCCGGCGACGGCGATCGTCTTTTGCATCCGCATCAGCTCGGCGAGCATCTCCGCGCGCTTCACGATCGGCAGCCGGCGTTCGACCGCTGCCTCGATTTCCGGATTGCCGCGCGAGATCGCGCTCGAGCAGACGACGACGGCGGCGCTTCCGAGGTTGTCGGCATTATGGCCGATGGTCACGGGGATCCCGGCCTTGCGGAGCTTCTCGACCACATAGCTGTCCGACTGGTCGGAGCCCTGCACCGAATAGCCGAGCTGGTGCATCACTTCGGCGATCCCGGACATTCCGATGCCGCCGATGCCGATGAAGTGGATGGTGCCGATGTCGGTGCCGATCGCCTTCATGCCGGTACTCCCGGCCCGGCATAGGCCGCGGCTTTCCGGGGCGTGAGCGCGGGGCCGACCATCAACGGTGCGTAGCCGCCGCCGACACGCTCGACGAGATCGGCGAGGTCGCTAGCTGCGTTGGGCCGGCCGACCGAAAGCGAGCGTGCAGCTGCGTTTGCAAGCGCGTTCGGATCGGAAGCGACCATCTCAATCTGCTTTGCGAGCGTCTCCGGAGTGAACTCGTCCTGCGGGATTGCCCTCGCGCCTCCGGCGCGGACCATGTCGCGAGCGTTGGCAGTCTGGTGATCGTCGGTCGCTGCCCCGAACGGGATCAGGATCGCCGGGCGCCCGGCTGCCGTAAGCTCCGCCACCGTCGACGCTCCGCTTCGGCCGATGACCAGATGCGCATCGGCGAGCTTCTGCGGCATGTCGAGGATGTAGGTCATCAGCTCGGCCGGAATTCCCAGCTCGGCGTAGCGGGCGCGGATTTCCTCGATGTCGTCGGCCCGGCACTGCTGGACGACCTGAAGCCGGTGACGAAGCGACGGATCGAGCATTCCGAGGCCGCTGGGCACGACCTTCCCGAGAATAGTCGCGCCTTGGCTTCCGCCGGTGACCAGGATCTTGAGCGGCGCAGTGTCGTCGAACGGTGGGAACGGCATCTCGCCGATCTTGACGATCTCTGTCCGGACCGGGTTGCCGACAAGCACGACCTTATCGCGATAGCGCGGCTTGAGCCGGTCGATCTGGGAGAATGCGGTAGCGATGGCGGCGGCCTTGCCGGCGAGCGCCCGGTTCACCCGCCCGAGCACCGCATTCTGCTCATGGAGCAAGGTCGGAATTCGCATCGAGCTTGCGGCGAGTAGCGCCGGGAATGCCGGATAACCGCCGAAGCCGACGACGGCATCGGGCCGGTGCTCGCGATAGATGGTCTTGGCTTCCCAGCGGCCGGCGAGGACGGCGCGGGCGGCCTTCATCAGTGCGATGGGATTCCGGCCGAGCCTTCCGGCGGGAAGCACGTGCACCGGCACCTTGTCGAAGAGGCCGGGAATCTTCGCTCCGCGCTCGTCCGTGATCACAAGCACGCCGTGGCCGCGAGCTTTCAGCTCCGCAGCAAGCGCATGTGCAGGGACCATGTGGCCGCCGGTTCCTCCGGCAGCGAGTACGAAGTTCATGCCGCCTGGCTCTCGCTCTCTCCGCTCCATTTCACGACATAGGGCGAGCGTGTCAGATACGGGTTGCGGCGAGTGAAGGCGAGTAGCAATCCCATCGCGATAGACAGCGCAAGCATCGAGCTTCCGCCATAACTGATGAACGGGAGAGTCATGCCCTTGGACGGGGCGATCTGGACGTTCACCGCCATGTTGATCAGCGCCTGGAGCCCGAACTGGATGACCAGCCCCGCGCCGGCGAGGATCGCGAAGGGCGAATCCTCGTCGAGCAGCTTCACCAGCACGCGAGCGACGATGGTGAGATAGAGGACCGCGATCGCAAGGCAGGCGATCAGCCCGAACTCCTCGCCGATGACGGAGAAGATGTAATCAGTCTGCGGTTCGGGAAGGCCGAACTTGCGGGTGCCTGCGCCCGGCCCCATGCCGAACAGCCCGCCCGCGGTCAGCGTTCGCATCGCGTTATCGGTCTGGAAGGTGTCGCCCTGCCCAAACAGGAACGCGTCGATGCGCTGCGTCGCGACGTCGTAGAAAAAGTAAGCGAGGACGATCCCGACGACGCCTGCGACCGCGAGGCCGCCCAGCACGCGGAGCGAAACGCCGGCGAGCGCAAGCATCGCCACCCAAACAGCGACGAAGATGATCGTGGAGCCGAAGTCTGGCTGCTTCATCAGCAGGAAAGCGATAGCAGCCACCGGCAAGGCGGACAGAGCGAAGACCGGAAGCGATTTGTCGCCGTCGCGCAGGCTGAGAAGCCAGGCCATCGCCACCGCGAAGAAGGGCTTCAGGAACTCGGATGGCTGGAGCTGGCCGACTCCGATCCCAATCCAGCGACGTGCGCCGTTCACTTCCGGGCCGAGGATGGGGACGAAAAGCAGGAGGACGAAGAAGAAGCCCGCGCCGAACAAAGCGAAGCGGCGAGCGCGCTCACGCGAGAGCATCGAGATGCCGATCATCACCGGGATCCCGACCGCGATCCAGGCGATCTGCCGGTAGAAATAATAGAGCTCGGCGAAGCGGACGTTGCCGCCCGAATAGCGGACTGCCGCCGCGGGAGAGGCCGCCGCGACCGCGATCAGGCCGATCCCGATGAGGACCGCGATCAGAAGCAGGAGAACGCGGTCTATTTCCCAGAACCAGCGGCCCATTGCCGACCGGTCGGACCGGCCGTAGCGGTTCGCGTCGACCGTGATCCTCGCCTTGAACTTGTCCGAAATGAGCCCCGTCATAACGCCCTCACCAGCTCCCGGAATTGGTCGCCGCGATCCTCGAAATCGCGGAATTGGTCGAAGCTCGCGCATGCCGGCGACAGAAGCACCGTGTCGCCTGCTTCGGCATCCTGTGCAGCAGCGCGCACCGCAGCGCCAAGCTCGTGACAATTTTTCACGTCGATATGCGGACTTAGCAGCCGCTCGAAAAGCTCGGCCGCCTCGCCAATCGTGTAGGCCGAACGCACGTGCGCGAAGTGCGGCGCGCATTCGTCGAGATTGTCCGTCTTCGCCTGCCCGCCGCAGATCCAGCGGATCGCCGGGAAAGCGGCGAGCGCCGGCGCGGTGGCGGTCGGGTTGGTCGCCTTGCTATCATTGACGAAGAGCACGCCGTCCCGCTCGCGGACTCGCTCCATGCGGTGCGGGAGGCCGGGATAGGTTCGGAGGCCTTGTGCAATTGCTTGATCGGACACGCCAAGCACTTGAGCCGTCGCAATCGCCGCTGTTGCGTTCTGAGCGTTGTGCGGCCCTTGGAGCGCCGGCCAGTTTCCTTGGCTGCCAAATACGGGGTTGTTCCGTTTGTTTACCATCCAACTGGCGGAGAGCTCGTCACGAACGAGCCCATCGGCGACGCTCTGGCTGACTACATCATCTACCATAATGATGCCGTTGGGATTCTTGCCTCGCTGCATTGCAAAAATGCGGGCCTTTGAATTCACGTAAGCATCAAAGCTGTCATACCGATCGAGATGATCGGGCGTGATGTTGAGCAACACCGCGACGTCGCAATCGAGGCTCTGCGTCAGATCGATCTGGTAGCTCGACAGCTCCAGCACATAGACCCCGCCTTCGGGCAGCGGGTCCTGCGCGAGGATCGGAAGCCCGATATTGCCGCCCATCGTCGTCGGAACGGAGGCAGTCTTGAGGATGTGATGCACCAGCGCTGTCGTCGTCGACTTGCCGTTGGTGCCGGTGATGCCGACGACCTTGTGCGGCGGCAACTCGGGCCGGGCGCGGGCGAACAGCTCGATGTCGCCGATGATCTCGAGACCCGCATCCCGCGCGCGCTGCGCAATCGGATGGCGGTTCAGCGGAAGGCCCGGAGTGACGACGAGGCTGTCGAACTGCGACAGGTCCGCCTCGTCGAGGTTCGCGATGTCGGTGCCCGCAGGCGCTTTTTCCCTCGCCTCCTCCTTCGCGTCCCAGGCGGTGACTTTCGCTCCGCTCGCTAGCAGCGCTTCGGCCGTCGCAAGCCCCGAGCGCGCCAGGCCGTAGACCGCGTAATGCTTCCCTTCGAAGGCGCGTGCGGTGATCACCGCAGCTTGAGGGTCGCGAGACCCGCGAGCGCCAGAACGAAGCTGACGATCCAGAAACGGATGACGATGGTCGGCTCCGACCAGCCGATATGCTCGAAATGGTGGTGGATCGGCGCCATCAGGAACACGCGCTTGCCGGTTCGCTTGAACACCATCACCTGGATGACGACGCTAAGCGCCTCGACGACGAAAAGCCCGCCGACGATGGCGAGGACGAACTCGTGGTGGGTGGCGACCGCGATGGCGCCGAGCGCCCCGCCTAGAGCCAGGCTGCCGGTATCGCCCATGAAGACCGCCGCCGGCGGCGCGTTGAACCAGAGGAAGGCGAGGCAGGCGCCCACGATCGCAAGGCACAGAACCGTCAGGTCGCCCGCGCCCGCCACGTGCGGGATGCCAAGATAGGCCGCATATTTCACGTTGCCGACCATGTAGGTGATGAGGAGGAAGGCGAGGCTTGCGATCACCACCGGCATGCTCGCCAGCCCGTCGAGGCCGTCGGTCAGGTTCACTGCGTTGCCGAACGAGACGATCACGAAGGCTCCGAACACGATGTAGAGCCAGCCGAGATCGGCGACGGACTCCTTGACGAACGGGATGTGCAGATCGGTGCCGCTGTGGCGGACCATCAGCCAGGTCGCAAAACCCGCGATGAGGAATTCCAGCGCCAGCCGGGTCTTGCCCGACAGCCCCTTGTGATGCGCCTTCTTCACCTTGTCGTAATCGTCGAGGAACCCGATCAGGCCGAAGCCCGCGGTCACCGCAAGGCAGCCCCAGACATAGACGCTGCCGATGTTCATCCACAGCAACGACGAACCGATCACCGCGATCAGGATCAGAAGGCCGCCCATGGTCGGGGTTCCGCGCTTGGCGAAATGCCCCTGCGGTCCGTCGTCGCGGATCGGCTGGCCCTTGCCCTGCCGCTCCCGCAGGTAGGAAATGAACCACGGCCCGAGGAGAAGGCCGATGAGGAGCGCGGTCGCGCTCGCCGCGCCAGCGCGGAAACTCAGATAGCGGATGAGGTTCAAAAGGCCCGGGAAGTCGAGCTTCTCGGCGATCAGGTAGAGCATTCCGCCATCCCCTTCGTCAGCCGGTCCACGACCCGGCCGAGCCCAACCGAATTCGACGCCTTTACCAGCACCGCATCGCCGGGCCTAAGCAGACGCGAGAGAGCGTCCGCGGCTTGCGCGGCATCGGCTACGTTCGTCACATGCACTTGTCCATCGAGCGCCTGCTCGAGCGGGCGCATGTCAGCCCCGACGAGCACGAGCTCGTCGACCTTGGCGGCGATCACCGACGGCGCGAGATCGGCGTGAAGCTGGTCGGCATGCTCGCCGAGCTCGCGCATCGGGCCGAGCACGGCGATCCGGCGCTCTGCGCCGACTTCCTCGCCGAGGCTCTTGAGAGTCGCAGCCATGGACGCGGGATTGGCGTTGTAGCTTTCGTCGATCAACAGCGCCTCGCCGCCATCGACACGAATCTGGTGCCGCTCTCCGCGACCCTTGATTCCGCCCAGGTCGGCGAGCGCAAGCCCGGCGAGCGCTGCGTCGCCGCCGATGGCTTCGACGACGGCAAGCACCGCCAGCGCGTTCGACACCCAATGCTCGCCGCGTTGGGAGATGGTGAAGGTCACGTCGCTGTCGAGGAGCGAAGCCGTGATGAGGCTTCCGCCATTGTCGGCCCGCACAGCGTGGAGCGCGTGGACGTCCGCATCGCCGGTGCCGAAGGTTACGATGCGGTCAGCATGGCGGCGCGCGGCGCGCACCAGCCGGTCCCGGTGTGGACTGTCGTTCGGGATGATCGCGACGCCGTCGGCCTCGAGCCCTTCGAAGATCTCCGCCTTCGCGTCGGCGATCGCCTCTTCCGAGCCCAGGTTCTCGATATGCGCGGGGGCAATCGCGGTCACGACCGCGACGTTCGGCCGAACCAGGCGGGTCAAGGCCGCGATCTCGCCCTTGGCGTTCATGCCCATCTCGAGGACGGCATAGGCAGTTTCGCGAGGCATTCGAGCGAGGCTGAGCGGAACGCCCGTATGGTTGTTGTAGCTCTTCACCGACCGATGGACCTTGCCCGGCTGCCAGCGGTCGAGCGCAGCGTAAATGGCTTCCTTGGTGCTGGTCTTTCCGACCGAGCCGGTCACTCCGATGATGGTCGCGCCGCTTCGCTCCCGGGACGCGCGGCCGAGGTCCTGGAGAGCCTTAGCAGTGTCTCCGACCAGCACGTGCGGGTGATTGACGGGCCGCGACACGATCAGGCCCGCCGCGTGCGATGCGATCGCCTGGGGCACGAACTCGTGTCCGTCATGGACCGTCCCCGGCATTGCGATGAACAGATCGCCGGGACCGACCTCGCGGCTGTCGAACGTGACGCCCGTCACCTCGAAGGCAGCGCTTGCGGTCCCGCCGGTCGCGTCCGCGATCTCCTCGGAGGTCCACAGCACGCTCATGCAGCGCATTCCCGGGCCACGAGCGCGTCGTCGAAGGGAAGAACCTTGTTGCCCACGATTTGGCCTGTCTCATGGCCCTTGCCGGCGAGAAGGACGATGTCGCCGCTCGCCGCCATTTCAAGGGCGCGCGCAATCGCTTCCTTGCGCCCGGCGACCTCAATGGCTCCCGGCGCTCCGG
The DNA here is from genome assembly GCF_023516495.1 of Sphingomonas anseongensis. NCBI lineage: Bacteria > Pseudomonadati > Pseudomonadota > Alphaproteobacteria > Sphingomonadales > Sphingomonadaceae > Sphingomonas > Sphingomonas anseongensis. The sequence goes on from NZ_JAMGBC010000001.1 coordinate 1,148,553, forward strand.
CCATGATGTCGGCGCGGATCTTCGCCGGGTCCTCGCTTCGCGGGTTGTCGTCGGTGACGATGACCACGTCGGACAGACGAGTTGCCGCCTCACCCATCGGCGCGCGCTTGCCCTGGTCGCGGTCGCCTCCGGCGCCGAATACCGTGATCAGCTTGCCCTCCACGTGCGGGCGAAGGGCCTGGATCGCCGCTTCGAGAGCATCGGGCGTGTGGGCATAATCCACATAGACGGGAGCACCTGCGCGGCTGATCACCGCCCGCTCCAGCCGCCCGCGAACCGGCGAAACCCGGCCCATGGCAGAAAACACGTCGCGCCATTCACCGCCCGTGGCGAGGACCAGCGCGGCCGCGGTCATGACATTCGACGCCTGGTAGGCACCGATCAGCGGAAGCGCGAGCCGATAGCTCTTGCCCGAATGCTCGATCTGCAGAGTCTGGCCGAGTGGGGTCGAGGTTTGGTCGAGTAGCCGGATCGTCTCGCCCTTGCGGCCGACGGTCAGCAGCTTCAGGCCGCGCCTGCGCGCCCGCTCAATCACCTCCTCGGATTTCGGATCATCGGTCCAGATCACGGCCGACTGTCCCGGCTCGGCCACCTCGTCGAACAGCCGCATCTTGGCTTCGAAATAGGAGTCCATGTCCGGGTGATAGTCGAGGTGGTCGCGGCTGAAGTTGGTGAAGGCCACCGCCGCGAGCGGAACGCCTTCCGCGCGATACTGGTCGAGGCCGTGGGAGGAAGCTTCGTAGGCGACGTGGCTGATGCCCATCCGCTCCAGCCCTGCGACATTGCTCAAGAACGTGACGATGTCGGGCGTCGTCAGCCCGGTTTTCACCTGGTCGTCCGAAGTTGTGACTCCGAGAGTCCCGATCGACGCGGAACGGTGTCCCAGCATCCTCCAGATCTGCCGCGTCATCTCCACCGTGGACGTCTTGCCGTTAGTGCCAGTGACGGCGACGACGATCTCCGGATACGGCCCGAAATATTTCGCCGCCATTTGCGCGAACAGCCTGCGCGGCCGCTCGTCGGCGAGGTGCAGGGCCCGCTCGACCTTGGCTTGGGGCCGAGCGACGACTGCCACCGCTCCGCGCTCGACCGCCGCGGGGATGAAATCCTCGCCGTTGAACACTGCCCCGGCAAAGCCGCCGAAGACGTTGCCCTTCGTCACCTTGCGATGATCGATCGCAAAGCCGGTCACTTCAGAATCGTCGTCGACATCAGCCAGGTCGCGAAGGCGCACCGATTCACTGCTCCTCGTGAATGTAGGGCAGGACCTCGGACATGTCGGGCTCGCGATGAAGGTCCGGCGCGATTCCGAGCATCGGCGCGATCCGGCTAACGGTCTTGCTGACGACGGGTGCAACGTTCCAGCCGGCAGTGGTGAATCCGTAAGTCTCGGCAGTGGCCTTGGGTGCGTCGAGCATCACGACGATCACATAGCGCGGGTCGTCCATCGGGAACACACCGGCGAAGCTGGTGATGTTGACCGACTGGCTATAGCGGCCGCCGATGATCTTCTGGGCGGTGCCGGTCTTGCCCCCGACCCTGTAGCCCGGCGCATCGGCCTTCCTGCCCGTGCCCTTGGTCACGACGAGCCGCAGAAGTGCGCGCATCCGGTAGCTCGTGTCGGCGGTGAACACGCGACGCCCTTTCGGCAGCGGATGGTTCGGCCCGATCTTGAGGATCGTCGGCGGGTGATAGATTCCTCCGTCGAACAGGGTCGCATAGCCCATCGCCAGCTGAAGCGGCGCAACCGCGATGCCCTGGCCGAAGCCGACGGTCATCGTTTCGAACGGTCCCCAGCGCGATCCGGGGGTCAGGGTCCGGCCGCGCTCGGGAAGCTCGACCTCGACCTTGCTCAGGAAGCCCATCCGGCGGAGGAACGCCTGCTGCCGGGCTGTGCCGAGCTGCTGGGCCATCTGCGCCATTCCGATGTTGGAGCTTTCCATCATGATCTCGGCGACGGTGCACGTGCGGCCGAACGGGTGCGTATCGTGGATCACGTGGCCGTAAGCGGGAAGCGTCTGCGGGCAATTGTAGATTTGCCCCGGGCCGCTGACGACGCCGGCGTCCATCGCCATCGCCAGAGTGAACGGCTTGAAGGTCGATCCCAGCTCATAGACTCCCAGGGTCGCCCGGTTGAACATCTGGTCCGGAGTGACCTTCCCGGGAGCATTGGGGTTCATCGACGGAAGCGACGTCATGGCGATGATCTCGCCGGTATGGACGTCCATCACCACTCCGGCGGCGCCGATCGCCGAGAAGCGAGTCATTGCCTCCTGCAGCTCATGCTCAAGCGCCTGCTGGACCGTCATCGAGATCGACAGCTGCACGGGAGTCGCGCGCGTCGCTGCATCTGCGAGCTGCTTGTCGAAGGCCAGCTCGGCACCAGCGGCGCCGTGGCCGTCGAGGTTGGTGAAGCCGATCACGTGGGCGGCGAGGTTCGTCTGCGGGTACAGCCGCTCCGGCTCGCGATCGAGCGCAAGCCCGGGCTCTCCAATCGCGTTGACCGCCTCGACGATCTCAGGAGAGGCCCTGCGTCGAAGGTAGAAGAAGCTCTTCCCCGAGCGGAGCATGTTGAAATAATCGGCTTCGCTACGCTCCGGCATCAGCTGGGCGAGCTTTCGCGCCAGCTGCAGCTTGTCGCCGATGACCTTGTTTGGATGGAGCCCAATGCTCCACGCGTCGATCGTCCGAGCCAGCGGTTGGCCGTCCCGGTCGACGATGTCGCCGCGATCGGGCACCAGAGCGCCGACCCCCGCCTGCCGCCCGGCGTGGTCGCCGAACGCGGCCAGGTAGAGAATCCTCAACGCAATGAGAGCGACGACGCCGGCATAGACGAGCATGCCCAGCATCAACCGCTGGTGCATCATCGAAAGCGTCTGGCGCCGCTGGCCGACAAGCCGAAGCCGCTCGGGGCGCGGGGCGACGAGGGCTGCTGTCGGGGCGTTCATCGATTCGCGCGCGATCCCTTGGCTGCGGAACGCTCGGTCGGAAGTGGAGCGAGCGGATCGATTTTGGCGCTGCGGGCCGGCTTTGTCACCGAAGCAGTTTGGACTCGAAGCGACTTGTCCCCAGCTTTCTTGTCGGCAGCCGGCGGCTTGGCCGCGACCGCTTTGGGAAGGGACGAAGCAGCCGCCGTTTTCGCTTTGGGAGACGCGGCTGTCGCGGCCGCCTTGGGCTCTGCTTTCTTCGGCTCGGCTTGAGCGACCTTCGGGAGTGCGGGCCTGGCCGGGACCTCGTAGCTCGCCTCGTGAAGGAGCTGGCGGACCGGGGCTACGTCAGGGTCGGAATCCTGCGCCAGCGGCTGCGCCGGCTGAGGCGCCGGAGCCGAAGCGAGCACGAGCGGAGCCTCGACGTCGTTGCGCTGCGGCTGAACGAGTTTGGCGAGCTGGAACTTGTCGCCGAGGATCTGACCTGCGGTCGGTGCCGACAACGCCAGCACTCGGACGTTCCACCGCTCGAGCTGGGCCAGGCGCGACCGCGTCCCGACCTCCGTCTGAAGCATTCGGATGTTTGCCTGGGTGGCGACGATCTGGCTTTCGACCTGCTCCAGAGCCGCCCGCTCCGAGGCCACACGGAGCGAGACGAGGTAGCAGCCGAGTGCCGCACCGGCCACGGCGGTGGCCATGAAAACCGAGTGGAAGCTGCGAACGCTCATTTGCGCTCTCCTTTGCGTTCTCTTGGTGGTGCGGAGGTCCGGACTGCGCTCCTGAGACGCGCGGATCGCGATCGGGGATTGCCGGCCAGCTCGCGTTCCGTCGGGGAAACCGGCTTTGCGACCCGTTCGAACGTCGGTTCGTTCGGGTCGGAAAGCTCAGGACGGTGACGCGAGCCGGCCGGCGTCCCACCGCTCCGCTCACGAAGGAAGCGCTTGACGATCCGGTCCTCGAGACTGTGGAAGGTGACGACCGCCAGCCGCCCACCGGGACGGAGGGACCGTTCGGCCGCCAACAAGCCGTTTTCGAGCTCGTCGAGCTCGGCATTCAGGTGAATTCTTATTGCCTGGAACGTTCGCGTTGCCGGGTCGCTTTTCTGCCCCGGCCGGAATCCGGCCGCGCGGCGAACGATGGCCGCAAGCTCGGCGGTGCGCTCGATCGGCCTGCCGGCGACGATGGCGCGTGCAATGGTCCGCGCGCGGGGTTCCTCGCCGTAATCGCGGAGCACGCGGGCTATATCCGCTTCATCGGCCTGGTTGAGGAACTCCGCCGCGGTAGGCCCGCTTTGGTCCATACGCATGTCGAGAGGCCCGTCGGCCTGGAACGAGAAGCCGCGCTCGGCGCGGTCGATCTGCATCGAGCTGACGCCGATATCGAGGGCGATTGCGTCGACCGGGCCGATGCCGCGGTCGGCGAGGACCCGGTCCATCTGGCTGAATCGTTCCTGCACCAGCTCGAGCCGCGGGTCGGGGACGAGTGACCGGCCTTCCGCGATCGCATCAGGATCGCGGTCGAAACCGATCACCCGTCCCACCCCCACCGCAAGCATCGCGCGGCTGTAGCCGCCGGCCCCGAAGGTGCCGTCGACCACCGTGTCGCCGGGCTGGATTGCAAGCGCCTCGATCACTTCATCGAGAAGGACGGGCGTATGGGCGGAACGCGGGCTCATTGACTAAGCCCGCGCTCTTCGAGCCGGAACCGCGCGATATCCTTGAGATCGTCGGGAACGGTCGGTTCGCCCAGGAACAGGCTCGGGTTCCACACCTGGAACGTCTCGCCGGCGCCGAGAAACAGGGCGAGATCGTCGATCCCGCCCTTCCGGCGCATCATCGGGGGGAGGACGATCCGGCCGGAACTGTCGTACGGCACCTCTTCGGTCGCCGCGAAAGCCATGAGGTTGCGCTGCTGGTAATCGAGGGCTGCGTCGGGGTCGCCCTCCTGCTTCTCGAACAGCCGCTCCAGCTTCGAGTGCTTCAGCGCCGCGTAGGCGGGATCGTAGGCGCTTAGGCAGGGAAATGCTTCGTGCTTGGCGAGGACGATGGTGCGGGCGTCGCCGCGGCGCTCGATCACCGAGCGCAGGAATGCGGGAACGGAGACGCGGCCCTTCGCGTCCACGGCATTGAGAGCGCTTCCCTGAAATAGATGCTCTAGCGCCACGTCACTCCCCGTTCCGCAGCGCAAAGCTTTCCCGTTCGCGGGCGCGCGGCAGTGCCGCCGGTCCCGCGCCGGTCAATCGCAGTATGGGTTTAGCCCCGCGCTACAGCCGATGTTGGTAACTCAGGCTCGGGCGGGATACAATGGATTTTGATGCCATTTCACGGGTTTTTATGCCTAGTGGCGGATTTCCGCGACTTTTTTGGCGCAGTTTTGCGGGCCGTTCTTATCCTGTTCTTGGCTCTTTAGGCTGTGGATAAGTCTGTGAGCCGCCATCCCTCGAGTGCGACTCGCGATTCGCGCCCCGCCGGAGGCCCAGTTGACTCGAAAGCGCTCCCGGCTAGCGTTGGTGCTTCGGCTAAGTCGCCGATTCAGGGGGGTTATCAAAATGCGTCTGTTGTCACTGCTCGCCGGCGCAGCCGCGTCGATCGTTTTCGCTCAACCTGCGCTCGCGCAGGCCACCATGATGGTTCCGGTCGGCGGCACGGCTCCGGCGGCCGTTGCCCAGCATCCGGTCGACCCCAAGGATTCGGCCGAAGAGATCGCTAAGGACGCCGCTCGCGACCTCCGCGACGACAGATTCTACAACAAGCCCGGCGCGACGCGCGCGCAATATGATTCCGACTGGCAAGAGTGCCGCTTGATCGCTCGCGGATCGCGGACTCCCGCTGGGACCATCCCTTATTATTACAACCCCGCCGTGGTCTCACCGGTCGCTGCCGGGGTTGGCGGAGCTCTTGGCGGACTGATCGGCGGGATGATCGCAGAGGGCGAGCAACGGCGGACCAACCGGCGCAACTGCCTCCTGATCCGGGGCTGGCGCCAGGTCGAGGTTCCCAACGAAACCGCCCAGCGCGTTCGCGCGATGAGCGATTCCGAACGCAGCAACTATTTCAACACCATCGTCGGCGCCCAGGATGTCGCTGGCGAAATCACGGAAAGGACCAGCTTCTCGATGTCGCCCGCCGCGCTTGGCAAGGTGGACGGCCCCCTTTCCGGCCCGGAATCCGTATTCCTCGGCAAGAAGGTGGCCGCGACCGAGCCGGTGAAGCTCGAGGATAATGAAGGCGCGGTGGTGCTCGCGTTCCGCCGTCCGAACGAGCTGAGCGCCGGTCGAGCGGCCGCGATCTCGATCGCCCGCTATGATCCGGAATATCAGGATCTCGAATATCGTCCCAAGGACTGGAAGGCGACCGGCGACAAGACAACGTACGGCAGCCAGGTCGTGAGCAACGATCGCAAAGCCGGGCTTGAGGTCCAGGTGGTGAAGCTGACTGCCGGCGATTATGTGCTTTCCGGTCAAGCGCTGGGCAAGATCATCCTGAGCACGAACTGCTTCGGCGCGCCTACATTTCATGTGGGCGCCGGAGAGGTTCTCTACCTGGGTGACTTCATTCCCGTCTCCGGCGCGATCGGAGCCGACGGCAAGAAGGTCTACGGCATCGGCTATACGAACATGATCGAGGACAGCCGCCGGGTCCTGGCGTCGAGCCAGCCGGCGCTTGCTTCGGTGCTCAAAGCAGCCGAAATCCGGAACGGAGCGACCTACGCCTGTTCGGCGGTGACGATGGACAGGTGGGATATCGCCGGTGCTCCTGCGCTCCAGGCTCCTACCGCGGCCGCCGACCAGCCGGCGACGTCAACGCCCTAGCCGATCGAGCTCGCCAAGCAGGAATCCGAGGTTCGCCGAGCGGGCGGTCCCGCGGCGTCCTTCGACGGCCAGGAAGTCGGCGTCGGCTATGACGATTGCCTTGCCTTGGCCCACCTTGCATCGTGCGACTAGGCCGCCAGCGGTGATCTTGCAGCCGCCGTTCGTCGCACGAAGCGTTCCCGGCGACAGGGTTTGAACGGCCTTGCCGTCAGCCTCTAATGTTGCCGGGCCGAAGGTCTCGGGGGCCTCGAGCAGCACGCCCCAATGGCCCAGAAGGCCGGTATCGGAAAAGGCGAATGGGGGGCGCGTTACGTCCCCCAGCGGCTTGCTCGTCGGCCATTCGAGCGCCGGATCCGCGAGAACCACGACCCGGCCGCCGCCCCGCACCCAGCGGTCGAGCTCCACCAGCATCTCTGACGGCTGCGCTCGCGGCTGCGCCATCAGCAAAAGACGGTGGCCGGCTAGCGAGGAAGCGTCGGCGACGCTGATCGGAGTCACTCGGTAGCGGCCCTGGAGCGCCGACAGCGCTGGCGAAGCTACTGTGTCGAGAGTCAGGCGCTCAGGAAAGACGATCGGAAGGCTGGTGAGCAGCAGAAGCTCCGGCCGTTCGCCTGGAGGCCTTGCCGGAACCTCGCCGCCGCCGCTGGCGAGCCGCAGCCCTGCCACCGACGCGGCCAATGCAAGCGCGACGAGCATCGCGACCGCGACAGCGCGCCTGAGGCCGAGCCTGCCGACTTGCATGTCAAAACGGATCAGACTGCCTCCTGATCGAACTCGCTTCCAATCGTCCCGGCGCGGCGCCTACTCTAGCTTGCCGGCGTGCGATATCAGCGTGCCGAACACCCGCTCAAGCTCAACGGACTCGCCGCCGCTCGCGAATTCTTCGCCGGCTGCCTTGCCGAGTCCGACCCGAAGATCGAGCGGCTGTGGGTCGCGCACCTCGATGAATCGCTCAACTGCGTTCACCTCACCGATCACGTGGGGGACGAGTTCGGGACCGATTTCCCGCTCCGGTCGATCATTGCGGACGCCGCAAACCACGGCACCGTCGGGATCCTGCTCGCCCACAATCATCCCAGCGGCGATCCCCGGCCGAGCGACGGCGACCGCCGCGCCACCCGCCGCCTCGCCTGCGCTGCCGAGGCGATGGACTGCCAGGTCCTCGATCACCTGGTGTTCGGCGGCGCGCAATGTTCGAGCTTCCGCCAGTTAGGGCTGCTCTAGTTCTCCCTGCGCGCCTTGACGCGCGAGAGCAGCCCTAGACTTCAGCTCCCCATCTTCAGAACAAGATTCCACTCCTCGCCGCGGACCGGCGCTACCGACAACCGCGACTGCCTGATCAGCTCCATTTTCGCGAGCTTCGGCTCCGCCTTGATGTCTTTCAGCGTCACGGGGCGGTCGAGAGGCCTGACCGGCTCGACCCTCACCGAAACCCAATCGGGATCCCTAGGGTCGGGCGCAGCTTCGCGGGTGATGCGCATGATGCCGACGACGGAGCGCTCCTCCATGCTGTGGTAGAAGAAGGCCTCGTCGCCGCGCTTCATCGCCTTGAGATGGAGCCGCGCTGCGTTGTTGCGGACGCCGTCCCATTCGGTGGAACCGTCGCGGACGAGGTCCTGCCAGCTATAGCTGCCAGGCTCCGATTTCATCAGCCAATATGCCACTGCGCCCTCCTGAGGCGCCCCTAGCCGGAACACCCGAAAAGCTGAACCACTTTAATTTGTTTAGGTTTCTCAAGTGGTTCCGTCATTCACCCCGCCGGTGGCTCAGTTCACCGCTGCGGGCCTTGGCTTAGCCCGGAAAATCCATATTTGGCGCTCATCGGTTAACGAGAGCGGGACAGCAAGGCGCATTTAGACGCCGGTCCCGGGCAAGACGGACGAACCTGCACATTGGAACTTGCGAGACGCTGAACGGCGCCCCGCTATCCCTGTGTCAGGACGGCCGCCAAGGGCAAGAGAGAGAATTTGAAAAAGCTTCTGCGGAACCGCAGCCTCGCTGCGGTGATGGGGTCACTTACTCTGTTCCTGGGTGCGGGCAACGCAGCCGCCCAGAGCACTCCCGTCCTCAACAGCACTTATGCGGTCAACGCCGCCACCGTCGACTCGACGGCCCGGCCGCTCGGCACCCAGGCCACCGCGCCGGTGCTTAGCGCCGTGCAGCAGACGATCACGTCCACCAGCACGATGTTTTCCAACGCGGTCGGCGCGGTGTTCGGCACCCGCCAGAACCCGCAGCAGGCGGAGCTCGCCAAGATCGCTCGCGAGGGCCGCTGGCTACTCAACGCCGGATGGCCGCTTTATGCCCTGGTCGATCGCTACAGCGCCGGAGCACCGCTCGACGAGCAGGCCAACTGCCTCGCCACCGCCGTTTATTTCGAAGCTCGCGGTGAGAATCTCGAAGGCCAGCTTGCAGTCGCCGACGTGGTCATGAACCGCGCCGCATCGGGCAAATATCCGTCGACCTGGTGCGAAGTCGTCAAGCAGCCCTGGCAGTTTTCGTTCGTGCAGCACGGGCAGTTCCCGGCGATCACCGACAGCGCTTCCTGGGCCAAGGCTCAAGGCGTCGCACGGCTCGCGATGGCCAACGTTCTCCGCACGGTTCCGACCGACGTCCTGTGGTACCACGCCAATTATGTCGCTCCCTCGTGGGGCAGCCGGCTGACCAGGGTCGAGAAGATCGGCCAGCACATCTTCTACCGCGCTTAACTTACCGGGGGGGGGTGAGGGGGACCGGGCGGGGCCGAAAGGCTCCGCCCGACTCATATCGGGCTCATTCCGGCGTAAATCCCGTTTACGGGGGATTCGCTCAGCCTCTCTTTTCTGACTCCGTGCCAATCGCGTTCACATCGCGTTGGGGAGGGGTCCTTTCAGTGCTCAAGATTCTGGTCGTCGAGGACGATGCTCATCTCGCATCCACGGTGAAATATCTGATCGAGGACAATCCCCGTTACCGCGTCGTCGCAATCGCCGATGACTCCGAAAGCGCGGTCGCTGCAGGAACCCAACACCAGCCGCACCTCGCGCTCGTCGACCTCCAGCTCGCTCGCGGATCGACCGGCTTCTCCGTCGCCGTTCGCCTGGGAGAGCTCAACGTCCCCTGCCTGTTCGTCAGCGGACGCGCACCGGACTTCCCGATGCCGGATCTGGCGCTAGGCTGCCTGACCAAGCCGTTCACAGCCGAGGACGCGCACCGTGCGCTGGCCCTCGCCGAGGACAAGCTCCGCGGCAGGGACTCGCTCCGGATGCGACTTCCGCTCAACCTGAGGATCTACGACGAGCCGGAAGAGATGCTCGAAGTCCGCGGCTTCATCCCGTCGAAGCCGTCGTTGCGCACTCGCCTCGGCCACTGGATCGCAGCCCACCAGCGATAGCGCTGCCCGACCGGCTAAGCGGTCGCGCGCAACCACAGGCCAGTTCAGCTTAGGCAGATAGGTGCCGAGTGGATGCCCCGTGAGGATTCGAACCTCAATTGACGGAGTCAGAGTCCGTAGTCTTACCATTAGACGACGGGGCAGCGCCGGCTTCGGGCGAGGGCGCGAGATAGTGAGTGGCCGTGGCCGGTGTCAACCGCGCTTGGCCGCCCATTCAGTGCCTGCAAGCATTGAAAATCCGCGCGAACTTGCCCTTGCCGCGGATTCGGGCATACATTCGAGGCAAGTCAGCCGCCGGTATGTCCGACGGTGCAAGGATAAGAACGGGCGTTTCAATATGGCGCAGGACGTCGCCAGCGCGCCGGGACCGCAGATGCGGGAACAGCCGGCTCTCGCAAAGCCGCCTCAGGGGCGGCTCCAGCAGCCGCACAATCAACGCCACACCTACGGTGCGCTCGATCTCGGCACCAACAACTGCCGGCTTCTCATTGCGCGCCCAAGCGATGGCGGCTTCACCGTCATCGACGCCTTCTCGCGCATCGTCCGGCTTGGCGACGGGCTTTCGCAAACAGGCAAGCTGTCGGACGACGCGATGGATCGGGCAGTGGCGGCGCTCGCCGTCTGCGGCGAAAAGCTGAGGCGGCGGAACGTCTCGCTCTCCCGCTCCGTAGCGACCGAAGCCTGCCGCCGCGCGGCCAACGGCCGGAAGTTCCTCGAACGGGTCCGCAACGAAACCGGAATCGCGCTGGAGATCATCGAGCCGGCCGAGGAGGCCCGGCTTGCGATGCTTGGCTGCCACAAGCTGCTCGAGCCCGGCGAAGGCCCGGCCCTGATATTCGATATCGGCGGCGGTTCGACCGAGCTGGTGCTGATCGATCAGGTCAGCGGAACGCCGAAGATCAGGAGCTGGTGGAGCGCTCCGTGGGGCGTGGTTTCGCTGACGGAGAGCGAGGGCCGCGAGGCAATCGAAGGCGAGGACCGGGTCAGGGCGTACAAGCGGATGCGCGAGCGCGTCCGGCGGTCGTTCGACCAGTTCGAAGCCATGCTGCCCAGGCACCGGGCCGGAATCCGCCTGCTCGGAACCAGCGGCACAGTGACGACCCTAGCCAGCGTTCATCTCGCACTTCCCAGCTACGACCGACGTGCCGTCGACGGCCTGCACGTCCCGATCGAAGCTATGCACGCGATCAGCACAATGATCGCGGAGATGGATTTCGGAGAGCGAGCGGCCCTGCCATGCATCGGTCCCGACCGCGCGGACCTCGTGGTCGCCGGCTGCGCGATCCTCGAGGCGATCCTGGAAATCTGGCCGGCGGAAAAGCTGGGCGTGGCCGACCGCGGGATCCGCGAAGGAATTCTCCGCTCGCTGATGGCGAGAGACGGGTTCGTCCTGTGAGAGGCGGCCGCGGGCCGCGGCAGCGGGTCCGCACTGCCCGCAACCGCTCCGCTTCCTCGACGCGCTGGCTCGAGCGGCAGCTCAACGATCCCTATGTCCGCCGCGCCAGGGCCGAGAATTACCGAAGTCGCGCCGCGTACAAGCTTCTCGAGATCGACGAACGATTCGGGGTTCTCAAAGGCGTCACCGCGGTTATCGATCTCGGCATTGCTCCCGGCGGCTGGTCGCAGGTTGTCCGGCGGCGAATGCCACAGGCGAAAGTCGTCGGGATCGACCTCTTGCCGACCGACCCGATCGAGGGCGTCGAGATCCTCCAGATGGACTTCATGGACGATGAAGCGCCGGAGAAATTGAAGGCGGCGCTCGGCGGACCCGCGGACCTGGTGCTGTCAGACATGGCCGCGAACACTGTGGGTCATCCGCAGACCGACCATCTGCGGACGATGGGTCTGGTCGAAGCCGGGCTGGAGTTTGCCAAGGAGGTCCTCCGCCCCGGCGGTGCCTATGTTGCCAAGGTTCTCGCCGGCGGCGCGGACAACAACCTCGTCGCCGAGCTCAAACGGCACTTCACCGCGGTAAAGCACGCAAAGCCACCCGCGAGCCGCAAGGATTCGTCCGAATGGTATGTGATCGCCCAGGGATTCAAGGGCGAACTGCCGAAGACTTGATCAGGCTTTCGTTCGAGCGTCCGCGACGGCCTTCTTCAATTCCTCGTAGCTTACCGCGCTGTTGAACACCCGGTCGCCGATCACGAACAGCGGCGTGCCCGTAGCGCCGAGCTGTCCGGCCAGCTGGAAATTCTTCTTCAGCTCCGCTTCGATGTCGGCGCTCGCCGGCGGCTGAGAAGCGAGACCGGCAGCGTCGCTTGCGGTCGCAAGCGTTTCCGGGCTCGGCCTTCCGGCAGCCCACAACGCATCGTGGAACTGGACGAACCGTCCGGCCTTCGACGCTGCGAGGGAAAGCCGAGCCGCGTTGACGCTTTCGGGACCGAGGATCGGAAGCTCGCGATAGACGACGCGGAGCCCCTTATCCTCCTGAAGCAACTGCTCGAGCGCGGGGTTGCTCGCCTTGCAATAGGGGCAGGCGTAATCGAAGAATTCGACCAGCGTGACGTCGGGCTTGCTCGCGCCCTTCCAGGAAGTTCCGAACGGCGTTTCGATCTCGGCGCGGTGCTGCGCTAGCACTGGCTGATATTGCTGGTCCCGGAGCGCCTGGCCGGCATCGACGAGGATTTGCGGGTCGGCCATCATCCCGGCGCGGACTATGCGCCCGCCGATCAGCTGAGGTGCTGCGAACAGCAGCAGCGCCGCCATCAGGACAGCTCCAACCACTCCACCCGAAACCGCCGTTATGAAGCCGCCCGGGCCACTTCGTGGTTCTGTCACTTGTCCTTCTTTTCTTCGTACTTCTTGTCTTTTTTCACCAGCTCGGCGCGCGACACCATGGCGATGTCCTGCGCCCGAAGATAGTCCGGCGATCCTGCCGGAATGCTCTTCATCGCCGCCTGGGCGCTCGACAGTGCGAGCTTCGGGTCGCCCTCGAGATTGCTTCGCTCCGCGGTCGCAAGCGCGGCCCGCCCGTAATCGCCTTCCTGGTCGTAGATGATCCCGAGCTGGTACCAGGCGAACGGATTGTCATTGTCGCGGCTGACCGCCTCCTTGAGCACCTGCTTGGCCTCGCCGTAATTCTGGGTCTTCTCGGTCGCGATCAAGGCGTGGCCGAGCATCGCGGCGATCAGCGGCGCCTCGCCGGATTTCTTGGTGGCTTCGCGAAGCGGCGCAATCGCGTCCGCCGGCTTGCCAGTCTCCAGCAGGATCTGGCCCTTCAGCTCCAGGAAATAGGGATCGTCGGGCGCCGTCGCGAGCAAGGCATCAGCTTCCTTCAGCGCTTTGTCCGGATAGCCGCCGAGATGATAAGCATAGGCCCTCGCGTAATGGGCGGGGACGCTTTCGTCGCTTTCCGGATATTTGATCACCGCCTGCTTGGGATCGACGAAGCCGGTCAGCTTGGCCTTCACCCGCTGGAAGCGCGCGTCGAGAGCCGCGTCGACCGGCTTGTTCCACGACGGGTCGTTCTTGAGCTTCTGCTCGAGCGCCTGGATCCGCTCGGTCGAAAGCGGGTGGGTGCGATCGTAGCTATCGGTGTCGTAGACTGCGAGGCGGTATTCCTGGTTCTGGAGCTTGCCGAAGAATTCGAGCATCCCCTTGCCGGAGACTCCCGCCTTCGACAGGTAGCTCGCGCCCGCTGCGTCGGCGGTGCTTTCCTGGGTGCGGCTGAACGACAGGAACTTGCCGAGCGCAGCCCGCTGCCCGGCCATCATCACGCCCATCCCCGCTTCGCCCGCGCCAGCCGCGATCGCGATTGCACCGAGGATCATGGTGGCGATGGTGATTCCCGTCGCCTGCCCGACCCCCTGCTGGAGCCTGATCGAATGCCCTCCGGCTACGTGCCCGAGCTCGTGCGCGATCACGCCCTGGAGCTGGTTCACATTGTCGGTGGCGAGGATCAGCCCCGACTGGATGTACACCGTCTGGCCGGTAGCGACGAAGGCGTTGATCTCCGGATCGTTGAGAAGCTCGACGTGAACGCTCGTCGGGTCGAGGTTCGCCGCCTGGACCAGCGGCACCGCCAGGTCGTGGAAGAGATGCTCCGTCTCCGTGTCGCGGAGCGTCGATGGTCCAGAGTCCGCGGCGGCCGCCGGCCTTGCGACCGACAGCGTCAGTAGAAGCGCCATCATCAAGAAGCGCGTCAGCCGGGACAGCGCGGAGGTCATCGCCCCGCCTTCACACCCTGGAAGTGAACCCGCGATGAAAGCATCCGCACACCGCCATGCCGCGAGCATGGCGGGCCGGATGCTTTCGCCACTAGCCGAACGTCCTCTGCCACCAACCGCTGCGCGGCTTTCCGGGCGTCTCGTCGCCATTCTGGTCGTTGTCGGCGGCGGGAAGCTGTGCCGGCGCGGAACCCTCCGCAGCTTCCACCGGCTCGGCCGCCTTCTTGCGGCTCCGCTTGGGCTTGGCCTCGGTTTTCGTCTCCGCCGGGGGAGCGTCTGCCGGGGCAGGCTCGGGAGCCTCGACGGGGGCGGTTGCCGCTGCCTTCCGGCGGCGCTTCGGCTTCTCGGGCTGCGGCTCGGGAGCGGCTTCGGTCTCGGCGATCGGCTGCTCCTCGTCGACCGGCGTTTCGATCATCGGAGAGCTGTCCGGCTGGATCTCGCCGGCAGCCTCACCCTTGGGCTTGCGGCGGCGGCGCGGCCTCTTCGGCTTGTCTTCGCCTTGATCCTCAGCCGCGGGTTCGGCGCCAGCTTCAGGCGCTTCGTCCAGGGGCTCGTCGGGCGTGCCGGTCTCTTCGATCGGTGGCGGAACCTCGTCGGCCGGGATGCTTCCCTCGGCGCCTCCGCGGCGGCGGCCGCGTCCTCCGCGCCTGCGGCGGCGGCGCTTGCGACCTCCCCGCTCCTGTCCCTCGCCCTCTTCGCCGTTTTCGTGATCGCGGCGCTCTCCGCGCGGCTGACGCTCCTCGCGCTCCTCCCGCTCTTCGTCCTCATCCTCATCGAGAATCTCGTCGAGCTCGTCCTCGTCCTCTTCGACGCTCTGCGGAGCGCGAGCGATCGGCTCGACCGGCACGGGCTTGGGCCCGGAACTTTCGACCGCCATCTTCGCGCCCTCGAAGCTCTCGTCGATCGCGATTTCGACGAACACCCCATAGCGCGCTTCGATCTCGGCGAGCTCGGAGCGCTTCTTGTTGAGGACGTAGACGGCGGCATCGCGGCCGGCGCGCAGGACGACCCGCTCGCCGCGGCCGCGGGCGGCCTCGTCCTCGATGAAGCGAAGTGCCGACAGGCCCGCCGACGAAGCGGTGCGCATCAGCCCCGTTCCCTCGCAATGCGGGCAAGGCTTGGTCGAGGCTTCGAGGACTCCGGTGCGGAGCCGCTGGCGGCTCATCTCCATCAGGCCGAAGCTCGAGATCCGTCCGACCTGAATCCGCGCCCGGTCGTTCCTCAGCGCGTCCTTCATCGCCTTCTCGACCTTACGGACGTGGCTCGACTGCTCCATGTCAATGAAGTCGATCACGATGAGGCCGGCCATGTCGCGGAGCCGAAGCTGGCGGGCGATTTCCTGCGCAGCCTCGAGGTTCGTCATGAAGGCCGTCTGCTCGATATTGTGCTCGCGGGTGGAGCGGCCCGAGTTGATGTCGATAGACACCAAGGCCTCGGTCGGGTTGATGACGAGGTAGCCACCGGACTTCAGCTGGACGACCGGCTGGTACATTGCGGAAAGCTGGTCCTCGGCCCCCGCCCGCTGGAACAGCGGAGTCGATTCCGTGTGCTGCTTAACCCGCCGGACGTGGCTCGGCATCAGCAGCTTCATGAAGCCGCGCGCGGCCTTGTATCCTTCCTCGCCCTCGACGATCACCTCGTCGATGTCGCGGTTGTACAGGTCGCGGATCGCCCGCTTGATGAGGTCGCTGTCGCGATAGATGAGCGCTGGAGCGGTGCTGGTCAGGGTCTTCTCGCGAATCTCGTCCCAAAGTCGCGCGAGATAGTCGAAGTCGCGCTTGATCTCGGTCTTGGTCCGCTGGAGCCCGGCGGTGCGGACGATCAGGCCCATCGTCTTGGGCAGGTTGAGGTCGCCCATGATCGACTTCAGCCGCTTGCGGTCGGCGCCGTTGGAAATCTTCCGGCTGATTCCGCCGCCATGCGACGTGTTGGGCATCAGCACGCAATAGCGCCCGGCAAGGCTGAGATAGGTGGTCAGCGCGGCGCCCTTGTTGCCGCGCTCTTCCTTGACGACCTGGACAAGCAACACCTGGCGGCGCTGGATCACGTCCTGGATCTTGTAGCGGCGGCGGAGATTCTGGCGCTTGCGCCTCAGCTCGTCAGCGGCGGATTCGTCGACCGGCGAGCGCGAAGATTCGGTCCCGGCCTCCACCGCCGCATCGCCGTTCGAACCGTTCTCGTCCTGGTCCTCGTCCTCACGGTCCTGGTCGAGCTCGCGATCCTCGTCATGATCCTGCTCTTCGGCGGAATCGTAACTGTCGCCCTCGTCGGCGCGAAGCCGCTCTTCCTCGGCCGCGTGCTCGGCTTCTTCCTTGAGAAGCGCGTCTCGGTCGGCCTTGGGGATCTGGTAATAATCGGGATGGATTTCGCTGAAGGCGAGGAAGCCGTGGCGGTTGCCGCCATAGTCGATGAACGCCGCCTGGAGCGACGGTTCAACCCTGGTTACCTTGGCGAGATAGATATTTCCTTTGAGCTGCTTGTGCTCTGCGGATTCGAAATCAAACTCCTCGATCCGGTTTCCCTTGACGACGGCGACCCGGGTTTCCTCCGGGTGGCGCGCATCGATCAGCATGCGCATTGACATTGAAAACTCTCCGGGCGCGGCCGCTGCGTCGAAGCGACTGCGGGCGCGCCATTGACTGGGCTGGCTCAAGCGGGTGTCGGCCGCTGAAGCCGGCGGATGTTATGAAAACCGTGTCTGCTGCGCGCGCCGATCCCGCTTCACTTGCGGAATAGCCGCCCCGCAGCTCAGACTTGAGCAGGCGGGGGGGGAAAAGAGGCGTCATGCAGCGTCAACCTGTGTGAGGCCGCGTTCCGGATTGGGCGCGGCGCGACCCTGCGGCATTGGGAGGCCGAGGATTCAAGCCGGTTAGCATCGCTGCAGGCCCGCCGCAACAAAGTTGCTTCGACGGTTCGAGTTTAACGCTAAGTAGCTGTTAACCATGAAGTCGTGATAAACAGCGTCAAATCGGCGCCGTCCGGAGACCAGATGCAAGCGCGTTGGAGCAGCAAGCGGATTATCGCAGGGGCGGGCGCGACATGCGCCGGCGCCGCGATCCTGCTCGCGCTCGGCGGAGCGGCCGCTGCCGGCGGTGGGTCTGATTATGGCCCGAACGGCGTGACGGTCACCCTCCCCTCGCCTGCCGAGAACGTCAGGATCATCGAAGGGCGGACGCCTGGCCGTCCGCTGGTCCTGATCGATCCCGGTCATGGCGGCCAGGATCCCGGCGCGACATCGGTGACGGGCGAAGTGAAGGAAAAGCAGCTGACCCTTCAGCTTGCGCTCGAGCTTCGCGACAAGCTTGCGAGCGACGGTCGCGTGCGCATCGCGATGACCCGCGAAAGCGACCGTTACCTGACCCTCGACCAGCGCTCCGCGCTCGCTCGCCGCATCGGCGCCAGCCTCTACGTCTCGCTGCACATGGACAGCGCCCCCAACCCGCTTGCACGCGGGGCGAGCGTCTATTCCCTGTCCGACGTTGCCTCCGATGCCGAAGCCGAGCGCGTGGCCCGGTCCGAGAATAGCGCGCTGGCCCGCGCTGCCGGTTCCGACGGCTCGATCCGGGCGATCCTTTCGGACCTGGTGCTTCGAAGCCAGATGACCGCGTCTGCCAATCTCGCCGAACGGCTGGTCCGCAACTCGAGCGGCCGCTTTGAGCTAAGGCCGCAGCCGCATCGCTTCGCCAATTTCTACGTCCTTCGAAGCGCCGGGGTGCCCGCGGTGCTGTTCGAGGCCGGCTACATCAGCAATGTCGACGACGAGGCGCTGCTTCGCACGCCCGAGCAGCGCACGCGCATCGTCGCCGCCCTCGCTCATGCGATCGAGGCCGACGTCGCCGCCCGATCGCTTCGCTAAGCCTTTCCGCAATCGGCGGAAGCCGCTAGACGGTCGCCGAAGCCCATGAAATTCGAACGCTTGTCGACCCCCAACCTGCCGTTGCCCGACCTCGTCGCCTTCAACCGGCGGGTTCACACCTACGTCGACCCCTGGTTCGAGCGGCGGTGGGTGAAGCGGCTTGCGATCGTCGGCGCGATCCTCTTCACGATATTCGGCGGAGTCTGGCTCTATTTCGCCACCGGCTTGCCCTCGTCGGAGAGCCTTCTTGCCTACCAGCCGCCGCTTCCTACTAACATCCGCAGCTATGACGGCGATCCGGTCCAGACGTTCGCTCGCGAGCGCCGGGTGAACTTGTCCTACGACGAAATACCGCCCGTCGTCGTCAACGCGTTCGTTTCGGCCGAGGACAAGACCTTCTTCCGGCACCACGGGATCGACTATCCCGGCTTGTTCGGCGCCGTGGGCGATTTCGCGGTCAAGAGCGTCACCGGAGGCGGGCGCGCTCGCGGCGGATCTACGATCACGCAGCAGGTGGCGAAGAACCTGCTCAAGGACAGCAGCTACAATATCGGTCGAAAGATCCGCGAGGCGATCCTTGCCTTCCGGCTGGAATCTGCGCTGTCCAAGCAGCAGATCCTCGAGCTCTACCTCAACCAGATATTCCTCGGCCGGAATGCCTATGGCGTCCAGGCGGCCGCGCGGGCCTATTTCGACAAGGATATCGGCGACCTGACGCTCCCTGAGGCGGCTTATCTCGCCGTTCTTCCCAAGGCACCGTCCAATTACGACCCGGAGCGGGCGACCACGCGTGCGCTCGATCGCCGCAACTACGTGCTGCGCGAAATGTCGCACAACGGCTACATCAGCGAGGACCAGTGGCGCTCTGCCGCGGCGACCCCGCTCGGGACCATCCGCTACGGCACCGGCCACCACTTCCTCGACATGGGCGGCTATTACATGGAGGAGGTCCGAAGGGAGCTTCTCAAGCGCTTCGGAGAGACCGAGAAGGACGGGCCGAACAGCGTCTATTCGGGAGGCCTGTGGGTTCGCACCTCCGTCAATCCGGTCATGCAGGCAGCCGCGGCGGACGCGCTTCGCGAAGGTTTGGCGACGTTCGACGGCGGACGCGGCTGGCGCGACCTCGGGCTGAACGTCAATCCGAAGGGCGATTGGGCTTCCGAGCTCGACCGGACTCCGGTCGGCACGGGCTTCCCCGACTGGCGCAAGGCCGTCGTCCTGTCGAAGGATTCGGGCTCCGCGGAGATCGGCTTCGCCAATGGAGAAAAGGGCACGCTTTCCGCGTCGGCTGCATCCATGCCGAAGGTCGGCGGGGGCGGATCGGCCTTCAGCAACTTCCGTCCTGGAATGGTGATCGTCGTCAAGGACAATGGTGGCGGGAGTTACGTCCTTCGCTCGATCCCCCGCGTATCGGGGGGAATGCTCGCCCAGGAAGTGCACACCGGCCGCGTCCTCGCGATGCAGGGCGGTTTTGACGTCGTCGGCTCGTCCTACAACCGCGCGACCCAGGCGCTTCGCCAGCCGGGCTCGGCGTTCAAGCCGCTTGTCTATGTGACGGGACTTGAGAACGGCTTCACCCCGGCGACGATCGAGGTCGATGCCCCCTTCTGCATCTGGCAGGGTGCCGGCCTCGGCAACAAGTGCTTCACCAACTTCGACCATCGCTACGCGGGCCCGCACACCATGCGCTGGGGCCTCGAGCAGTCGCGCAACCTGATGACGGTCCGTGCAGCCTCCCAGATCGGCATGGCGAAGATCACCGACACCGCGCGCAAGCTCGGCGTGGGCGACTATCCCAATTACCTGTCGATCGCTCTGGGTGCCGGCGACACGACAGTCGCACGCCTGGTCAACGCCTATGCCATCCTCGCCAATCAGGGACGGTCGGTCACTCCGACGATCATCGATTATGTCCAGGACCGCAGCGGCAAGGTCATCTACCGCGCCGACAACCGATGCGCGATCATGCAGCGCTGCAACGCTGCCGACTGGGACGGCAAGCCGATGCCGCGCCCGCCGCTGAGGACGAAGCAGCTGCTCGACCCGATGGCCGCATTCCAGATGGTGCATGTCATGGAAGGCGTGATCCTTCGCGGCACGGCGACCATTTTGCGTGACCTCGACCGGCCGCTGTTCGGAAAGACTGGCACCACCAATGGACCGACCAATGTGTGGTTCGTGGGCGGCACTCCGGACATCGTCGCCGGAGTTTACCTCGGCTACGACCAGCCGCGGCCGATGGGGGCCTGGGCTCAGGGCGGCCGGATCGCCGCTCCGGTGTGGAAGCAATGGGCAAAGACCGCGCTGAAGGACCAGCCGAAAGTACCGTTCGTCGCTCCGCCGGGAATCCGCTGGGTCAGGATCGACCGCGCCAGCGGCAAGCGAGTCTACGGCGTCTTCCCGACAGATGTGGACCCGAAGTCGCCCGTCATCTGGGAAGCGTTCCAGCCGCAGACGGAGCCGAGGCGGAGCTTCCGGCATCGCCATGGCGTGGATGCCGAGACTGCCGAGGGCGAAGAGCCGCCGGGCGTGGTCCGCCGCCCTTCGGTCGCTCGCCCCTCACAACAACCGAGCTACCAAGCGCCGGCGCCGGTCTCGCCGTACCAGGCGCCGCAACCGACACCCTTGCAAAACACCGCCGCCGCTCACTAGTCCGGCAATCGCACAGCTGAAGAAAGACGGACGATCATGCGCGCCGAAGCGCAAGCCAGTGTCGACCAGATCAACGCCTCGACGGCGCTCCTGCGCAGGTTCCTCGATTGGGACCGCGCGCACCGGCGCCTGGAGGAGCTGAACGCCAAGGTCGAGGACCCGAAGCTGTGGGACGACCCCAAGGCGGCTCAGGACGTGATGCGCGAACGGCGCCGGCTGGACGAAGCCATCGGAGCGACCACGGCGATCGAGCGCGAGCTGGCCGACACTCTGGAGTTGATGGAGCTAGCCGACAGCGAAGGCGACCAGGCTTTGGTCGACGATGCCGTGAAGAGCCTGGCCGACCTCGCCGATCGGGCGGAACGCGACAAGGTCGCGGCCCTCCTCGCCGGAGAGGCGGACGCCAACAACGCCTATGTCGAGGTCAACGCCGGGGCCGGCGGCACCGAGAGCCAGGACTGGGCCGAGATGCTGCAGCGCATGTACACTCGCTGGGCGGAGCGGCACGGGATGAAGGTCGAGCTCATCGACCACCATGCCGGCGAGCAGGCGGGCATCAAGTCGGCGACCATCCTAGTGAAGGGCGAGAACGCCTACGGCAACCTCAAGACGGAGAGCGGAGTCCACCGCCTCGTCCGGATCAGCCCCTACGACGCCAATGCCCGCCGCCACACCAGCTTCTCCAGCGTCTGGGTCTATCCCGAGGTCGACGACGACATCGACATCGAGATCAACGAGTCCGAGCTGAGGATCGACACCTATCGCGCGTCCGGCGCCGGCGGCCAGCACATCAACACGACCGACAGCGCGGTGCGCATCACGCACATCCCGACGAATATCGTCGTCCAGTGCCAAAACCAGCGCTCGCAGCACAAGAACCGCGCCGAGGCGATGAAGCAGCTCAAGGCTCGCCTGTATGAGGCGGAGCTGACTCGCCGCGAGGCAGAAGCCGACGCAAGCGCGGCCAACAAGACCGACATCGGCTGGGGCCACCAGATCCGGAGCTACGTCCTCCAGCCGTACCAGCTGGTGAAGGACCTTCGCACCGGCGTCACCTCGACCAGCCCCGGCGACGTCCTAGACGGCGACCTCGACCGGTTCATGGCGGCGGCGCTGTCACAGCGGGTGACCGGTGAAAAGGTCGAGGTCGAAGACGTTGAATAGGCGCGCTGCCGCAGCGCTGCTCGCGGCCAGCGCTCTCCTCGCCTCCTGCCGCGCCGAGCCTCAGCACGACGAGTTCCCCAAGCCGCACCGCCCGGTCGCCTCGATCGTCGCCGATACCTTCTCGACCGAGGACGTCCGCGATCGGATGGGCGAGTTCGAGCGGGTGGTCGAGCTCGCCGGGGTCAAGCCCGGTATGTGGGTCGCCGACGTCGGCGCCGGCGAAGGCTATTATGCGGTCCGCCTGTCTCCGGTCGTCGGCCGCCGCGGCCGGGTGCTGGCCGAGGACATCGTGCCACAGGTCCGCGACCGTCTCGCCCAGCGAGTCCAGCGCGAGAACCTCGACAATGTCGCGGTGTCGCTCGGCGACCCCGACGACCCCAAACTTCCCGCCCATTCGCTCGACCGCGTGTTCCTGATCCACATGTATCACGAGGTGGATTCGCCCTACGCCTTCCTCTGGCACGTCCGGGAGGCGCTTAAACCCGGCGGCCTGATCATCGTCGTCGACGCCGACCGCCCGCCCCAGCGCCACGGCCTCGCCCCAACCCAGCTCCGGTGCGAGTTCGCCGCGCTCGGCCTCAAGCTTCGGGCCTTCCAGCCGGTCGACAACGGCGATGCCTACTTCGCGTCGTTCGAGCCGGTGGGCGAGAGGCCGGCGCCGGGCGAGATTAAGCCGTGTAAGGGCTAGCGCTACGCCGCCTCGAGCTTCCTCGACGCCTTCTTCCGCTCATGCGGGTCGAGGTAGCGCTTCCTGATCCGCACCGCCTTGGGCGTGACCTCGACCAGCTCGTCGTCCTGGATGTAGGCGATCGCCTGTTCCAGGCTCATCCGGCGCGGAGGGGTCAGGCGGATGCCTTCGTCCTTGGGGCCTGACGCGCGGAAGTTGGTCAGCTGCTTGGACTTCAGGGGATTGACCTCGAGGTCCTGCGGCTTGGCGTTCTCGCCGATGACCATGCCTTCGTAGAGCATCTCGCCGGCCGAAATGAACAGAACGCCCCGGTCCTCCAGAGCGCTCAGCGCATAGGCGACCGCGGGGCCCTGTTCCATCGAGATGAGGACCCCGTTCTGGCGGCCCTGGATCGGGCCCTTGTAGGGCGCATATTTCTCGAACAACCGGTTCATGATGCCGGTGCCCCGGGTGTCGGACAGGAACTCGCCGTGATAGCCGATCAGGCCGCGGCTGGGTGCGGAGAAGGTCAGGCGGGTCTTGCCGCCGCCCGACGGGCGCATGTCGGTCATCTCCGCCTTGCGGAGCGCCATCTTGTCGATGACGGTGCCGGAGAACTCGTCGTCGACGTCGACGACCACCGTCTCGAACGGCTCCTCGCGGCCGCCGGATTCGCTGTCCGCGCCGTCGCGGAACAGGACGCGGGGGCGGCTGATGCTCAACTCAAAGCCTTCGCGGCGCAGGGTCTCGATAAGGACTCCGAGCTGGAGCTCGCCGCGGCCGGCGACCTCGAAGCTGTCGTTGTCGGCGGACATCGTCACCTTGATCGCGACATTGCCCTCGGCCTCGCGCTCGAGCCGTTCGCGGATGACCCGGCTCTGCACCTTGTCGCCGTCGCGGCCGGCGAACGGGCTGTCGTTGACTGAAAAGCTCATCGCCAGCGTCGGCGGGTCGATCGGGCGCGCGGGGAGCGGCTCGGTGACGACCGGCTCGGCGATGGTGTTGGAAACGGTCGCCTTGACCAGCCCGGCGATGGCGACGATCTCGCCCGCTTCGGCGCTGTCCACGGGGACTCGGTCGAGGCCGCGGAAGGCGAAGACCTTGGTCGCGCGGCCTTCCTCGACGACGTTGCCGTTCACGTCGATCGCCTTGATCGGCATGTTGACGTCCAGCCGACCGCCCTCGATCCGCCCGGTGAGGATGCGTCCGAGGAACGGGTCGCGGTCGAGCAAGGTGGTGCGCATCCTGAACTCACCCGAGGGGTCTGTCGTGGGCGCGGGGACGTGGCTGACGATGGTGTCGAACAGGGGCGTCAGGTCGCCCGAGCGGACGTCGTCGGTGAGGCCCGCATAGCCGGCGCGGCCGCTTGCGTAGAGCGTCGGGAAGTCGAGCTGCTCGTCGCTTGCGTCGAGGTTGATGAAGAGCTCGAACACTTCGTCGAGCACTTCGGCGGGGCGCGCGTCGGGGCGGTCGATCTTGTTGACGACGACGATTGGGCGGAGGCCGAGGGCGAGCGCCTTGCCGGTGACAAACTTGGTCTGTGGCATCGGGCCTTCGGCAGCGTCGACGAGCAGGATGACCCCGTCGACCATGCTGAGGATCCGCTCGACCTCGGCGCCGAAATCGGCGTGGCCCGGAGTGTCGACGATGTTGATGTGGGTGCCGTGCCAGTCGACGCTGGTGCACTTGGCGAGGATGGTGATCCCTCGCTCTTTCTCCAGGTCGTTCGAATCCATCGCGCGCTCTTCCACGCGCTGGTTGTCGCGGAAGGTGCCGGACTGGCGGAACAGCTGGTCGACGAGCGTCGTCTTGCCATGATCGACGTGGGCGATGATCGCCACGTTGCGCAATTTCATCATCTTTTCCTGAAAATCGAGCGGCGCGCGTAGCGGAATCGCGGCATTGTTGCAATGCAACATGGGACGAACGGTCCCGTTTGCAAGCCGTTCCTAGAGTCCGCGCTCCAGAATCTCGACCGCCCGCTCGACGGCGCGAAGCTCGCTGTGCGCAAGCCGCTCGAACTTGGTGCGGAGCATGCGGTTGGCCGACGGGTTCCGGCTTAGCTCGTCCAGGCCGGCGCTCGACAGGCGAAGCGCGAGGCGGCGGCGGTTGTCGGGATCGGCCTGGCGCTCGACGAGGCCGGCGCGAACAAGCGCCTCTACGGAGCGGCTGACTGCGGGAGCCCCGCGCGCAACCGCGGCTGCGACCTCGTTGAGCGTGGCCGGCTCCTTCTCCGCGATCGCCTGGAGAAGCTTGCGCCTGGCAGCCTCGGCGCGCTCGGCGGGACCGTCCTCCACCCATTTGTGAGCGACGTTGGTGAACCGCGTGGCGAGCGCCGCAGGCGTATGGGGCGAGCTGATTTGCTGCATGACAACAGTTTGAACAGCAATAAGGTTGTTCCTGTCAAGCGCCGCTTCAACCTTGCGGATCGGGAGATGTGTCCGCAATGGCGGGCAATGGCCGGCCAACGCCCTCCGCTACCGCGCACCGTCTGGGTGCTTGGCTTCGTCAGCCTGCTGATGGACCTGAGCAGCGAAATCTATCACGCGCTTCTGCCGGTCTTCATCACATCGGTCCTCGGCCTTCCGGTGCTTGCTCTCGGGGCGATCGACGGGGTGGCCGAGGCCACGGCGTCATTCGCCAAGCTCGCATCCGGGCGGCTTTCCGACCGAAGCCGGAGGCGGAAGCCGTGGGTCCTGCTGGGCTATGGAATGGCGGCGCTCTCCAAGCCTCTGTTCCCGCTCGCAACAGGCGCGGTGACGGTGATGGCGGCGCGGTTCATGGATCGGATCGGCAAGGGCATTCGCGGCTCTCCGCGCGACGCGATGATCGCCGACGAGACTCCGCCGGAGATCCGCGGCCGGGCCTTCGGTCTCCGGCAGGCGCTCGACACCGTCGGCGCATTGATCGCTCCCATCATCGCGATGGCGCTCATGTATGCGTTCGCAGGCGCCGTCCGCACGGTCTTCTGGATCGCGATCATTCCCGCCGCCTTGTCTGCCCTCCTGATCGTCTTCGCGTTGAAGGAGACGAGCGGCGCGACCGTGACAGACAAGAAGCAGCCGCTGCTTCGCGGCTTTCGCGAGCTCAACGTCGAAACCCGCCGAATCCTGGGCGTCGGCTTTTTGTTCATGCTCGCGCGCTTTTCGGAGAGTTTCCTGATCCTTCGCGGAATGGACCTCGGTCTGTCGCCGGCGCTGTCGCCGCTCGCGCTGGTGCTGTTCAACGTGGGCTTTGTCGCCCTCGCTTATCCGGCCGGAGCGCTCAGCGATCGAATCCCACCGCGCTCGATCCTCATGGCGGGGATCGCTGTCCTGATCGCGGGTGACCTCATCCTGTCACAGGATTGGGGCCTCGCAGGTCTCACCATCGGAGTGCTGCTCTGGGGCGCGCACATGGCGATGACGCAGGGGATCTTCGCCCGGATGATCGCCGACAGCGCGCCCGATCACCTGCGCGCCACGAGCTTCGGCGCCTACTATTTCGTTACGGGTGTCGCGGGACTGCTTGCAAGCCTTGCTGCGGGCGCGCTGTGGGACCGCGAAGGCGCTGGCGCGGTGTTCGTGACAGCAGCAGGAGTGGCCGCGGTCGCCTGGGCGATGCTTGCGCTGCTCCCGCAGGAGCCACGCCCTAGCGCGTAAACTTCTCGCCCTTTTGCGCTTTGTCCAGCAGCAGCCTGGAGAAGCTGAAGTCAGGCTTCATCCGCGCTTCCTGCTGCTTGAGGCCCGCGACGATCTTCGTCAGTCCTTCGATATTGTCAGCCCAGAACATCGGCCCGCCTTTGTACACCGGCCAGCCGTAGCCATAGACCCACACCACATCGACGTCCGAGGCGCGCTGGGCCATTCCCTCCTCGAGGATCTTCGCGCCTTCGTTGACCATCGGATAAATGGTTCGCTCGACGATCTCCTGGTCCGAGATCGTCCGCCGCTCGACGCCCCTCTCGGCGGCGAACTTCTCGATGATGTCCTGCACGACCGGCGAGGGGCTGGGGCGGCGCTTGTCGTCATAATCGTAGAAGCCAGCGCCTTTCTTCTGGCCCCAGCGCTCGATTGCGCAGAGCGCGTCGCGAAGGCTCTCGATGCGGTTGGGGTCGCGGTGCCAACCGATATCCACGCCCGCGAGATCCGCCATCTGGAACGGGCCCATCGGCATTCCGAAGTCGACATGGACTTTGTCGACCTGGGCCGGCGTTGCGCCTTCCAGAAGCAGCTTCATCGCCTCGACCTGCCGGGGCATCAGCATCCGGTTGCCGATGAAGCCGTGGCAGACTCCGGCGACGACCGGCACTTTGCGGATTTTCTTGCCGAGCTGCATCGCGGTCAGGAGCACGTCGGGCGCAGTCTTTTCGCCGCGAACGACCTCGAGAAGCTTCATCACGTTCGCCGGCGAGAAGAAGTGCATGCCCAGGACGTCCTGAGGCCGCGACGTCGATGCCGCGATCTCGTTGACGTTCAGGTAGCTGGTGTTCGACGCCAGGATCGCGCCGGGCTTGGCGATCTTATCCAGGCGGCCGAAGACCTCCTTCTTCACGTCCATATTCTCGTAGACCGCCTCGATCACGAGGTCGCAGTCGGCAAGCGCGTCGAAATCGAGCGTCGGCGATAGCAGCCCCATCGCCTTCTCAACCTGCTCGCCTGTGAAGCGGCCCTTTGCCGCGCTAGCCTCGTAATTCTTGCGGATCACTCCGGTGCCCCGGTCGAGCGCCTCCTGCCCCATCTCGACGATCGTCACGGGGATTCCGGCCGACAGGAAGTTCATCGAAATTCCACCGCCCATGGTGCCGGCGCCGATCACGCCCACCTTGCGGATGTCGCGCGGCTTGGTGTCCTCCGGAATGTCGTCGATCTTCGCGGCCTTGCGCTCGGCGAAAAAGAAATATTGCTGCGCCTTGGCTTGGGTGCCGCCCATCAGCTCCATGAACAGCTTGCGCTCTTCGGTCACGCCTTCGGAATAGGGCTTCTGGGTCGCGACCTGGACCGCCCGGATATTGGCCTCGGGGGCGTCGAAGTTCCTGAACTTGCGCGCGTTCGCTTTTCGGAATTCGTCGAACACCGCGGGATCGACCCCGTCGACACGGTCCTGCCGCTCGGACGATTTGGGCAGCGGCCGGATGTCGCGAACCTCCTCGGCGAAAGCCACCGCGTGCGGAAGAAGGTCACCTTCGACCAGCCGGTCAACCAGACCTGCCTCGCTCGCCTCCTTGGCGCCGATCGGGGTGCCGGTCGCACACATTTGCAGCGCCTTTTCGACTCCGGCCACACGCGGAAGCCGCTGGGTCCCGCCTGCGCCGGGAAGCAGGCCGAGCTTCACCTCGGGCGTACCCAGCTTCGCCGTCGGCACAGCGACCCGATAATGGCAACCGAGCGCGACCTCGAGCCCGCCGCCAAGCGCGGTGCCGTGGATCGCTGCGACAACCGGCTTGGTGCAATCCTCGATCCGGTCGACGACCTGCGGAAGCCACGGCATGATCGGCGGCTTGCCGAATTCGGTGATGTCGGCTCCGGCGAAGAAGGTCTGTCCCTCGCAGGCGATCACCACCGCCTTCACGCCCTCGTCCGCCTCGGCTTGCTCGATAGCCTCGACGAGCCCCTGGCGGACTGCTGCCGAAAGCGCGTTCACCGGCGGATTGTTCGATTCGATGATGAGCACGTCGCCGTGGCGCCTGGTCGAGATGGGGTTGGTCACTAGGTCCTCCGGTAGTCAGGCCGAGGTGCGGCCATAGTCCTGGATCGAGAACGGATGCGAGGCCGAAAGGCCCCCGTCGACGGCAATCGCCTGGCCGTTGACGTAGCTTGCGGCGTCGGACGCAAGGAACAGAGCGACCGAGGCGATCTCCCCAGGTTCGCCGCCGCGCTTCATCGGGTTCAATCTGCCGATCCGTTCCTCGCGGCCCGTCGAACGTGCCCACTCGTACAAGGGCGCGGTCATGCCGGTCTCTATCAGTCCGGGGCAGATGGCATTCACGCGCACGTTGGTGCCTGCAAGTTGCGTCGCTGCCACTTTCACCAGGCTGATGACGCCGGCCTTGGACGCGGAATAAGCCGCGCCCCCCGCGCCCGCTCGAAGCCCCGCGACCGAGGCCGTGCAGATGATCGAGCCGCCGCCCCTCTCCTTCATGTGAGGCGCAGCATATTTGATCAGAAGGAAAGGGCCGACGAGGTTGACCCGAAGAATCTCCTGCCAGTCGGTGCTGCTCTGCTCGAAAATACCCGCCATGCCGCCCGAAATCCCGGCATTGGCGAAGACGATGTCGATCCCGCCTAAGTCCGCGACGGTCCGCTCGACGAAAGCCTCAACCTCTTCTTCCGATCCTGCGTCGAGCTGGGTGATCCCTTCGCCCAAGGTTCGATCTGCAGCGACGACCGTCGCGCCCTCGGCCCTGAACAGCTCGGCTGCAGCCATCCCGATCCCGGAGGCGCCGCCAGTGACGATCGCAACCTTGTGATCGAGCATGCCCATCAGTTGCTATCCCGAGGCCGGTGCTTTTCGAGCTCGATCCTGGCGATGCTCCGATTATGCACTTCGTCCGGGCCGTCGGCGAGGCGAAGTGTGCGGATATGCGCCCAGCTCATTGCCAGCGGAGTGTCCTGGCTGACCCCCGCGCCGCCAAATGCCTGGACCGCATCGTCGATCACCTTGAGGGCCATCTGCGGAGCTTTGACCTTGATCATCGCGATCTCGGCCTTGGCGGCCTTGTTTCCGGCGCGGTCCATCATGTCGGCCGCTTTGAGGCAGAGCAGCCTGGTCGCCTCGATCTCGATGCGCGCTTCGGCGATCCTTTGCTCCCAGATGCTGTGCTCGGAGAGGCGCTTTCCGAAGGCGATCCGGCTTTGGAGCCGCTCGCACATCAGCTGCAGCGCCTCTTCCGCTACGCCGATGGTCCGCATGCAATGGTGGATCCGGCCCGGGCCCAAGCGGCCCTGGGCGATCTCGAAGCCGCGGCCTTCGCCGAGTAGCAGGTTCGACGCGGGAACGCGCACGTCCTCCAGCGCGATCTCCATGTGCCCATGTGGCGCATCGTCGTATCCGTAGACGGTGAGCGCCCGCTCCACCCGCAGCCCTTGCGCGTCCATCGGCACCAGGATCATCGATTGCTGCTTGTGCGGCGGAGCGCCGGGGTCGGTCTTGCCCATCAGGATCGTGAGCTTGCAGCGCGGGTCGCCGGCGCCCGACGACCACCATTTGCGGCCGTTGATGACATAATCGTCGCCGTCGCGCGCGATCGAGCATTCGATGTTGGTCGCGTCCGACGAAGCTACGCCCGGCTCCGTCATGAGGAATGCGGAACGGATTTCGCCGCGCATAAGCGGCGCCAGCCACTGATCCTTCTGCTCGCGCGTCCCGTAGCGGTGGAGGACCTCCATGTTGCCGGTGTCGGGCGCCGAACAGTTGAAGACTTCGCTGGCCCAGGGGATCCGCCCCATCTCCTCGGCGCACAACGCATATTCGAGGTTGGTCAGCTGCTCGCCTTCGAAGGCGAAGCTGTCGTCGACCTGAGGCACTGCCGGAGCCGGCGGCATGAACAGGTTCCACAAGTCCGCCTCGCGAGCCTTGGGCTTCAGCTCCTCGATGATTGGCAGGGGTTGCCAGCGGTCGCCGGCCGCGTGCTGGTCGCGGCAGTCCCCCAGCCGCGGCCGGATCTGATCCTCCACGAACGCGCGAACCCGGTCGCGAAAGTGCGCCTGCCGCTGGGTGAGCTCGAAGTCCACGGCGCCAAGCGCTGCCAGAATATAGGCGGCCGCGCCAGTGGTCAGACGGTAGTGGGACGCTCCAGAAGGAAGTTCAGCCTTGCGCTCGCGATAGGCTGGTCGCGATGCTCCTGCCAGGCGAATGCCTCGACGTTGGCAATCGTCGCGCCAAGACGCTCGATGACGGCGGTTGCATAGGTTTCGCGCTCGACCCCGGGACGCATGTAATCGACGGTCACGGTGACCGGCTTCATCGCGACCGAGTCGTCGTCGAGCGCGCGCGAAAGCCCGGTGAACGCCGCAAATTCCAGGAGTCCCGCAATCGCTCCGCCATGAAGGAAGCCGGGCCTTCCGACCACGTCTTCGCCATAGGGCATCACGACGAGGGGTGCGCCCGCCTCAGTCTCGAAACGGAGGCGGAGCAGCCGGGCATAGGGCGGAAGATCTCTCACCCGTCGCTTCTAGACGAGCCGTCGCGGCTAGCAACGGCGAGCGGTCAATCGCCCTTGGACTTGTACCCGGAAAGGGCGCCCAGGACGAAGCAGGTAAACAAGGCGAGCCGCACCTTTCCTTCGGGGTCGTGCCAACCGAAATAGGTCCCACCCCAGCCGAAAACCGCGACGAAGATGGCAAGAGCGAGCCAGACCATCCCAATCTCCCCAATAAGCCGGTTACAGGCCGGCACGCTCTCAACATGCGCGCTTCTGGTAAACAGAGGGTAAAGCTTGCCGCCGACGAGCTTCGCAGCCATAGGGCCGCCATGAAAGCGCGCGTTTTCATTACCCTCAAGCCCGGCGTCCTCGATCCCCAGGGGAAGGCCATCCACCATGCTCTCGAAGGGCTCGGCTTTTCGGGCGTCAACGACGTCCGCGCGGGCAAGCTGATCGAGCTCGATGTTGAAGATTCAACCAGCGACTCGGACATCGAGGCGATGTGCCGTAAATTGCTGGCCAACACGGTTATCGAGAATTTCAGGGTCGAGCGAGGGGGCTGAACGTGAAGACCGCGGTCATCGTCTTCCCCGGGTCAAATTGCGATCGCGACCTCGCCGTTGCGCTCGAGCAGGTCACCGGGCGGGCTCCGGCCATGGTCTGGCACAAGGAAAGCGAGCTTCCCGACGGAACCGACTTCGTCGGCCTTCCCGGCGGCTTTTCCTACGGAGATTATTTGCGGTCAGGCGCAATGGCGGCGCGGTCGCCGATCATTCGCGCAGTAATCGACGCGGCCAATCGCGGAGTGCCGGTGATCGGCGTCTGCAACGGGTTCCAGGTGCTTACGGAGACCGGGCTTCTGCCGGGCGCGCTGATGCGCAACGGGCGGCTGAACTTCGTGTCGCGGCCGGTACCGTTGATCGTCGAGAACAGCCAGACCCTCTTCACCAGCGGCTATTCGAAGGGCGAGACGATCCACATCCCCGTCGCCCACCATGACGGAAACTACCAGGCGGATGCGGAAACCCTGGACCGGCTCGAAGGCCAGGGCCGCGTCGCCTTCCGCTACGCCGCCGACGTCAACGGCTCCGCGCGCAACATCGCGGGGATCCTCAACAATTCCGGCAACGTGCTTGGAATGATGCCTCACCCCGAGCGCGCCATCGAGCCGGCGCACGGAAGCACCGACGGCAGACGCCTGTTCGAGGGGCTGCTCGAGACCGTCGCCTGACTCGTTTCGGCGAACAAGGTTATCCGATACACTGCAGCCACGCGCCCGTAGCTCAGTTGGATAGAGCGCGAGCCTTCTAAGCTTGAGGTCGCAGGTTCGAATCCTGCCGGGCGCGCCAGACTTTTTCGTGTCCCAGGAGTGATTTTTGATGGCCATCCCCCGCGCGCAACGACAGCGCGCAATCGTCGACTTGCTTCGCGAACATTCGCCGCTCAGCCATGAGGAGGTCAGCGCTCGGTTGGCTGCCTCGGGCTACCAGGTCAGCCGCGCGACCGTTTCCCAAGACCTCGACCAGATCGGTGCAGTGAAGGTGAAGCGCGGGTCCAAGCTTGGCTATTCGCTGCCCGACCAGATCGCCGACCGCGACCGGTCGGGGACCCGCCTTCGCCGGATATTCGCCGAATGGGTGCAGTCGATCAACACAGCGGGCAACATGATCGTCGTCAGGACGCCGCCGGGTTCGGCCGGCCTGGTCTGCCTCGCTCTCGACCAGGCAAAGCTTCCGGAAATCGTCGGCACCATCGCCGGCGACGACACCTTGTTCATCGCGGTCCGAAGCGGGCTTCCGGTTGAGCCGCTCGCCCAGCGCCTGCGGGACTTCGTCGACGGCGCCTAGAGAAGCTTTCCGGGGTTCATGATTCCGAGCGGGTCGAGCGCCCGTTTGATCGCCTTCAGCGCCGCCAGGTCGCCGGGTGGCGCGAGGCGCTCGAGCTCCGTCCGCTTCATCTGCCCGATTCCGTGCTCGGCCGAGATCGATCCCCCTGCCTGAGTTACGAGATCGTCGACCAGCTGCGTGATCGCTGGCCCCTCCCGCTCGATCCAGTCGGAAGCCGCCCGGCTTCCGGCGCGGACATGGAAGTGGAGGTTGCCGTCGCCAAGATGTCCGAACGCGCTTGCGACCGCTCCGGGAAATGCCCGTTCGACCTCGACCTTAGAATTCAGCAGGAATTGCGGCATGTCCGCTACCGCGACCGAGATATCGTGGGCAGTAGAAGGCCCTTCCGAGCGTTCGGCCTCGGAGATGGAATCGCGGATCTTCCACAAGGCTTCCGCCTGGGCTTCGGAGGAAGCGACCATGGCGTCCTCGACCAGCTTCGTCTCGATCGCCTTCGCAAGCAGCGTCTGGAGAAGCTCGACAGGGTCTAGCTCCGCCGTCGCCGAAGTCGCTTCGATGAGCACGTTCCACGAATGCGGCTTTTCCAGGGGCGGACGAGTGCTCGGAACGTGTTTCAGAACCAGGGCGAGCGAATCCCCGGGGACCAGCTCGAAACCTTCGATCGCGTCCGTCCGCGCCTCGAAATCCCGAAGCAGGGCGAGGGCGGCACCGGGGTCGCGAACTCCGGCCCAGCCCACGGCGCGTGAGTGGACCGCCGGAACCAGCCTCAGCGAGGCGGCGGTGACGATCCCGAGCGTGCCCTCGGCACCGATCAGAAGCTGGTCGAGGCTGTAGCCGCGGTTGTCCTTCTTCAAGCCCGAAAGCCCGTCGTGGATCGATCCGTCCGGAAGGACCGCTTCCAGGCCGGCGATGAGCGAGCGCATGGTCCCGAACCGAAGAACCTGGGTGCCGCCGGCATTGGTCGAGACGAGGCCGCCGATCGTGCAGCTGCCCCGCGCACCGAGTGTCAGAGGAAAGCGTCGCCCGACGGCGGCGGCCTGCTCGTGGAGGTGAGCGAGGATCACGCCGGCCTCCGCCACTGCCACGTTGTGCTCGGCGCTGATCGATCGGATGGCGCTCATGCGACGGAGCGACAGGATCAGCGCTGAGCCATCTGGGGGCGGAGTCGCGCCGCCCACCATGGACGTATTGCCGCCTTGCGGTACGAGCGGGACCCGGCATTGGGCAGCGAGATTGACGATTTCGGCTACTTCGGCGGTCGATGCGGGGGCCAGGATCGCTCCAGCCTTTCCGTGATAGCGACCCCGCCAGTCAGTCAGCCACGGCTCGATGTCGCCCGCATCGGTGATCGCAGCCTTGGAGCCGAACCGCTGCCGGACCTCGTCGATCAGTGATGCCTGGGCGTCGCTCACGTAGGATTACTTGGCATTCGCGCCGCCGCACGGCAAATCGCGGCGATGGACCCTCGCCCGCGCATCACCCTGGTCGTTGCCCGCGCCCTCAACGGCGTGATCGGCCGCGAAGGCACCCTACCCTGGCGAATCCCCGCCGATCTGAAGCGCTTCAAGGCGATCACTATGGGAACGGCGATGATCATGGGGCGCCGCACCTTCGAAAGCCTCCCAGGCCTGCTTCCGGGGCGCCGGCATATCGTCCTGACCCGCGACCGAAGCTGGAAAGCGGAAGGAGCGGAGATCGCGCATGGCGCCGAGGAAGCACTCGAGCTTGCCGCAAACGAACCGGTTTCGGTCATCGGCGGAGCGGACGTCTTTGCGCTGTTCCTGCCTCGCGCAGAGCGTGTCGAGCTTACGGAAGTCCTTGCGGACGTGCCCGGGGACACGATCATGCCCGATCCGCGGGAAAGCAGCGATTGGAGGGAGACCGAGGTCGAAGTCCATGCGCCGGAGGGAAACCGGCCAGGCTTCCGCTTCGTGACGCTGGACCGCGCCTAGGAGTCGAGGATCGCGTCGATCTCGGCGGCGACCTCTTCGACGCTCGCCATCCCGTCGACCCGGCGGACCAACCCCCGCTCCTCGTAATAAGGCAGGATCGGCGCCGTCTTGGCGCGATATTCTGCGAGCCGGGTACGCACCGTCTGCTCATTGTCGTCCGGCCGCCGCTTGAATTCGTGAGAGCCGCAGACGTCGCAAGTGCCCTCGACTTGCGGCAGCTTGTACTGGTCGTGATAGGGCGCGCCGCAGCTGGCGCAGCTGAATCGGCCGGTGATCCGCTCGACCAGAGCTTCCTCGTCGACTTCCAGCTCGATCACATAATCGAGGGTTCTGCCCCGCTCGCCAAGAAGCAGGTCGAGCGCTTCCGCCTGGGGCCTGGTGCGCGGGTAGCCGTCGAAAATCGCGCCGTTGGAGCCGATGGAGTCGAGCCGTTCGCCGATCAGCGCGCTGACGATCGCGTCGCTGACGAGCTCACCCGCTTCCATCACGGCTTTCGCCTTCAGCCCGACCGGTGTCGCTTGGGCGACTGCTGCGCGGAGCATGTCTCCGGTAGACAGCTGGACCATCCCGCGAGTGAGTTCGAGGCGGGCGGCCTGCGTGCCTTTTCCGGCACCTGGAGGGCCGAGCAGAATGATGTTCATTTGCCGGCCCCCCACGACCAAGCGGCTATCGGCGACGCCCGCTCTTGAGCTTAGCCTTCTTGATCAGGTTTCCATATTCATGCGCGATGAGGTGGCTCTGGATCTGAGTCACCGTGTCCATCGTCACGTTGACGACGATGAGCAGGCTGGTGCCGCCGAGGCGGAACGGGATGCCCGCCTGCGCAAAGAGGAATTCCGGGATCAGGCAGATCAGCGCCAGATAGGTAGCGCCGACGACGGTGACCCGGGTCAGCAGGTAGTCGAAATAATGCTCGGTCGCCTTGCCCGGCCTGATTCCCGGAATGAATCCGCCGTGGCGCTTCAGGTTCTCGGCTGTTTCCTCGCTGTTGAACTGAACGGCGGTGTAGAAAAACGTGAAGAAGATGATGCCGCCGCCGTAGAGCAGCATGTAGAGCGGGCTTCCGCTCTGCAGATAGGTGCTGATCGTGATCAGCCAGTCGCTGGTCGCGCTGTCCGGGTTGGCCCCCTTGCCCATCCACTGGATCGCGGTGAGCGGCATCAGCAGAAGCGACGAGGCGAAGATCGGCGGGATGACGCCGGCCGTGTTTATCTTGATCGGCAAGTGCGAGCGCTCCTGCTGCATCGCGCCGCGCGCGGTCTGGCGCTTCGGGTACTGGATCAGCACCCGGCGCTGCGCGCGCTCCATGAAGCAGATGAAGGCAACAAGGCCGATCGTCAGGGCGACCATTCCGGCGACGAGCACCGGGTTCATCGTTCCCGTACGGCCGCCTTCGAACAATTGAGCGACGGCCTGCGGGAGACGGGCGACGATTCCGGCCATGATGATCAGCGAGACGCCGTTGCCGATTCCCCGGCTGGTGATCTGCTCGCCGATCCACATCAGGAACAACGTGCCGCCGACGAGGCTGATTGTGCCTGCAGCCTCGAAGATCAGGCCCGGCTGGGCGACAGCCTGGATTCCCTGGCGAAGCGATTGGCTCTCCAGCCCGCGAACCACCATGAAGCCCTGAACGAGCACGAGCGCAACCGTCAGGTAACGCGTATATTGGTTGAGCTTCTGGCGGCCGCTTTCGCCTTCCTTGCGGAGCGCCTGCCAGGGTCCGTACATCGTCCCGCCGAGCTGAACGACGATCGAGGCGGTAATGTAGGGCATCACGCCAAGCGCGATGACGCTCATTCGCTCAAGCGCGCCGCCGGAAAAGGTGTTGAAGACGTCGAGGATTCCGCCGCTCTGAGTCTGGAACAGCGCCTGCATTCCGGCAGGATCGACGCCCGGAATCGGAACGAACGACAGGAACCGGAATAGGATCAGCGCGCCAAGCGTGAACCACAGCCGCTTCTTGAGCTCTGTCGCCTTGGAAAAGTTCGCAAGGCTGATGCTTGAAGAAAGTTGCTCGGCTGCGGATGCCATTTACCTGAATTCCCCTAGACGCTCGGGCTCATATAGGCCGACTTGTCGCCATTGCGAGCGGCAGCGACGCTCAGGCGTTCGAAGACGCCTTGGCAGCCTTGTCCGCAATGCGCGCGTCGCGTGCCTTGCCCTTCTTGGCCGCGGCGAGCTCGGCCGGCTTTTTCGGCTCGATGATCTCGACCGATCCGCCCGCTTTCTCGATCGCCTCACGGGCGCCCTTCGAGATGCCGGCGACCCGAACGTTGAGCTTCGCCTTGAGCTCGCCCTTGCCGAGGAGCCGGACTCCGTCGCGGCCGCCGCGAGCGAGGCCGGCGCCCTTAAACGAGTCATGGTCGAGCGTGCCCTTGGAGTCGAGCTTGCCGGCGTCGATCGCCTTCTGGACCGCACCGAGGTTCACCTCGGCAAAATCCTTGGCGAAGATGTTGTTGAAGCCGCGCTTCGGCAGGCGCATGTGGAGCGGCATCTGGCCGCCTTCGAAGCCGAACACGGAGACGCCCGAGCGGCTCTTCTGACCCTTCTGCCCGCGACCCGCGGTCTTGCCCTTGCCGGAGCCGATTCCGCGGCCGACGCGCATGCGGCCCTTGCGGGCGCCCTGATTGTCTCGGATTTCGTTAAGTTTCATGTCGTTGCACTCGCTTTCGCTTTTGTCGCGCTGCGCCGTCAGGCGCGGGTCTGGTTAGGCGGTTTCGACATCCACAAGGTGCTGGACCTTGCGGACCTGGCCGCGGACTTCCGGAGTGTCGTCGATCTCCACGGTGCGGCCCATCTTGTTGAGACCGAGGCCGACAAGGGTCGCCCGCTGCGTCTTGTCGCGGCGGATCGGCGATCCGGTCTGGGTGATCTTGATCTTCGCCATCAGTATTACTCCGCGAGCGCTTCGGCCTGGGCCTCAGCCTCGGCGGTCGTCGCGCCGCCGCGGCCGAGCAGGTCGGCGACCTTCTTGCCGCGCCGCTGAGCCACCGAGCGCGGGCTCGTCTGTTCCTTGAGCGCCTCGAAGGTCGCTCGAATCATGTTGTACGGGTTCGACGTACCCACCGACTTGGTGACGACGTCGGCAACTCCGAGGCTTTCGAAGATCGCGCGCATCGGGCCGCCGGCGATGATCCCGGTCCCGGCAGGAGCCGAGCGAAGGGTCACGCGCCCGGCACCGAAGTGACCGAGACCGTCATGGTGGAGTGTACGGCCGTCGCGGAGCGGAACGCGGATCATCGCCTTCTTCGCCGCAGCGGTCGCCTTGCTGATCGCTTCCGGGACCTCGCGGGCCTTGCCGTGGCCGAAGCCAGCGCGGCCCTTGCCGTCGCCAACGACCACGAGCGCTGCGAAACCGAAGCGCTTGCCGCCCTTCACCGTCTTGGACACGCGGTTGATGTGGACGAGCTTTTCGATCAGCTCCTCGCCGCCGTCATCATCGCCACGACCACGCCGGTCGTCACGACGGCCACGTCCGCCGCGGTCTCCGCCGCCGCGACCACGTCCGCCGCCACCGGGGCCTCCGCGACCGCCGCCGCGCCCGCCGCGAGGACGCTGCTGAGTCTGCTCGCGCTCAACCGGAGCGGCTTCGGCCGGAGCGGCTTCGGCCGCAGCCTCGGCCTGCACAGCTTCCTCTTTCGCCGGGACTTCGGCCTGCGCCTGCTCGGCGCCGCCCTCGGTCACTTCCGGAGTTTCGTTCTCTTGCACCATCTAGAACTCCAATCCGCCTTCGCGAGCGGCATCGGCCAGCGCCTTCACGCGGCCATGAAACAGGAAGCCGCCACGGTCGAAGACCACGGCCGAAACGCCGGCCTTCTTGGCGCGCTCGGCAATCGCCTTGCCGACTGCGGCAGCGCCGTCGCGGGTGGCGTTCGTCTTGCCCTTGAGATCCTTGTCGAGCGTCGAAGCGGCAGCGAGAGTCGTTCCCGCGCTGTCGTCGATGACCTGCGCATAAATGTGCCGCCCCGAACGATGCACCGACAGGCGCGGCTTGCCCGACGCGACGCCCTGCAGCGCGGTACGGACACGCCTGCGGCGGCGGTCGAAGAGAGAGAGTTTCGCCATGGCTACTTCTTCTTGCCTTCTTTGCGGAAGATGTACTCGCCGCGATACTTGATGCCCTTGCCCTTGTAGGGCTCAGGCTTGCGCCAGCGGCGAATTTCGGCCGCGACCTGGCCGACCTTCTGCTTGTCGATCCCGCTGATCTCGACCGTGTTCTGGTCGGGAGTCTTGACCTCTACGCCCTCGGGAACCGGGAAGTTGACGTCGTGGCTGTAGCCGAGCTGCAGCCTGAGGTTGCGGCCCTGCGCCTGGGCGCGATAGCCGACGCCGTTGATCTCGAGGACCTTGGAGAAGCCCTCGGTAACCCCGGTCACGAGGTTCTGGACCAGCGTGCGCTGCATACCCCAGAAGGCGCGCGCCGCCTTGGTGTCGTTGGCCGGGACGACGCTGATTCCGTTTTCGGAAATGTCGTACCGGATCTCGTCACGCATCTGCAGCTGCAGAGCGCCCTTCGGACCCTTGACGACGAGCGTCTGGTCTTCGGTGGTCGCGCTGACCCCTGAGGGCAGCTCAACCGGCCTTTTGCCGATGCGGCTCATCAGAACACCTCCGCAAGCACTTCGCCGCCGACGTTCTGGTCGCGAGCTTCCGCGTCGGAAAGCACGCCGCGCGGGGTCGATACGATGACCACGCCCAGGCCGTTGCGGATCCGGGGCAGCTCCTTGGCTCCGGAATAGACACGGCGTCCGGGCTTGGACACGCGCGCCAGATGCTGGATCGCGGGCTGGCCCTCGAAATATTTGAGCTCGATGCGCAGGCCTTTCTGCCCGGCAAGAACCTCTTCGGAATAGCCGCGGATGTAGCCTTCGCGCTGAAGCACATCGAGCACATGGGCGCGAAGCTTCGACGCCGGCGTCAGGACGGAGTCCTTGCGCGCCTGCTGGCCGTTGCGGATGCGGGTGAGCAGATCACCCAGAGGATCGGTCATCGCCATCTAATGATCCTCCCTTACCAGCTAGACTTGGTGACGCCCGGGATCAGGCCCTTGTTGGCCAGCTCCCGAAGCATGATCCGCGACAGGCGGAATTTGCGATAATAAGCACGGCTGCGGCCGGTCAGCTCGCAGCGGTTGCGCACGCGCGTGGGGTTCCCGTTGCGGGGGATCTCCGCCATCTTCAGACGTGCGATCAGCCGCTCGGTCTCGTCCTTCGACTCGTCGTCCGCGATAGCCCTAAGCTTCTCGTACTTCGACGCGTATTTCAGGACGAGCTTCTTGCGACGCTCGTTCTTGTTGATCGAACTCAGTTTCGCCATGACTTAAGTTCTTCTCCTATGCAGACCGCATTAAGCGGCCTGCTTTTCCTCTGCTTCCGCGGGGAACGGGAAGTTGAACAAGCGCAGCAGCTCGCGCGCCTCCTCGTCCGTCTTCGCGGTGGTTGTCACGATAATGTCCATCCCCCGGACCTTCTCGATCTGGTCGTAGTTGATCTCGGGGAAAACGATCTGTTCCTTCAGGCCCATCGCATAATTGCCGCGCCCGTCGAACGACCGGGGGTTGAGGCCCCTGAAGTCGCGGACTCGCGGAAGTGCGACGGTGACCAGCCGGTCCAGGAATTCGTACATGCGGTCGCGGCGAAGCGTGACCTTGCAGCCGATCGGCATGCCTTCGCGCAGCTTGAACTGTGCGATCGACTTCTTCGCCTTGGTGATCACAGGCTTCTGGCCGGCGATCGCCTCCATCTCGGCGGCGGCCGCTTCGACCTTCTTCTTGTCCTGGGTCGCCTCGCCGACGCCCATGTTCACGACGATCTTGTCGAGACGCGGAACTTCGAGCCGGTTCTTGTAGCCGAACTTCTCGGTCATCGCCTTGACGATGCGGTCCTCATAGTCGGTCTTCAGGCGCGGCATATAGTCGGCCGGCTTCGACGACGCCTTGCCGGCTTTCTTCTCGGCCTTCTCAGCCTTCTCAGCCTTCGCCGGCTTTTCAGCCTGCTCGGCCTCGTCAGCCTTGGTCCCGGTGGCCTCAGCCTCGACAGCCTTGGTCTCGGTCGGCTCGACCTGCTCGGCCTCGTCGATCTTGTTTTCGTTGTCAGCCATTGATCAGCTCTCCGGACTTGGCTGCGACGCGCACCTTCTTGCCGTCACGCTCCTCGAAGCGGACGCGGGTCGGGCTGCCGTCCTTGGGATCGGCGATCGCGACGTTCGAAATGTGCAGCGGCGCTTCCTTGCGCTCGATCCCGCCCTGCGGGTTCAGCTGCGACGGCTTGCGGTGGCGGGCATGCACGTTGACCCCCGAAACGACGACCTTGTCGTCCTTCGGAATCACCTTCGTGACCTCGCCGCTGCGGCCCTTGTCCTTGCCGGCAAGCACCACGACCGTGTCGCCCTTCTTGATCTTCTGGGCCATTACAAAACCTCCGGGGCGAGGCTGATGATCTTCATGTGCTTCTTCGCCCTAAGCTCGCGAACGACCGGGCCGAAGATGCGCGTTCCGATCGGCTCGTCCGCCTTGTTGACCAGCACTGCCGCGTTCGAATCGAAGCGGATCACCGAACCGTCGGGACGGCGGATGTCCTTGGCCGTGCGAACGATCACCGCGCGGTGAACGTCGCCCTTCTTCACTCGGCCGCGCGGAGCCGCTTCCTTGACGGAAACGACGATGATGTCGCCCACACCGGCAACCCGGCGCTTCGAGCCGCCAAGCACCTTGATGCACTGGACGCGCTTCGCGCCGCTGTTGTCCGCGACGTCCAGGTTTGACTGCATCTGGATCATTGTTCGACCCTATCCTCTTCCAAATCCGCTCAAGCGTCCGCTTCAGCGACGTCTTCGGCTTTCGCCTTGCCTTTGCCCTTCGAGGGCTTGGCGGGTTTCTTCTCGGTCTTTTCGACCTTCTCTGCCTTCGCCGGCTTTTCAGCCTTC
Source organism: Sphingomonas anseongensis (assembly GCF_023516495.1). Lineage (NCBI taxonomy): Bacteria > Pseudomonadati > Pseudomonadota > Alphaproteobacteria > Sphingomonadales > Sphingomonadaceae > Sphingomonas > Sphingomonas anseongensis. The sequence goes on from NZ_JAMGBC010000001.1 coordinate 1,190,020, forward strand.
TCCGGCTGCGCCTTCTCGGCCTTCGCCTCCGCGCTCGGCTCCATCTCGGAAGCCAGCACGTCCGGCTCGTTGATCTCTACCGCCGCCACCTTGGCCGCACCGATGCGCTCGATGACCGTCCAGGTCTTGTGCTTCGAAATCGGCTTGCACTCTTCGATGCGCACCTCTTCGCCGGTGCGGTACGCATTGTCCGCATCGTGCGCGTGGTACTTCTTCGAACGGCGGATGATCTTTCCGTACAGCGGGTGCTTCACCCGCCGATCGACGCGGACGGTGACGGTCTTGTCACCCTTGTCCGAAACGATGGTTCCGATCAGGACGCGCTTTGGCATCTCAAATAATCTCCCTTACGCCTTCGCCGCTTCGCGGGCGCGCTGGTTCTGAAGCGTCTTGATCCGCGCGATGGTCCTGCGGACCTCCGTCACTCGCGAAGGCTTCTCGAGCTGATTGGTCGCCGACTGGAAGCGAAGGTTGAACTGCTCACGCTTCAGCTGCAGCAGCTCCTGCTGAAGCTGGTCGTCGGTCTTGACCTTGAGATCGTCGATCGCGGCCATTTCTAACGGTCCTCCTCAACCAGGGTCTCGCCCAGGCGAGCGATGACCTTGGTCTTGATCGGCAGCTTTTCGGCTGCGCGCTCAAAAGCGGTCTTGGCGAGCGGGCCGGGAATTCCGTCGAGCTCGAACAGGATGCGACCGGGCTTCACCCGGGCAACCCAGAATTCCGGGCTTCCCTTGCCCGAGCCCATGCGGACTTCCGCCGGCTTGGAGCTGACGGGAACATCCGGGAACACTCGGATCCAGAGCCGTCCGGCGCGCTTGATGTGGCGCTGGATCGCGCGGCGAGCCGCCTCGATCTGGCGAGCGGTGATCCGGTCCGGCTCCATGGCCTTGAGGCCGAAGGCGCCGAAGTTGAGCTCGGTCCCGCCCTTGGCATTGCCATGGATGCGGCCCTTGAAGGCCTTGCGGAATTTTGTGCGCTTGGGTTGCAGCATCGTTTGTTCCTAAAGCCTTAGCGACCGCGGTCTTCGCGGGCCGGGCGAACTCCGGAGGTCTGAGCCTCCATCATCAGCCGGTCCTGGGCGGTCGGGTCGTGACCCAGGATCTCGCCCTTGAAGATCCACACTTTCACTCCGCAGACGCCGTAAGCGGTGTGCGCTTCCGCCTCGGCGTAATCGACGTTGCCGCGCAGCGTATGCAGCGGCACGCGGCCCTCGCGGTACCATTCGGTGCGAGCGATCTCGGCGCCGCCAAGACGGCCGGCGCAGGTGATCCGGATGCCCTCGGCACCGAGGCGCAGGGCGGATTGAACCGCGCGCTTCATTGCCCGGCGGAACGCGATACGGCGCTCAAGCTGGTCGGCAACGCCCTGGGCGACGAGCTTCGCGTCGACTTCCGGCTTGCGGATCTCGACGATGTTGAGGCTGACGTCGCTGGAGGTCATCGCCTGCAGCGCCTTGCGCAGCTTCTCGATGTCCGCGCCCTTCTTGCCGATGATCACACCGGGGCGGGCAGCGTAGATGGAAATCCGGCAGATCTTCGCCGGACGCTCGATCACCACCTTCGAAATCGCCGCCTGCGGAAGCAGGTCGAGGATGTAGCGGCGGATCTTGAGGTCCTCGAGCAGAAGCCGGCCGTAATCCTGGCCTTCCGCGAACCAGCGGCTGTCCCAGGTACGGTTGATCTGCAGGCGAAGCCCGACAGGTGAGGATTTCTGGCCCATATCTACGCTTCTTCCTGCTCGCGAACGACGACGCGAATTCGGCTGAACGGCTTGACGATGCGGCTCGAGCGGCCGCGTGCGCGGGTCGCGAAACGCTTCATCGAGAGCGACTTCCCGACGCTCGCCTCGGCGACCACCAAGGCGTCGACGTCGAGATTGTGGTTGTTCTCCGCATTGGCGACCGCGCTTGCGAGCACCTTGCGGACATCGTCGGCCATGCCCTTGGGCGAGAACTTGAGGATGTTCAGAGCTTCCTCGACCTTCCGGCCGCGGATCAACTGAGCAACCAGGTTCAGCTTGCGGGCCGAGCCACGGATGGTGTTGCCGACGGCGAGCGCTTCCTTGTCGCTCACCTTGCGGGGTGCAGCCTGCTTGCCCATCAGCGCTTGCCCTTCTTGTCGGAGGCGTGGCCGTGGAAGGTGCGGGTCGGAGCGAACTCGCCCAGCTTCATGCCGACCATGTCCTCATTGACCGACACCGGCACGAACTTGCGGCCGTTGTAGACATTGAAGGTGAGGCCGACGAACTGCGGCAGGATCGTCGAACGGCGCGACCAAGTCTTGATCGGCGCACGGCCACCCTTGTCCTGAGCGCTCTCGGCCTTCTTCAGCAGCGAAAGCTCGACAAACGGGCCTTTCCAGACGGAACGGGCCATTGCTTAACCCTTCTTCTTCGCGTGGCGGGACCGGATGATGAACTTGTCCGTCGCCTTGTTGTTACGAGTGCGGGCACCCTTGGTCGGCTTGCCCCACGGAGTGACCGGATGACGGCCGCCCGAGGTCCGGCCTTCACCACCGCCGTGCGGATGGTCGACCGGGTTCTTGGCGACGCCGCGGGTCAGCGGGCGCCTGCCCATCCAGCGAGTGCGGCCCGCCTTGGCCAGCGTCTGGTTGGCGTTGTCCGGGTTGGACACTGCGCCAACGGTGGCCATGCAGTCGGAGCGCACGTAGCGCTGCTCGCCTGAATTCAGCCTGACGATGACCATTCCCTTGTCGCGGCCGACGACTTGCACATAGGTGCCTGCGGCGCGGGCGATCTGGCCGCCCTTGCCGGGCTTAAGCTCGACATTGTGGACGATGGTTCCGACCGGCATCTGGCCGACCTCCATTGCATTGCCCGGCTTCACGTCGACCTTCTTGCCGGCGATGACCTTGTCGCCCGGAGCGAGACGCTGCGGAGCGATGATATAAGCCTGCTCGCCGCCCTCGTAGGTGATGAGCGCGATGAACGCGGAACGGTTGGGGTCGTACTCCAGCCGCTCGACCGTGGCCCCAACGTCCCAGGTGCGGCGCTTGAAGTCGATGATCCGGTACTTCTGCTTGTGGCCGCCGGCGATTCCGCGGCTGGTAACATGGCCCTTGTTGTTGCGGCCGCCGGTCTTGCGCTTGCCTTCGACCAGCGTCTTGACCGGCTTGCCCTTCCACAGCGCCGACTTGTCGACGAGGATCAGGCCGCGGCGTGCGGGGCTCGTCGGCTTATATTGCTTGAGTGCCATGGCTTAGATCCCGCTCGTCACGTCGATCGTCTGGCCTTCGGCCAAAGTGATGATCGCTTTCTTGAAGTCCGACCGCTGATAGGGCTTGCCCTTCCAGCGCTTGCTCTTGCCCTTGGTCACGACGGTATTCACGCCGGTGACCTTGACGTTGAACAAAGCCTCGATGGCTTCCTTGATCTCCGGCTTGGAGGCGCCCGACGCGACCTTGAACACGACGGCGTTGTGCTCGGACAGCATCGTCGACTTCTCGGTGATGTGCGGAGCGAGAACCACGTCATAGTGGTTCACCTTCACCTCGGCCTGCTGCTTCTTAGCCATTGAACCGGGCCTCCAGCTTCTCGACCGCGGCGCGGGTCAGGACCAGCGTCTCGTGGCGCATGATGTCGTAAACATTGGCTCCGAGCGCCGGCATCAGATCGATGCTCTCAAGGTTCGACGAAGCGCGGGCGAAACCGACGTTGAGCGCGTCACCGTCGATCACCAGCGCGCTCTTGCCGAAGCCGAGCTTGCCGAGCCTGTTCTTGAGCTCCTTCGTCTTGCCCTGCGGCAGGTCGAGATTGTCGACGACGATGAGGTTGCCCTCGCGAGCCTTGGACGACAGCGCCATCTTCAGGCCGAGCGCACGAACCTTCTTGTTGAGGCTCGACACGAACACCCGGGCACGCGGGCCGTGAGCCTTGCCGCCGCCGACGAAAATCGGGGCGCGGCGATCGCCGTGACGAGCCGTACCGCCGCCCTTCTGGCGGCCGAACTTCTTGCCCGTGCGCGCGACCTCGCTGCGCTCACGGGCCGGACGCGCGGGAGCGCGGCGGTTGGTGAGCTGCCACGTCACGACGCGGTGAAGGATGTCAGCGCGCGGCTCGACGCCAAAGATGGCGTCATTGAGCTCGATGTCGCCCCCCTTGCCGGAGTCGAGGTTCTGGACCTTGACCTTCATTGCTTAGCCTTCCTTGCTTTCGTCGGCAGCCGGGGCATCGCCCTCGGCAGCGCCGCCAGCATTGTCTTCGCCCGCTTCCGCAGCCTTGGCCTCGGCCTCGGCTTCAGCAGCGGCACCGGCTTCCTGCTCCGCTGCGATCGCCGCGACTTCGGCATCGCTCGGCAGCGCCGGGATCTCGTGAACCGCGCCCTCGTCGACGAGGCCGGCAGGAGCATGCTCTTCCTGGGCGGCTTCGGCCTTCTTCGGCTCGAACAGGCCGGCCGGGTACGGAGCATCCTCGCGGCGCGGGATCTTGATCGCGTCCTGAATGGTCAGCCAGCTGCCCTTGTGACCCGGAACCGAGCCCTTGATGAAGATAAGGCCGCGCGCAGGATCGGTGCGAACGACCTCGAGATTCTGCTGGGTGCGATTGCGGGCGCCCATGTGGCCCGCCATCTTCTTGTTCTTGAACACTCGGCCCGGATCCTGGCGGTTGCCGGTCGAACCGTGCGAACGGTGCGAGACCGAGACGCCGTGGGTGGCCCGAAGACCACGGAAATTCCAGCGCTTCATCGCGCCTGCAAAGCCCTTGCCCTGCGTGACGCCCGAAACGTCAACGAGCTGGCCGGCAATGAAATGCTCTGCGCTAAGGGTGGCACCGACCTCGAGCAGGGCATCTTCCGCGACGCGGAACTCGACGACCTTCGCCTTCGGCTCGACCTCGGCTTTGCCGAACGCAGCGCGCTGCGGCTTGGCGATGTTCTTCGCCTTCGCCTTGCCGGCGCCGAGCTGGACGGCGGTATAGCCGTCGCGATCGGCCTCGCGGCGGCCGACGACCTGCACCCCGTCCAGCTGCAGGACGGTCACGGGCACATGCCGGCCGTCCGCCTGGAACAGGCGGGTCATTCCTACCTTCTTCGCGATCACGCCAGTGCGCATGACCAAATGCTCCTACACAGAGGCACACGGGAAAATCCCCGAGTGCTTGCAGCCCGTTCAAATTTCCGCGTGCCCCGCCTGGGCTAGAGCTCCCTGGAAGGAGCGGCGGGGACGCAGCCGGAGCTAATGCTCCGCGGTATCTCCCGATGTGACACGCCCCGAAGGGCGAGCGCCGGCATTACGCCAGCTTGATCTCCACATCGACACCCGCGGCGAGGTCCAGCTTCATCAAAGCGTCGACCGTCTGCGGGGTCGGCTGCACGATATCGAGCAGCCTCTTGTACGTCCTCACCTCGAACTGCTCGCGCGACTTCTTGTCGATGTGCGGCGAGCGGTTGACGGTGAACTTCTCAATGCGCGTCGGAAGGGGGATTGGACCGCGAATCAACGCACCCGTGCGACGCGCCGTGTCGGCGATGTCGCCAGTTGCCTGATCGAGCACTCGATGATCGAACGCCTTCAGACGAATCCGGATGTTCTGCGTTTCCATGTCCCTACCGATGCGAAAGAGCCCGCGAACCGAAGCAGAAGCCGCGGCCCGCCAATTTCAAAACGTTAAAAGTGCGAGCCGCGCGAATCCTTCAGGAGCCGCGCGGCTGGCGCCCTATATTACTTAGAGATCGAACCGACAACCCCTGCGCCGACGGTCCGGCCGCCTTCGCGGATTGCGAAGCGCAGGCCCTGGTCCATCGCGATCGGGGCGATCAGCTTCACGCCGAGGGTGACGTTGTCGCCCGGCATGACCATCTCGGTGCCCTCAGGAAGAACGACCTCGCCGGTCACGTCCGTGGTCCGGAAGTAGAACTGCGGACGATAGTTGGCGAAGAACGGCGTGTGACGGCCGCCCTCGTCCTTCGACAGGACGTAGACTTCCGCCTGGAAGTCCGTGTGCGGAGTGATCGAGCCGGGCTTGGCCAGAACCTGGCCGCGCTCGACTTCTTCACGGCCGACGCCGCGGATCAGAGCGCCGATGTTGTCGCCGGCCTGGCCCTGATCGAGCAGCTTGCGGAACATCTCGACGCCGGTGACGACCGTCTTGGCGGTGTCTTTGATCCCGACGATCTCGACTTCGTCGCCAACCTTGACGATTCCGGTCTCGACGCGGCCCGTGACGACGGTTCCGCGGCCCGAGATCGAGAACACGTCCTCGATCGGCATCAGGAACGGCTTGTCGAGCGGACGCTCCGGAGTCGGGATCCACTCGTCGACGGCGGCCATCAGCTTGAGGATGGCGTCGTGGCCGATCTCGGGGTTCTTGTCCTCGAGCGCGGCGAGAGCCGAACCGGTGACGATCGGAATGTTGTCGCCGTCGAAGTCGCGCTTGGAAAGCTCCTCGCGGATCTCCAGCTCGACGAGTTCCAGGAGCTCCGGATCGTCGACCTGGTCGACCTTGTTGAGGAAGACCACCATGGTCGGAACGCCGACCTGCTTGGCGAGCAGGATGTGCTCCTTGGTCTGCGGCATCGGGCCGTCTGCGGCCGACACGACGAGGATCGCGCCGTCCATCTGTGCGGCGCCGGTGATCATGTTCTTCACATAGTCGGCGTGGCCCGGGCAATCGACGTGGGCGTAGTGGCGCGCAGCCGTTTCATATTCGACGTGAGCGGTCGAAATGGTGATTCCGCGCTCGCGCTCCTCGGGGGCTTTGTCGATGTTCGCGTAATCGGTGTACGTGGCGCCGCCCGTCTCGGCCAGCACCTTGGTGATAGCCGCGGTCAGCGACGTCTTGCCATGGTCGACGTGACCGATGGTCCCGATGTTCACGTGCGGCTTGTTCCGCTCGAATTTAGCCTTCGCCATTTTACGCCTCTCGTTGTTCGAAAATTCGGGCGCGCCGCCCGTTCGCGGACGCGCCCATAGCTACAAAATTACCGTTATGCCAGCTTAGCCTTCACCTCGTCGGCGACGTTCTGCGGCACTTCCTCGTAGTGAGAAAACTGCATCGTGTACTGGGCACGTCCCTGGGTGAACGACCGCAGCTGGTTCACGTAACCGAACATGTTGGCAAGCGGCACCATCGCCTCGACGACTTGCGCGTTGCCGCGGCTGTCGGTGCCCTGGATCTGCCCGCGCCGGCTGTTCAAGTCGCCGATGACGTCGCCCAGATAATCCTCGGGGGTGACGACCTCGACCTTCATGATCGGCTCGAGCAGCTTGATTCCGGCCTTCTGGGCCGCCTCGCGCATTGCTCCGCGGCCGGTGATCTCGAACGCAAGCGCCGAGGAGTCGACGTCGTGGTACTTGCCGTCGAGCAGCCGGATCTTGAAGTCGATGATCGGGAAGCCGATCAGCGAACCGGTCTCAGCGGTCTCGCGCATGCCCTTCTCGACCGACGGGATATATTCGCGCGGAATGTTGCCGCCCTTGATCTCGTCGAGGAACTCGATTCCGCTTCCGCGCTCGCCGGGCTCGAGAGCAACCTTCACCTCGCCGAACTGGCCGGAGCCGCCCGACTGCTTCTTGTGGGTGTAGGTGACCTCGACCGGCTTCGCGAGCGATTCACGATAAGCGACCTGCGGAGCTCCGACGTTGGCCTCGACCTTGAACTCGCGCTTCATGCGGTCGACAAGAATGTCGAGGTGAAGCTCGCCCATTCCCTTGATGATCGTCTGGCCGGACTCGTGGTCGGTGGATACCCGGAATGACGGGTCCTCGGCGGCGAGGCGATTGAGCGCGATACCCATCCGCTCCTGGTCAGCCTTGGTCTTCGGCTCGACGCTGAGCTCAATCACCGGATCGGGGAATTCCATCCGCTCGAGGATGATCGGGGCGTTCTTGGCGCACAAAGTGTCGCCGGTCGTCGTTTCCTTGAGGCCGGCAAGAGCCACGATGTCGCCGGCGAAAGCCTCGTCGATGTCCTCGCGGCTGTTCGCATGCATCAAGAGCATTCGCCCGATCTTCTCGTCCCGGTCCTTGACCGAGTTGAGGTAGCCGCCCTTGGTCAGCTTGCCCGAGTAGATGCGGGCGAAGGTGAGCGTGCCCACGAACGGGTCGTTCATGATCTTGAACGCAAGCGCGGCGAACGGCGCATTGTCGTCGGCCGGGCGCGAGTCTTCGATATCGGTGTCGGGCTTCACGCCCTTGATCGGCGGAACGTCGATCGGGCTGGGCATGTAATCGACGACGGCGTCGAGAAGCGGCTGGACGCCCTTGTTCTTGAACGCGGAGCCGCACAGCACCGGAACGAACGCGCGCGCCAGAGTACCTTTGCGGATCAGCTTCTTGAGAGTCGGAGCGTCGGGCTCCTCGCCCTCGAGATAAGCCATCATCACGTCGTCATCCTGCTCGACGACGTTCTCGAGCAGGTTGTGGCGATATTCGGCGGCCTTTTCCTTCAGCTCCTCGGGGATGTCGACATAGTCGAACTTCGCTCCGAGGCTTTCGTCCTGCCAGACGATGCCGCGCATGTTGACGAGGTCGACGACGCCCTTGAGGTCGCTCTCTGCACCGATCGGGAGGTAGAGGACCAGCGGCTTGGCGCCGAGGCGGTCGATGATCGACTGGACGCAGAAATAGAAATCGGCGCCGGTGCGGTCGAGCTTGTTGATGAAGCACATCCGCGGAACGCCATACTTGTCGGCCTGCCGCCAAACGGTCTCCGACTGCGGCTCGACGCCCGCAACGCCGTCGAACACCGCGACCGCGCCGTCGAGCACTCGAAGCGAACGCTCGACCTCGATCGTGAAGTCGACGTGGCCGGGAGTGTCGATGATGTTGATGCGGTGCTCGGGGCCTTCGCCGTCCTCGGCCTTCCAGAAGGTCGTGGTCGCAGCGGACGTAATGGTGATCCCGCGCTCCTGCTCCTGCTCCATCCAGTCCATGGTCGCCGAGCCCTCGTGGACTTCGCCGATCTTGTAGGACTTGCCGGTGTAGTAGAGGATTCGCTCGGTCGTCGTCGTCTTGCCGGCATCGATGTGAGCCATGATGCCGATGTTGCGATAGCGTTCGAGCGGATGGCTGCGGGCCATTTCAGTTCTTCCTTGGCGATGTGGGGAGCCGACAACGGCCGGCTAGCCACGATATAGGTGCGAAAATTACCAGCGGTAGTGGCTGAAGGCGCGGTTCGCCTCGGCCATGCGGTGCGTGTCTTCCCGCTTCTTCACCGCGTTTCCGCGATTCTGCGAGGCGTCCATCAGCTCGCCCGAAAGCCGGCCGGCCATCGTCTTTTCAGAACGCGCGCGAGCGGCGGTGATCAGCCAGCGGATGGCGAGAGCCTGGGCGCGCTCCGGGCGAACCTCGACCGGTACCTGGTAGGTGGCGCCGCCAACCCGGCGGGAGCGGACTTCGATGCCCGGCTTCACGTTGTTGAGCGCGTCGTGAAAGACCGACAGCGGCTCCTTCTTCAGGCGCGCTTCGACATTGTCGAGAGCACCGTAAACGATGTTCTCGGCGACCGACTTCTTGCCGTCCAGCATGACGCTGTTCATGAACTTGGAGAGGACCTCGTCCCCGAACTTCGGGTCGGGCAGGATCTCGCGCTTCTCGGGGCGACGACGACGGGACATAGTGAGCTTCCTTTCTCTTCAGCCGTTTCCGGAACCTGTCCGGGGCTTACTGCTCTGGATTACTTGGGACGCTTGGCGCCGTACTTGGACCGCGACTGGCGGCGATCCTTGACACCTTGGGTGTCGAGCACTCCGCGAAGCACGTGATAGCGAACGCCCGGAAGGTCGCGCACGCGCCCGCCGCGGATCAGCACGACGCTGTGCTCCTGCAGGTTGTGGCCCTCGCCGGGGATGTAGCTGATCACTTCGCGCTGGTTGGTCAGGCGGACCTTCGCAACCTTGCGAAGAGCCGAGTTCGGCTTCTTCGGGGTCGTCGTATAGACTCGGGTGCAAACTCCGCGCTTCTGCGGATTCTGCTCCATCGCAGGGACCTTCGACTTGGCCTTCTGCGGTTCGCGACCCTTGCGGATCAGCTGATTAATCGTCGGCATGAAGCCCTTCACCTTGTTATATGCGGGAAAGCCCCGCGGTTACTTTGCCCAACAGAAAAAGCGCGGAGCCTGAGCAGCCGTTCGGCCGCCTGGCGACGCGCAAGTTGAGCAATGTTCAGCTCTTTGCCCGCTCGCTAACTGGGAAAACAGGTCGTGCGGACGGCCGGCCACATAGCTGTGGAGCCCGCCAGCGTCAACGCCTGTCGGGTAGGACAGCGCCTATGTGGGGCGAGCGGCGGAACGGACAAGGGCCCGTCTCGTTGCTTTTCCGCCCGCGACCACGAATGGGGAGCCATGACATGTGGAAACGGCTGACTCCGGTGTTGCTGCTCACCGCGCTTGCGAGTTGCGGGGCCGCAACGGAGGCAAATCAAATGAACGAAAGCAGCACCGTCGCCCGGTTCGCCATGAGCAGCCGGGACATGGAAGATGGCCGTCCGATCCCGCAGCCCTTCACCTGTGACGGAGTGGACCAATCGCCCCAACTAAGCTGGGACGAACCGCCGGCAGGAACAAAGAGCCTCGCACTCGTCATGGACGACCCCGATGCACCGAGCGGCACATTCAGGCATTGGGGAGTTTACGACATCCCGCCCGGGACGCGGTCGATCGCGCTCGGCCAGCCGATCGGCAAGCAGGCCGTCAACGGCTTCGGCAAGCCCGGCTACGGGGGCCCGTGCCCGCCGAAGGGGCACGGACCGCACCATTATCGATTCAAGCTGTACGCGCTGGACATCGACACGCTGTCGCTGCCCGCCATTGCGAAGGTGGAAGAGGTCGAAGGTGAGGCGCTGAAGCACAAGATCGGGCTCGCCCAGCTCACCGCCACCTACGAGCGGAAATAGCGGCAGGTCACTTTCTCGGGACGAGCCCCGCTATCCGCTGCAACTCGGCGATATGCGCTTCGAAGGCGCGGCGGCCTGGGCCTGTCCTGATCAGCCAGGTGCGCTGCCGACCGTCGAGCGCTGCTTTGCGCTGTCGGACGTAATCCGCCTGCATCAGCGCCGAGATATGCTTCGACAGCACCGAATCGCTGACTCCCAGAATCTCGCGGAGCTTGGCGAACTCCATTTCCGAAACGCCGCCGAGCACCGCCATGATCTGAAGCCGCGCCGGCGGGTGGATGAGGGGATCGAGGCTCATCGGTCGCTTCTTAGCTCGCGCTGGTACGCGCGGCGCCACGCTAGGGAATAGAGCGCGCCCACCGGAACCATCAGCAACCCAAGCAGCGCTCCGAGCTCGGGCCGGTGGAGGTCATGTCCGCAATAGACGGCGCCGAAAACGGCTGCGAGCGCGATGACTAGGAACGCGATCGACACCGGCAAAGTCGGCCCGCGGCGAACGCCGTTGATGAAGAAGCCGTGCCGTCGCCGATCGGAGCGGGCGATGATTGCGATTGCGATCACCACTGCGGCGCTTCCGAACGTCGGGATCGGGAGCGGATATCCCTGCGCTCCAACCAGCACTCCGAACAAGAGGCCGATCAGCCAGTGCCGCCACCAGGGCAGGGACGATTCGGCCGCAAGGCGTGAACGGCCCTGCCTGACGCTTTCCAGCGCCTCGGCAGCGCTTCTTTGGTTCTCCGCTTCGGTCATCCAACGACTCCATTACTTTCCAGTTCGGAAAGTGAGTAGTCGTCACTTTCCATATTGGCAAGTGAAATCTTTCCACATTGGAAAGAGAACGTCGAATCACGCTTCGGCGGTGATCCTGTGCGCCGCCAACCGCCCGTAATAGGGCCGCATCCGGTCGGCGAGACGCTGATCGGCTTCGGTCAGCTCGACAGGATCAGAGTCCGGTTCGCCGAAACCCGTGCTCTTCTCCACCGCATTGTACCAATGCGCCGCCCAGACTCCGTCCGTTTCCCGGCGGCCGGGAGCCCAGCGGAGCATCGCCGGATCCCAGGCGATGCCCAGCGCGCCGCACAGCTTCGACAACACGCGCTCGGGGTCCGCAAGAACGTCGTTCGCGTCGATCACCGGAGGGGGATGTCCTAGCCGATCCGCCTCGCGCTCGAAGAACTCCGCCTGCTTCTCGAGCCCGAAATCCTCGAACCGCGCCGCCTCGCGCTTCTTCAGATAGGAAGCGATCATCCGCTCGGGCTCGCGGATCAGGAAGGCATGGCGAAAGCCGGCGAAATCCTCATAGCCGACGGGGCCGACCATCATGTGCCACATGTGCTTCTGGTACCAGATGGGCGATCCGCCGGTCGGATCGCCGCGGAGTTCATCCATTACCGTCCGCCAGTCGCAATCCATCGAGGCGATGACCTCGTCGCGCATCGGATGCTGAAGGCCGGTGTCGGTCAGGAAGCAGCCGTAGAAAGGCTCGTCTGTCACGAACGTGTCCGCCCGGCTTTCGAAACTGCGCATCATCGCGGTGGAGAGGTTCCGAGGCCCCGACCACATCGCGATGCGGATGGTCACGGACGAACTTGCTCCGCCACGTCGCGCTCCACGCGCTCCAGGTATAGCCGCTGCAGCCGTTCGACTATCGGGCCGCGGCCGTCGGTCAACTTGCGTCCGTCGACCTCCCGAACCGGGACGATTCCGGCGAAGGTGCCGGTGACGAACGCTTCGTCCGCGCCATAGACGTCGGTCAGCGAGAAGTCCTTTTCGATCGCGGGAATGCCGGCCTCGCGGGCGACTTCCAAAGCGAGCCCGCGGGTAATGCCGCCGAGGCAATATTTGCCGCTCGAGGTCCACACCTCGCCCTTCCGGACAATGAAGAAGTGCGTGGAATTGCAGGTCGCGACGAAGCCATGCGGGTCGAGCATCAGGGCTTCGTCTGCCCCGGCCTGCGTCGCCTGAATCGAAGCAAGGATGCAGTTGAGCTTGGAGTGCGAATTGATCTTCTGATCCTGCACTGCCGGATCGCCGCGACGGACGTGGACGGTGAACAGCTTGAGGCCGCGCTCGTGAATGCCCTCGGGCGGCTGCTTGTATTCGGGGATGATGACGACGGTCGCTCCGCCAACCACGACCCGCGGGTCCTGGTAGGGCGTTGACCGCACTCCGCGAGTCACCATCAGCCGGATATGGACTCCCTCGCTCATATCGTTGGCATCGAGCGTGTCGTAGAGCCGCTTGGCCAACGCTTCGCGCGACAGGCCGATGTCCATCGCGATCGCTTTCGCGCCCTCGAACAGCCGGTCGAGGTGGCGATTGAGGAAGGAGATGCGGCCCTTGTGGACCCGAAGCCCCTCCCAGACACCGTCGCCGAGCATGAAGCCGCTGTCGAACACCGAAACCACCGCCTGCTCGCGCGGCTTCAGTTCGCCGTTGATGTCGATGAAGACCGACGCGTTGCGCGGGTCCGAAACGTCGTGGAGCGATTGCGCCATCGCCTAGTCGTGCAGCGGCGTGAGGCGGTTGGCAACTAGCTCGTCTTACGCCCGAACACCGGCCGCTCGGGCATGGCCATCCTCGCGGGCGACGGCGACGACGGTTGCCGCGTCTCCGATTCCTTCGATGCGAGGTAGCGAGCGAGCGCCGCATCGGCGTCGAAGTCCGACCCGGGCTGCTCTTCTGTCGGCAGATCGACTCCCCAGCCGCGCTCTCCGGCACCCGCCATTGCAACGCCTGCCACGCCGACCGCCTCGATGTGCGCGGCCTGGAGAATCAACGCGATTTCCGCGGCGCCTCCGGCAGGCAGCCGCATTGTCTCAGTGGACACCCTGAAACGTTGGGCGCCGAAAATGCCGCCTTCGCAGGTAATCTCCAAATATTGATGCTTCCCGACCGGAAACACGCCCGCGTACTTCATTGTGAAAACCATCAGCTTGATGCTGTGGACTTCGCGCCAAGGAATTTCTGCGACCCCCCCGAACGTCTTGCGGACCCACAATGTGTCACGATCGAACTTGATCGTCGGGGTGTGGTTGAAGGCATCATATGCCAGCTTCGCTGCTCCAGCCGCCATCATCAGCCCGAAAATTAGGACAATGACGGAGCCCGAGGACCGCCAGATCTCGTAG